>JAVBKP010000006.1:0-40721 GCA_031553975.1 Anaerovoracaceae bacterium | reverse complement strand
TAGTTCTGCTATTAAATCTCTGCTTCTTTGTTTCTCTGGACTTTCATTCCTTCTTCTTCTTGCCATTTTAAAAAACCTCCTGGCTCATGTAGTTTTATTCTACATCAACCACGAGGTTTACACAATCTTTGGGATAGACTCGTTTTATTGGGTTTTCAAACGAAGAGGCGACCTTTTAATCACAGCAATATTTCTCTATACCCAGCAAAAGAATTTTGATGAGGTTTTTAATCCCGTCCGGTGAGTACTCAGAAAGCTTTTGCGTTTGCAGTCCATTCAGTAATCCCCAAAATATCAAATAGATTAAATCAGCTATTTGCTTAGGATCGACACTCTGTTTAACTTCACCTTTATCTTTAGATCTATTTACATAATCTATTTTCTCCTGATAAATATCGTCATTCATCTTATCATATTGCTCTTTGATTGGAGCTAATTCGTCTAATGTATCTATACCGAAAAAAAAGTTTGATCCAAATCTCGTGTTTCTCTCAGCACAATCGTAAATTACGTCTTCCATAAAATTGATAATGTACTTATCCTGAGCAATAATTTTCGCATGTGATTCACGGACCTCCGCATCGAAACGTTCAAAACAGGCTTTATACAAACCATATTTGTCCTTGAAGTGATAATATACAGGACCTCTTGATATGCCAAGAGCATTTGTAATATCAGTTAGATTTGTAGCAGCGTAGCCATTAATAGAGAAAACTTCAATCGCTTTTTTAATTAATTCATTTGCACTGTTATTTTCAGTTCTTTGTGTGTTCATTCAAGCATCCATTCCTCATTTCAGATTTGTATTATTCTATCATATATCGTTTTTTAACACAAACATAATTGAGTTGTTAAAAAATTAACTTGCATAAATCAGGAAGGCGTAGTACAATTAAGTCAATTATACATGCATGCATGTACAATTGACCTGTGATTTTGAATTTTACAAAATCAAGACTGTCAATGAAATATGAAAGAGGAGGTAGATGATGAAAGGTAGAGTACTGATACTTGCAGTTATGCTGGTGCTTGGCTTAACTTTTGCAGGTTGTAGCAAAGCTTCCGAATGGAAAGATGGCACATACAGTGGTAAATCAGAAGGTGTTCACGGGGCCATCGAAGTAAATGTCGAAATCAACCATGGAAAAATTGAAAAAGTGAACATTGTTTCAGAGGAAGAGACAGAAGGCGTTTCTGATCTTGCGCTAGTGGAAATTCCGAAAGCTATCGTTGAAAAACAATCAACAGAAGTTGATGACGTCGCGGGTGCATCGATAAGCTCAAAAGCTATAAAAGATGCCGTTAATGTGGCTTTGAATCTAGCCAAATAAAATGTAAGGAGTAGTGTAATGGGTAAAAAAAGTATGAAAGTAGCAGCAATCCTGTTATCTTTGAGTATGATCATTGGTGGAGTTACAGGATGTGCTTCGGGCACGAAAGCAGATGTTACAAAAGAATATGACGTTGTTGTAATCGGAGCAGGTGCCGCCGGTCTTGCTACAGCCATTGAAGCAGCTGAGAAGGGTGCAAAAGTTGCCATTTTGGAAAAGATGCCTATGGCTGGTGGTAGCACAGTTCTATCTGGCGGTATCGTGTATGGAACTGGTTCTGAATTGCATAAAAAAGCAGGAGTGCAAGACTCCGTTGAGGATCTTGTTAACTATTGGAGCGAAAGAGCAGATGGTAAGAATGACAAAGAAAAGCTCACATTCGTAGCGGAACGATCAGGTCAAACCATTGATTGGCTAGTAAAGTTAGGGGTACAATTTGGCGATCCATACCCTACTGGAATAAGCCCAGTGAAAAGAGCGGTTTCAAGCCCTGAACAAGGTGCGGGAATCATCAAACCACTGCAAGCATATGCAGAATCAAAGGGTATTGAATTCTTTATGCAAACAGAAGCGAAAGACTTGATTACCAATGATAAAGGGGAAGTAATAGGAGTTAATGCAGTAGACAAGGATCAACAAACTATTGATTTTATGGCCAAGGCTGTAGTTCTTGCTAGTGGCGGATTTGATAGAAATCCAGAGTTGGTTAAAAAATATACGCCTGTAGCAGAGGGTCAGATTTCATTTGCTGGCTCAGGCAACACTGGCGATGGACTAGTGATGGCTGAGAAGCTAAATGCTGATGTAATCAATCATGGCGGTGTGATAGGGTTTAGAGCGGTGGAAGGCGAACAGGTGTATACAACAGATGTATGCTCGCTAATGTGGATGCCGTATCTTTCAGTTAATAAGCAAGGCCAAAGATTTGTCAATGAAGCCATTGACTATCCATTGTTCCATGACGCTTTGGTCAAGCAAGAAGATAAGGTTTCTTACCTGATTTTCGACGGCAACACATACCAGCCAGCTTTAGATAAGGCCGTGGAAAAAGGCTCAGCATTTGTAGCAGACACGTTGGATGGGCTTGCTCAACAGGCGGGTATTGATGTTGAAGGCTTCAAGGCCACTGTGACGGAATACAATCAAATGATTAAAGATGGCAAAGATACAAAGTTTGATAAAGACTTGACTGGTCAAGCTCCAATCGAAAAGTCAAAGTTCTACGCAGTCAAAGTTGTGCCTGCAACCCTTGGAACCATGGTTGGGCTTAAAACCAATCTTGATACACAAGTAATTGATAAAAGCGGAAATGCTATTATTGGGTTATATGCAGTAGGAGAAGTGGCAAACGGAGATTTCTTCAACATATTCTACCCTGCAAGCGGAACTTCAATTCAGATGAGTTTAACATTTGGCAGAGTAGCAGGAGTTAATGCAGCCACATTTGCTGGCAAGTAAAGCTAAGTAGAGGACACCTAAATTACAAGGTTTGAGTAATTAATAACTATGCCTCCTTAACAATGAAAAATGAAGTGCTTCATGTCTATTTGACAGGGAGCACTTCAATTTTTACTCCGAGAAAATCAGTTTATTGCCATAGATGGTGTCGTTGATAGATTTTGTTATGGAATCTATGGCGCCCGTTACATCTCTTTTGATAGCAAATTCTAACAATTCTCTTGCATTTCGAGCTAGTGGCTCCATGCCATGAAGGCTATAAAACCGTTCCCACAATGCCTGTGTAGGTGCGGTAAACGAGTTGAAAATCAACGGCAATAGCACATTGCCACTAATCATGCAGAACTCTTGATGAAAAGCAAAACTTCGTATGCCAACTTCCTTTGGTGAGGGCGAATTGATCATAGCCTCGTATAATGCAGTTAATCTGACAACATCTTCTTCGGTGATACGCGGTATTGCCTGCTCAATAGCCAGTCTCTCTAGTACCAACCTCACTTCCAATATGGATTTGATCTCGTTCTTGCCTAACCGCCCACCATTATAACCCATGATAGAAATCAAGGTCTCAGTGGTGCCATTGCGCCTATAATCAGCCACAAACGTACCCACTCTAGGGCGCATTTCCAGAAATCCCTTGTGTGACATTTCCACCAAGCCAGCATTGACTACGGCACGGCTTACCTGCATAGAATCCGCTAAGTCCCGCTCTGAGGGTAGCTTGCTACCAATTTCTAGCTGACCCGATAATATCATGCCTTCTAATTCTTTTATGAACAGCTCTTTTAGCGAAGGGGCATATAATTTTGTAAAAGCCATACATATCTCCTTGTATAATCCATTTTACGGATAAAATATTAAAACTTGGTACTGGTCATACCAGATACCAACAAACCATATTTCTTATTATATCACAGATTATTTGAAAAGCAAGTCCGTATTAATGTTGAAATTTAATTAATTGTTATTTTTTTGTCAATTTATATTGACGTGTAATAACTGGTATGATACTATGTATTTATAAACTGGTATGTCAATTATTAAAGGAGGTAATTATTTATGTTTTTATTTGAATCGTTTTCATTTGGAACTGGCATCATGTGGCTTGGTGTACTGGCTGCGCTTATGTTATTAAACGAGCTAGCCCGCGCGCACAAAATCATGCCACTCATTATGTTCGTTGTAGTTCCTATCATCTTAACCATCTTTGTATGGCCAAAGACGGCGGGTGAGGGATCTAGTACAGGAACTTGGTTCCATTGGGTTAAAGTGTATTCAGCACTGGCAGGTTGTATTGGATTCTATTTAATCGCAACTGTCAAAGGGTGGTCTACCAACAAATTTGCGTTGATGTTCCCCCCATTCATCCTAGCACTTAATATCCTAGAGGCTTGTGTTCGTGACTTCCAAGTGTACGGATTCCAGCAAGGGATGGTAGACGGTGTTATGATGGTGCCAGGTCCTTGGAATATCATGAATGGTATTGCTGGACTATTAAACATCATCGCTATTTCAGGATGGGTTGGTATTAGATTTAGCAAAGACCACCACAAGCACATGGTATGGCCTGATATGCTTTGGTTCTGGATTATTCCGTATGACCTATGGAACTTCGCTTATGTATACAACTGTGTTGGAGACCACGCATTCTATGCAGGCGCAGCGCTGTTAATTGCTCCAACTCTTGCAGCATTCCTCTTCAAAAGAGGCACTTGGCTTCAGGCAAGAGCGCAAACCTTGGCATTTTGGATGATGTTTACCATGGCTTATCCAACATTTGTAAGCTCATCAAAATTTGCAGTAGAATCTTCACACAATCCTACAGCACTTTTCATTGTTAGCTTCTTAGCACTTTCAACTAACGTGGCTCTTGTTGGCTATCACTTCTATAAAGTGTTTAAGTACAAGAAAAACGTGTTCAAAGATGAGATTCATAGTGACCTTAGCTCATACAAAGACGTAGTTGTTAGGGATGAAGCTGACGCCAAAAGATACAAGAAAAAACATGCAACGGCTTAATAATATAACGTAAACAATTAGCATCCTGATTTTAGAGACTTTCTCCATAAATCAGGATGTTTTTCTAAAAAGCGAGGTATGCAATATGGTACGTGTAATTGAAGTAAAAGAAAGTGTTTTCGACAACAACAACAAACAGGCAGACCAACTCAGGGAGAGCCTGAAAAAAGACAAAACTTTTCTCCTAAATCTCATGTCATCACCAGGGGCTGGTAAAACAACAACATTGGTCAAGACAATCAATATGTTAAAAGACGAGATGAGAATTGGTGTAATGGAGGCAGATATCGACTCGGATGTGGATGCGGTGACCATTGCCAAAACAGGGGTTAAAGCAATCCAGCTCCATACAGGCGGCATGTGCCACCTAGATGCAGATATGACAAAGCAAGGTCTTGAAGCCCTAGGGACTGATGACGTAGATTTAGCAATTCTTGAAAATGTGGGGAACCTTGTTTGCCCCGCCGAGTTTGACACAGGCTCCGTAAAGAACGCCATGATATTAAGCGTGCCTGAAGGTGACGACAAACCACTAAAATATCCATTGATGTTTTCCATAGTAGATGTGGTTCTTATCAACAAAATTGATGCCATTGAATTCTTCGACTTTGATATGGATAAAGTGAGAGAGAGAATTTTAAAAATAAATCCTAACATTAAGATAATTCCAATATCGGCAAAGACAGGTGAAGGTATAGAAGAGTGGTCTAATTGGCTACGTGAGGAGGTAAAAAAATGGCTGTAAATATGAAAATATTAGATTTAGCAAATCATCTAAATAGGACAAAAACCGGTGCTCGTGGTGGGATTTTATATGGTGACCCAGAATACATGATTTTAGAACCTGTTGTGACAGATGACATGGCCGATGTAGGCATGTTTCTTGGCTTCCGCCAAAAAAGAAGTGCAGCAGAGATAGCACAGATGTCAACCCTTGAATTAAAATTTGTAACAGAGCAGTTGCTGCTGTTAGCAGATGCAGGGGTTTGTTTTGTCAATGAAATAGAAGGGGTAGATTATTTCTGGACAGATCTTTGGGTACCAGGCATTATGGAAATGATGGCAAACCATCCAACCAATGTGCAAAACTTCCCACAGATTGCCGAGGCTTTTAATAATTATGGAATCGTAAGGGGAGCCAAAACTGTTGGGAATTTCCCAGTTGGAGTAGGACTAATGCGTGTTATTCCTATTGAAATGACCATATCAGGAGAAACAAGAAGAGCTTCCTATGAAGAAGTCTCAAAATACCTAAATGACAATGACAAATTCTGTGTATCAGACTGCTCTTGTCGTACAGTTAGAAAATCTATGGGAGAAGGTTGTGGACACTTATCTGAGGATATGTGTATTCAAATGGGCCATGCTGCCGAGTATTATGTTCGTACAGGAAGAGCCCGTGAGATTACAAGGGAAGAAGCCTTTGAGATTATCAAAAAAGCGGAAGAAAACGGCCTAATGCATCAAATCCCAAATACAGATGGCAAAGGAAAGACTCATGCTATATGCAACTGCTGTGGATGTTCATGCCTATCCTTGAGAACGGCCAACATGTTCTATAACAACGATATGGTGCGTTCAAACTATGTGTCCGTGGTTGACCCCGAAAAATGCGTAGCTTGTGGTCAGTGTGTAGAGCATTGTCCTGTTAACGCAGCAAAATTAGGGCAAAAACTATGTGCTAAAGAAGAACCAGCACCAAAACCGCCTAGAGAGACACCAAGAGACAACAACTGGCCAAAAGAAAAATGGAATCCAGGCTTTAGGACCAATAGAGAAAACGTGACGGATGCTGGTACGGCCCCTTGCAAGACAGAATGTCCAGCCCATATTGGAATCCAAGGGTATATAAAACTAGCGGCCCAAGGAAAATATACAGAGGCCCTAGAGTTAATCAAGAAAGACAATCCATTTCCAGCGGTGTGTGGACGTATTTGCCCTAGAAAATGTGAGCAAGAGTGTACACGTGGAGACATTGACGATCCGGTGGCAATAGATGAAATCAAAAAGTTTATCGCTGAGCAAGACCTCAACGAAAAGAATAGATTTATACCGAAAAAACGACATGAATACGGCAAGAAGATTGCTATTATAGGCGCAGGGCCTGCGGGGCTGTCTTGTGCTTATTACCTAGGACTTGATGGGTATAAAGTCACCGTATTTGAAAAGCAAAAGGCCCTTGGGGGTATGCTTACATTGGGAATCCCATCATACAGATTGGAAAAGAATGTAGTCAATGCGGAAATCGACATACTAAAAGGACTAGGGGTAGAGTTTAAAACTGGTGTTGAAGTAGGGAAAGACGTTACCATTAGCAAGCTTAGAGAAGAGGGCTACAAGGCTTTTTATGTAGCAGTAGGCGCCCAATCTGGTAGAAAACTTGGCATAGACGGTGAAAAGGCTGAAGGCGTTATAGCTGGCGTAGATTTTCTTCGTGAAGTGAACCTAGGCAATGCACCAAAGTTATCTGGCAAGACCATTGTCATCGGTGGAGGCAACGTGGCCATAGATGTGGCAAGAACAGCTGTTAGGGTGGGCTCAGAGAATGTTAGCATGTTCTGCTTAGAATCAAGAGAAACAATGCCAGCCTTAGAAGAGGAAATTTTAGAAGCTATAGCGGAAGACATTGAGGTTAATAACGCTTGGGGACCAAAGAGAATCCTAGTTGAGAACGGCAAAGTCAAAGGGGTAGAGTTTGTAAAGTGCGTATCGACAATAGACGATTCGGGCAAGTTTAACCCAGTGTACGACAATAGCAATATAAAACTAGTAGAGGCAGAAAACGTACTTTTATCAGTAGGGCAGTCCATAGATCTTGGAAAAATATTTGAGGGAAGCAAAACCGAGTTTAATCCTAATAATACAATCAAGGCAGACCCAACTACGTATCAAACAGCCCAGACGGATATATTCGTAGGTGGAGATGTATACACAGGACCTAAATTTGCTATAGATGCTATTGCGGCAGGCAAAGAAGGGGCTATATCTATTCACCGCTTTGTACAACCAGGGCAAGATTTACTAATTGGTCGTGACAGAAAAGAATATCATGCCATTGATAAAAACAATGTAGTGTTAGAAGGCTATGACAACACACCAAGACAAACATCAAGCCATGTGGATGGAAGCAAATCAAAACAGACCTTCAAGGATCTCCGCAGCACATTTACAGAAGAACAAATGCGCAAAGAGGCAGAGAGATGCTTAGGTTGCGGGGCTAGCGTAGTAGATGAATATGTCTGCGTAGGCTGCGGACAGTGCGTGACCAAGTGCAAATTCGACGCCATATCCCTCCATAGGGTTTATGATGAAGAAGGCGTAGAGGCAAAAGACATCAGACCGACGGTGGCCAAAACCATGGTAAAACGTAAAGTGAAAATTGCTGCTAGGAGCGTCAAAAGAGCGCTGACAGGAAAATAAGCGAGGGGATCAAATGCACGAATTAGGCGTAGTGGTGGAAGTAATAAACACTGTGGAAAATTTTGCCAAGGCAAATAATATAGAAGCAATAGATACCATCGTGTTGCAAATAGGCGAGCAGTCTTCTATGATACCCCACTATGTGGAAGTGGCGTATCCGGCTGTTGTAGATAGAACACCGTGGGAGAATACCAAGCTAAAAATAGAAGTGGTTCCCGGCAAAGGATTTATGATCAAAGAAATCCTTGTACAGGAGTAACTCCGTTGGTATAATATTTTCTAATAGGAGGTGTCATATGAAATACAGAAAATTGGGAAATTCAGGAATTGAGGTGCCAGCATTAGGGTTTGGTACAATGCGTTTGCCTACCACAGATGGTGTGCCAAGTTCAGCACATATTGATGAAGAAGAAGCGATTAAATTGATTAGGTACTCTATTGATCATGGGGCTAATTATGTGGATACCGCCTATCCTTATCATGGTGGGTTAAGCGAAAATGTAGTGGGAAAGGCCATGAAAGACGGATATCGGGAAAAGGCTATACTGGTGAGCAAAGCCCCTATGGCGAGAATAAAAACAGCTGCTCAATACGATGCAATCTTAGAAGAACAATTAAAAAAACTAGAGGTGGATTGTTTAGATATTTATCTTTTTCATAGCTTTAACACAGCCAACTGGGAAATATTTAAAAGTGAAAATCTAATGGAGAGAGCCGAAGCCGCCCAAAAGGCAGGAAAAATTAAGCACATTGGTTTTTCTTTTCACGACTCTTATGAGTTGTTTGAGGAGATTATCAACTATTACGACAAATGGACCATGTGTCAGATACAATATAACTTTATAGATATAGACTATCAAGCAGGTACAAAAGGTCTCAAACTAGCTGCATCTAAGGGCATAGGCGTGTCCATCATGGAACCTCTTCGTGGAGGCAAACTGGCTAAACCTATCCCATCCGTGGCAAAACTTTTAAAAGAACAGAATTACCCTGACAGCTTTGCAAATCTTTCATTGCAGTGGCTTTGGAATCAACCGGAAGTATCTATCGTACTTAGCGGCATGACCACCATGGAGCAGTTAGAGCAAAACTTAGTTTCTGCTGACAAATCAGCACCAAATAGCCTTTCGCAAGGTGAGTTAGACTTAGTAGCATCCATAAAAACAGAATATGAAACCCGTGGTGGTAGTATTCCATGTACAAAATGTGCATACTGTATACCATGTCCTCAAAACGTGAATATTCCAATGATGTTTACATACTATAATGACGCAGAAATCTATGAGGATGATTTAGAATCCATCAGAGGATACAACGTGTTTGGACGTCAAGCCGCGAACTGCGTTGGATGTAAAGTATGCGAGGACAAGTGCCCCCAACATATAGAAATCAGTCAATGGATGCCAAAAATCCATGACGCTTTTTTTAAAGAATAATTGATACAAAACACATATATAGACACAAAAAACAAATATAGCGGGTTTGACTGAAATAGTCAAACCCGCTAT
This sequence comes from Anaerovoracaceae bacterium, assembly GCA_031553975.1. Classification (GTDB taxonomy): domain Bacteria; phylum Bacillota; class Clostridia; order Peptostreptococcales; family Anaerovoracaceae; genus JAVBKP01. The sequence goes on along the minus strand of JAVBKP010000006.1, from coordinate 30,985 downwards.
ACACATTTTAGTAATTAGTCGCTCTTATCTCAAAATAAGATTGTGGATGGTCACAAACTGGGCATTTATCAAGGGCATTTGGACCTTGGTGGTTATGTCCACAATTGCGGCAAACCCAAGTTTGAGATTCGGCTCTTTTGAATACTTCGCCATTTTCTAGGTTTTTGCGAAGCTCTCTATATCTCTCTTCATGCTCTTTCTCGATTTTACCAACATTCTCGAATAAAAAAGCGATATGATCTAATCCTTCGCTTTTAGCGGTTTTCGCAAACTCTGCATACATGTCAGTCCACTCAAAATGCTCACCTTCAGCGGCATCTAATAAGTTCTGCATTGTATCAGGCATGCCGTCGTGGAGAAGTTTAAACCAAATCTTAGCATGTTCTTTCTCATTGTTTGCCGTCTCTTCAAACCAAGCAGCAATCTGCTCATAGCCCTCTTTTTTAGCTTTAGATGCATAGTAAGTATACTTATTTCTAGCTTGAGACTCACCTGCAAATGCCGCCATCAAGTTGTCAAATGTTTTAGTTCCTTTTAATTCAGCCATGTTAAACCTCCTATTGTTCTATACAAAAATGTATATGGTCATGGATATAACGTATGTTTATATTCTACCATGCTTGTCCCAATTTGTAAATTTTGGTATAACGATTTAATTCGACAGTGTAATATGGTAAAATAAATATCATAAATATGCCTAATAGCACTGAAGCGGAGGATAAGATGGAATTTCACAAAGAATATGTATTTAAGGTAGCGCAGGAAATTTTAGCAGTGGACAGCCCTACAGGGTACACGATACAGGCAATTAATACAGTAGAAAAAATGGCAAAAGAGTTAGGATATGAATTTTCTAGAACAAACAAAGGAAATGGCATTATAGATATAAATGGCAAGACAGATAAAACAATAGCATTATGCGCCCACGTTGATACAAACGGTCTTATGGTCAGGTCAATTAAAGGCGACGGAAAGCTGGCCTTTACAATGTTAGGCAGCCCAACACTAGCTACATTTGATGGAGAGTACTGCAAAGTGCATACGAGGGAAGGCAAAGTGTATACAGGGACGGTTCTAAGCACCAGCCCTGCGGCTCATGTGTACAAAGATGCTACAAATAAAGAGCGTGACGAAAAAAATATGGAAATACGCTTAGATGAAGTAGTAAAGACAAAGGCTGATGTAGAGGCACTAGGTATTACAACGGGAGACATTATTGCTTTTGATACAAAAACTGTAGTCACCCCATCAGGGTTCATTAAGTCAAGATTTTTAGATGATAAGTTAAGCGTAGCATTAATACTTGGTCTTTTAAAATACTGGAAAGACGCGAATATCATACCAGAAGTAAATGTCAAATTCATGGTGTCAACATACGAGGAAGTAGGACATGGAATGGCCTATATACCAGAGGGAATAGATGAAATTATAGCTGTGGATATGGGCTGCATCGGCGAAGATTTGGCATGTACAGAGTATGATGTATCAATCTGCGCAAAAGACAGTTCAGGCCCTTATGATTATGGTATTACCTCAAAACTTATAGAACTGGCAAAATCAAATGAACTATCATATGCGATAGATATTTATCCGTACTATGGCTCAGATGTGAGTGCTGCTTTAAAAGGTGGAAACGATGTAAAAGGCGGACTTATAGGACCTGGAGTGCATGCGAGCCACGGTATGGAAAGAAGCCATTGGAGTGGGATTGAGAACACAATGAAGCTACTCAATCTCTATTTGACCAATGCGTAAGCCACCCAAGACAAGCACGACCTCGCAGTCCTTCCGCTACGCTTCAAATACTGCTCCCTGGCTTATCTCGGGTAGCAGCGCATGCAGCAGATCGGGAGCATTAAAAAGATTAAAACTCTTTCTAATGCATTTTTAATCTTTCTCATATTGGTATTTAAGTTTGATGTCGTAATATAAGACTATAGCAAGTGGCTAAAATTTAATAGGGGTTTAGAACCGGAGAAAGAGGTAATATTATGGCAACTATCGAGCAAGTGGAGAAACTACGAGAAAAAGCAAACGTAAGCTATGCAGAGGCAAAAGAGGCATTGGAAAAATGCAATGGAGATATGCTAGATGCAATCCTTTATCTAGAAGAGCAAGGCAAAGTAGGCGGGAAAAAAGAAGAACCGGCCCAAGGCAAACATTTTCATGGACACCAAGGCGGCGACCGCGGGTGGCACAGAGAGTGGAGAGAACAACATAGACAGCAGATGAGAGAAGAAGGAAAAGATGATTTTGGATCTCTTTGGGGTAAATTCTGGAACTGGTGTAAGAAAGTCTTCAAAAAAGGCTGTGTGAACAACTTTGAAGTTTACAAAAATGGGGAACCGGTTGTAAAGATTCCAGTCATCGTGTTCATCATGTTGCTAGTATGGGGATTTTGGATTACGATTCCAGTTATGATCGCAGGACTGTTCTGTGGGCTTAGATATTTCTTCGGAGGACCAGACTTAGAAGATACAGATATCAATAGGGCTATGAACAAAGCCATGGACAAAGCAGCTGATGCAGCAGAAGTGGCTAAGAGTGAAATTATGTCAGCCGCTGAAAAAGAAGAGCAAAAGCACAAAGAAAATCATAACAACAATTAACATAGAGAATAGAAAGTAGGAAAGCCATGAACGAAAAAATCTTAATCATAGAAGATGAAGAGAAAATAGCGAGATTTGTAGAAATGGAACTTTCCTACGAGGGGTATGAGGTAGAGAAAGCATTAGATGGTAGGAGCGGTCTGGATTTAGCCCAGGCCCGCTCCTTTGATTTGATAATCCTGGACATCATGATGCCAGGATTAAATGGAATGGAAGTACTTCGGAGAATCCGAAAGGATTCCCAAGTACCCATCATAATGCTAACAGCCCGAGACAACGTAATGGACAAAGTCTCCGGCTTAGATGGTGGGGCAAACGACTATATTACCAAACCGTTTGCCATCGAAGAGCTACTTGCACGGATTAGAGTAGCCCTTCGAAAATCAGGGGAAACAAAAAACACAGAAAATGTGTTAAATGTAGCTGGACTGTCTTTGGACGCCCAAAAGCACCAGGCATCAATGAACGGTCATATCTTAGACCTTACAAAAAAGGAATTTGACCTGTTAAAGCTATTGATGGAAAACAAGAACATAGTTCTCACAAGAGAAGTACTATTAGAACGGGTATGGGGCTATGACTATATGGGGGAGACCAACGCAGTGGATGTATACATTAGGTATCTTAGGGCGAAGATTGACGAGGCTTATGATACTAAATTGATTCATACCATCAGAGGCGTCGGTTATGTGGTGAAAGATGAGTAATGCTAGGGGGACAGAAAGACCAAATAAATACACCCAAGAAAGTTCATTGAACAAATCCCTCGTGTACAAGATTAACTCTTGGCATGCATGGAGGATGTTCTGGACGTATGTATCCACAGATATATTGATATTCCTCCTTTTGGTAGGTGGATATTTGTACCAAAGCGGACTATACAAGGAACAAGACAATTTGCTAGATGTGATTACAAAGAATCCTTCAGGGCTATCAATACCACTGCCCAATATAGGGATAAAAGTTCATCCAGAGTTGGCGGAACCTATTCATATAATCCTTACGATTATTAGTGTGATATTTGTTTGCCAAGTCATTGGTATTTTGTTAAACCTAAGAAGAGATTCTTATGCCATTCGAAAAAAACTTAGGCCTATTGATGAGCTGACAAGGACGGCTTTGAGCATTAACAACTTGGCGGGACTGACAAACCTAACGGGTAGCATCAGCAATATTGATGCAGATAAGCTACACGAACGGATCACGGTAAACACCACCCAGCCAGAGCTTAGAGATATAGCGGCAGCCATCAATGCTATGCTTGACAGGATAGATGAGGCCTATGGTGCGCAAATACGATTTGTATCTGACGCCTCCCACGAGCTTCGCACGCCCATTGCAGTCATACAAGGGTATGCCAATCTGCTTGACAGATGGGGCAAAGATGACCCAAAGGCACTGGCAGAATCCATTGACGCTATAAAGAGCGAAGCCGATAACATGAAAAATCTTGTGGAGCAACTTCTGTTCTTAGCCCGCAGCGACAATGACACCATGAAGCTCAACATACAAAGTGTGGATATGACAGCATTGGCAAAAGAAATAAAAAAAGAAACCGAGATGATCGATACCATTCATGTCTTTGATTTTGAGATTGAAGACGAAGTGACTATGATGGCTGACGAGCAACTAATAAAGCAAGCACTAAGAATATTTCTGGACAATAGCATTAAGTACACGCCGTCAGGAGAACAGATTGCGCTTAAAATAAAAAAAGAAAACGACAATGTGACGATAAAAATTCAAGATAGTGGCATAGGGATTCCAGAGTCAGATGTATCTAAAATTTTTGATAGATTCTTTAGGGCGGATGAGTCTAGAGCTAGAAAAACCGGAGGAACAGGTCTTGGACTTTCCATCGCCAAGTGGATTATTGCAGGCCACAATGGCAATATTGAGGTCATTAGCAGACTGGAGATTGGGACAAGAATCACTATAAGATTTCCGTACAAAACAGGGGTGTAACTCCTGTTTTTTTTTGAAAACTATGGTATACTTTACTTAATCAAATCAAATATTATAGGAGGTCTCTTATGTCTAAAGTAATTAATGTTGGGATAATCGGATTTGGTCTAGCGGGGCGCGTGTTTCACGGGCCGATTATAGACAGTATCGAGGGTGCGAAGATCAAAAAAATCTACACAAGCAGCCCAGAGAACACAAAAATAGCAGAAGATTTACACCCAGAAGCAAAGATAGTTACCGATGTAAACAAAATTTTTTCGGATAAAGATATCGACTTAGTCGTTGTATTGTCACCGAATACCAATCACTATGAGCTGGCTTTAGCCGCTATTGAGGCAGGAAAAGCTGTGGTGGTAGATAAGCCGTTCATGGTCAACGCTAAAGACTGTGACGACATCATAGCCAAAGCAAAAGCCAAGGGGGTTATGCTGTCTGTGTACCAAAACAGAAGATGGGATGCAGACTACCAGACCATTAAAAAATTAAGCAAGGAAGGACTGCTAGGCGAGGTTTTTGAAATCGTTAGCAATTATAACAGATATGCACCAAATGTGAAAGGGGCTTGGCGTGACCAAGACATTCCTGGATCAGGTATGTTATTTGACCTAGGATCCCACTTGATAGACCAAGTGGTGGATTTCTTTGGAAACCCAATATCTATCATGGCAGATGTGAGAACCCAGCGCCCAGAGGCAAAAGTAGATGATCACTTCCATCTTATCATGAAATTTAAAAACAATGCCAAAGCCACATTGAAATGCGGCATGCTTGTGAGGGCTGAATTACCTAGGTTTGTAGTATATGGACAAAATGGCTCTTATGTGAAATACGGCATGGATGTACAAGAGGATGCACTAAAAGCAGGCATCAGACCAAAGGATATGCCTGAGGATTGGGGCAAAGAACCAGCTGAAAACAGTGGAATCATTCACACCACCATCAATGGCATCAACATCCAAGGAGAAGTGGAAAGTGTAGTAGGCGACTACAGACATTACTATAGGAATATTTTTGCTGCTATGCGTGGAGAAGAACAACTGATTGTGACACCAGAGCAGGCAAGAAATACAATTCGCATCATTGAATATGCTATGGAAAGCAACAAGACAGGTATGCAAATTGACTGTAGCGACCTAAAATAGGAAGCCATTGTGTTAAGAAGATTTAATAAGAAGTACATATATCTTATTTTGCTAGGATTATCAAATATCGTAGTGATGGCACCTTACTCATCTTTGGACCTTTACGGTCAGTTCGCAGACACCTTTGGACTGACTGACGGGCAAATTGGCACACTTATTATGTGTTTTGGCATTATGGCTGTGCCTGGATATACCATCGGGGGTTGGTTAGCAGATAAATTCTCTGCCAAGACCTTGATGGTTACCGCTGCCCTAGGAACAGGTGCAGTGGCAGGATTTGTGGCCATGAGTGCTTCATTTACCCATTTGGTCATTGCCTACTTCCTGTATGGCACATTGACGGGCTTTTTTTATTGGTCAGCCTATCTAAAAATGATTCGCTCTATTGGAGAGGAACATGAGCAAGGCAAGATGTTTGGCATTACTGACTTGGTCTTTGTCATATTTGCCCTTTTCATGATTAACTTGATGGTGCAGCTAATAGATGGACCTTTGGCTACATTTGGGTATCGAAGTGTTATGGTGATTTATGGTAGCATTGCTATTGTAGTGGGGCTATGTATATGGAAAATTGTTCCATACCGACAAGCCCACGACCTACATGAAGAGGTGGTATCGGCAAAACTGGCTTTTGATACGATGAAAATGCCCATTACATGGTATTTGGGTTTTTTTACTTTGGGGATTTACATTATAAAATCTACATTTACATATATCAATCCATATTTAACCAATGAATATGGAACGTCTGTGGGATTTGCAGCGGCTACAGTGGCTCTTTTGCGTATGGGGATACGGTGTTTTACCAGTCCCATTGGAGGGATGATCCGGGATAAGATTGGAAGATCTGCTCCTGTGATGATGGTTGGTTCTATGGGCTGTATCGTAGCCATCAGCATGTACTTTTTTGTTCCAGCAGACCCAGCATATAAAGCAATTGTTATTCTTGTCAGTGCTTTGGTCATGGCGTTTTCTAGTAGCCTTAACTCCTGCCAGTATACCCCTGTGGCGGAGGCGGGCATACCACTAAAATACTCGGGAACACTGCTAGGCATAGCTTCCACGTTGGGGATGTCAGCAGACTTGTGGATTTACAAAGTATGTGGGGGCTGGCTAGACACATATGGCAGCGAAGGATATAACAGAATATTTATGCTAGAAGAAGTAGGAGCAATTTTAATGCTAATTGCTTCGATTTTTATTGGAATTTCATTGAAAAGCAGGAAAAAACATGAATCTTAGAGAAGAGGTTGTATCTGGCAATAAACGTGCCATAGCCCGGCTTATTTCTATGGTTGAAAACGGCGAGCTAGAAGGTATGGAGATCATAAATAGCATCTCACACTTTCAGACAAAGCCTGTGATTATAGGGATAACAGGTCCGCCAGGGGCGGGGAAAAGCACGCTGACTGACCAGCTGACAAAGCACATACTCAAGGAAGGTAGCAAGGTAGGAATCATTGCGGTGGATCCATCTAGCCCTATTACAGGTGGTGCGTTGCTAGGGGATAGGATACGAATGTCAGACCTAAACCGAGAGCCGACTGTATATATTAGAAGTATGGCCACAAGAGGGGCCCTAGGTGGTTTGTCTAAAGCTGTTAGAGATGGAATAGCAGTGCTTACCATGGCGGGGTTTGAATATATATTTGTAGAGACTGTAGGCGTAGGACAGTCTGAGGTGGAAATCATGCACATTGCCGATGTGGTGGTGCTAGTCATGGTGCCAGGTCTAGGCGATGATATTCAAGCGAGTAAGGCAGGCATTATGGAGATTGCCAATGTGATTTTGGTCAACAAAGCAGATCATCCACTGGCGGAGAGAACGGCAGAGCAAATTCATTCTATGATTTCGCTACATAGTCCTGCAAAGGGTATCCCTGTAGAGGTTGTCAAAACAATAGCTACCACAGGCGAAGGCGTTGATATAGCCTTTGCGACCATTATGAAGTATTACAATCGTGTGAAAGGCGAATAGATGGGGAGAGATCGCTGGAAAATCAATCTATATGTACTCTGGGTGACGCAGGTCATGTCCTTGATGGGATTTGGCATGATGGCACCCTTTTTGCCGTTTCATTTTCAGGATATTGGGGTAACGGATCCCACCAGATTAAATTTTTTTATAGGCCTGTCAGCTGCTTTGCCTAGTCTATCCTTTGCCATTGCAGCCCCCATATGGGGCATATTAGGGGACAAATACGGGCGAAAACCTATGATTATGAGGGCGCTCATAGCCGCCACTATCATTGTGGCATTGTATGGATTTACCACCAATCCTTGGCAGATCATTGCGTTAAGAGTATTGCAAGGTGGATTTACAGGTACGGTAACAGCGGCCATGACCTTTGTGTCTTCTGATGCACCAGAGGATAAAATGTCATACGCACTAGGTTTTATGGCATCGGCCAATGCCATTGGATTTTCAGTTGGCCCCCTCATTGGCGGCGTTATGTATGAAATGTTTGGTTTTCAGGTTACATGCCTCATCGGGGCGGGCATTTTGACCATTGGTGTTGTGATGGCCTATTTCTTTGTGGTGGAAAAACGTAGGGTCACTACGGTGGACAGTGAAAAACCAAAAGAGAAGATGTCTTTTGCACAAAAGATGGAAAACCTACGAGGCGGCATATTCTCTAAAGAAATTCTGTTTATTTTGGCAATCATCACCATGGCATCTATGGCAAGGAATATGTTTCAGCCCTTTATGCCACTTTACATACAACAAATGGTAGGTGGAAGTGGAGCAGCAGGCTATACAGGCATTGCCAATGGCGTAATCAGCGGTGCGGTAGCCATATCTGCTATCGGTATTGCTAGGCTGGGAGATAAGCTGAACAAATTCAAGCTAGCGCTGACCTTATCCACATTGGCACTACCTGCCGTACTACTTTGGATATCAGCAGGAAACATTTGGACATTTATTATAACCACAGGCATATTCTTTATTGTAGTAGGAGGGATAGACCCGTTATTAACCACCATAGGAAGTCAAAAAATGCCATCAGAGAGAAGAGGCGTTTTATTTGGAATTATAGGCACTGTTACCAACGTAGCCTTGGTCATTACCCCTATGGTAGGCTCTGCCATGTCTACCCGTTTTGGGGTGCATTCCATTATGTTCCTGCTACCCGTTGTTATTTGTGTACAAATCGCATTGCTTTTTTCTACTAAAAATCGACAAAAGGTGACAGATGATGTATAATAAAAGGGTATGTTAAATTTAAAAATGATGAGGTAAGAGAATGAGAAAAGACGGAGTGATGGTAAAAGGAAGCGATGACTTTACTGCGTTATTCCCGTATTTGTTTAAAAAACGAAACGAATCTATTGTTTATTACAATCTCGAGGTAGACGTAGAACCTTTACTAAAATATATAGCGGACAATAAAAATGTGACCTTCTTTCAAGCGGTTATTATAGGGCTAACCAAAACATTAAAGGAAAGACCAAAGCTAAACCGTTTTATCATTGGTCGCAGATTGTATCAGAGAAATTATACAGAGATAGGGTTTGTCACAAAGCGAGAGTTCACAGAGGAGGCAGCAGAAGTCAATGTGAAAATACGATTCAAAGATGAAGATGGACCATCTGAAATCATTGGGAAAATGACAAAAGACATTCATAAAGCAAAAAAAGATGGTGACAGCGATGACGGAGATATTATAAAAGTTCTTATGAAATTCCCAAGATTTTTTATACGGTTTTTCATTTGGCTCATTGAATGGATGGATTTTAATGGAATTCTGCCAAAATCTATATCTAGTGCGGACCCACTTAGAAGTAGCGTATATGTTGCCAATCTAGGTAGTGTGGGTATAGATGCACCTTTTCATCACCTGTTCGAGTGGGGAACCACATCCATATTTTTAGCCATTGGAAAGATTGGAAAAAAACCAGTGGTTGATCAAGATGGTCAGATTGTGGCAAAAACAATGGTGGAGATGAAAATATCTTTAGATGAGAGAGTAGCGGACGGATTTTATTACGCGAAATCATTGGACTTGTTCAGAGCGTATATGGAGAATCCAGAAAGGTTGATGGAAGGGTTAAAGTAATGGCAAAGATTAATAAACCGTGGCTGAAAATATACGGGAATACGCCGGAACTTGTTGATTGTCCAGAAATTACCTTATATGGAATGATCAAGGAGACAACGAACAAGTATAAAGGCTCAATTGCACTTGAATTCATGGGCAGAAGGATACCCTATGTAGCGTTGCTAAAGCAGGTAGACCAAGTGGCTAACGGGCTATATGAAAAGGGACTTAGGTACGGCGATACTGTTATGGTAGCTATGCCTAACACACCAAATGCAGTCATTATGTTTTATGCACTGAACAAAATCGGCGTGAAAATCGCCATGGTGCATCCTCTATCCTCTCCTACGGAGATGGTACATTATATAAATGAAACAGGTGCCGTGTGGGCTATTACAGTGGATTTATTTTATGATAAGTTTAAAACTGTTATGGAAAAAACAAAGATTAAAAAATTGCTTCTAACAAGCGTAAGCGACTATTTGCCATTGGTAAAGTCAGTCGCATATAAAGTCGCTAATAGGAAAAAAATAAAAATCCAGCCAACGGATAGGATTATGTTTTGGGATGAGATATTAAAGTCTAGATGCAAAATACCACAAGCCATTGAGTTAAAACCTAAAGATGGCGCCGTTATACTTTTTAGTGGCGGTACTAGCAACATGCCTAAGGGAATCTTATTATCATCATACGCATTCAATGCACTAGCAGTGCAGATGGAGGCTATTACTGGATTTAAGAATGGGGATAGCATTCTTGCCATATTACCTATTTTCCATGGATTTGGACTAGGGCTTTGCATTCATACTTCTTTGGTGGTTGGGGCTATGTCCATTTTGATACCAACCTTTAGCGCCAAAGTATATATCAAAAATTTAATTAAATACAAGCCATCCTTTATAGCAGGGGTGCCTACTTTATTTGAAGCGTTGCTTCGCGATGAAAATTTTAAAAAAGTGCGTTTTGACAGACTAAAAGGTGCGTTTTCTGGTGGGGATTCTCTATCCTATGAGATAAAACAACGTTTTGATGAAGCGATTATGTCACAAGGTAGCAAAACAGAGTTAGCAGAGGGGTATGGTGTTACAGAATGCGTTACCGCGTGTGTAGTTTCGCCAAAGGGCAGATATAAGCAACGATCCATGGGGGTTCCTATTCCTAACATGTCTGTGAAAATTGTGAGGGAAGGTACCACGGAGGAGATTGGCATCGGAGAAGAAGGGGAAATTTGCGTAGCAGGGCCTACCCTCATGATAGAGTATGTCAATTCACCACAAGAGACAGCGGATACCCTAAGGACTCATAAGGACGGAAATGTATGGTTACACACAGGGGATGTGGGGCATATGGACCAAGAGGGCTATATATACTTTAAAAGCCGCTTAAAGCGTGTCATCAAAGTATCAGGTGTCAATGTATACCCTACACAGATTGAAGGTGTATTAGAGGCTCATGAAGAAGTTTGGCGTGCTTGCGTCGTAGGTGTTCCTGATGATTATCAGATGTCCAGTGTGAAGGCCTTTATCGTGTTAAATGATAAGAGCAAAGTGGGTGATGATATGAAAAAGCAGCTACAAGAATACTGTAAGGAACATCTTATGAAATGGAGCATTCCAAAACATATTGAGTTTATCGATGAGATGCCCACCACTTTGGTGGGAAAAGTAGCATATAAAGAGTTAGAAAAAAGATAGCGGAGGCGAAATGTCTACCAAGTTTTGTTTAAATAATTTCTTATCAGCCATGTCATTTGCACTAGACTATGCAGGTGCAACACCACAAGATCAATGCGTCAATCATAGTAGGCGTGTAGCCATTATCGCTAGCAGAATAGGCCAGGAGCTTGGTCTTGAAGAGGAAGAGCTACACGACCTAGTTTCTTGCGCACTTTTGCATAGTAACGGTCGTTTGCAGTCCATGTGTAGGGCCGAAAAAGAGGGCAAAGTGGCCACAGATAAAGAACAGTGTGCCATGACAGAAGACAATGTAAAGGCATTTCCGTTCCTAAGGCAGAGAAAAGACGTTTTCTTGTACGAGAGAGAAAACTATGATGGGACAGGAACTTTTGGCAAGAGCGGGGATGAAATACCACTTTTTTCTCAGATAATAGCCATTGCCCACAAAATAGAGAAAGATTTTAAAACAGGCGACGATCCAAAGGCAATTTTGAAAGGTATCCAAGCCGAACAGAACAAAAAATTCTCATATAGTATGGTAGATGCTTTCACCAAGGCTCAGCTAAAAACCAGGTTTTATCTTGACTTAGATGATTGGTTTGTACTTACCGCCCTTCGAGAAATGCCCACGTTTGAGATAAAAATAAAATACAGCGAATTATACCAAGTATGCCAGGTTTTTGCTAGCATCGCGGATGCCAAATCTCTATTTACCACAGGACATTCCGTAGGGGTAGCAGAAAGAGCCAGGGAGATGGCTAGATTTTATGAGTTTGACGAAGAAACCACTAGTAGACTGGTAGTGGCCGGACTGTTGCATGATATAGGTAAATTAATTGTACCAAGTGAAATTATTAACAAAAATGGCAAGCTGACCGCAGACGAATTTGACATCATAAAAAGGCATGTGTATTATACGAAGATGGTGCTAGGAGAGATTGCGGGATTTGAAGAGATTGCTAGAATTGCCTCCAATCATCACGAAAAGTTGAATGGAAAAGGGTATATCTTTGGGTATGATAGGACACAGCTGGACTTCAATTCCAAGTTGCTAGCTGTGATTGACATATACCAAGCGTTGACCGAGGCAAAGCCGTACAGAAAATCCATGAACCATGTGGAGGCTACAAAAGTCCTAAAGGCCATGGCACAAAATGGTGAAGTTAGTACTCAAATGGTAAAAGATGTAGATCGGGTATTTAATAACAGAACCACATAGAATAAAGGAAACTCCTACCAAAATGGCAGGAGTTTTTATATTATTTAGGCATACAATCTTTAATTTTTTGAAGCAAAGTGTTGCGATCTACTGGTTTTGCTACAAAATCGCTGGCACCAGATTGTGTGGCAGCAAATATATTGTCCATGGTAGAGTTGCCAGTTAAGAATATGACAGGGATTTTCTTGGATGGAGATGTCTGAATCCTCTTCAACACCTCATGACCATTCATATCAGGCATTTCTATATCTAAAAGTATTAAATCTACTTGCCGCTGGCTCAAAAATTTAAGAGCCATATCACCACTGGTTACTGCATATACAGTATAATCGTTGGCAAGCATCGCTTTAATGGTATTCAGCACATCAGGTTTGTCATCTATGGCTAGAATTTTTTTCTTTGCATTCATAGACATAGATTCATCATTGGCAAGACTTATAATTTTATATACAAGGGATTTGGCTTCAATGGCAGCATTGAGCTGATCAAAGTTAGCAACATGGGCATAAAGCTTATCTACAACAGGGTCTATATGTGGACCAAAAGAGTAAAGGGTGTATTTTTTTAGCATCTGCAGGGCCTTGCCGAGTTCAAAGGCTTCAATTTCGTGTTGTAACAACTCTACCTCGCTGACAGGCATTATATCTAAGACTCTTCTTATTTTTGTTTTCTTTGCAGGAGATGTAGGGCTTTTTTCCGCTATCACATGAGTAGATTCGGGCATTGCCATGTCTTCAGGCACATCCATAACACTTGGATATTCAGGCAACCCACCGTCGGTTAATTCAGCACTTTTTACATACAACATCATTTTTCTTATATCCGCCTGGAGAGCAGGAAACAATGTGACACATAAATCAAACTTTCTGATGGTAAAGTATTTAATCAATGTGTTGATACTAGGTGATAAGCTATCAGCCCGCAGACGCTCCACTGTGATTCTATATCTGTTGACCTTCTCAAAAAATACGGAAGGGTTAGCTGCTAGACTCTTTGCATTTAATATCTCCGCTACTATTTCTGACTCCTCAAGGAACTTTGCCATGAGGTTATAGTATTCATCTATGGTGGGAAGACCTGCAACGCCTGATTTAATATCAAGCATTTTTTGTAGGGCCGGATCCTCTAGATTAAAAGTTCTCTGTTCCAATTTTTACACCTCCGTCTCTAATGTAGTTAATAATGCTAAACATGCATCATAATTAAACGCCCTTAGGTTCTCAAATATTTCGGTTAGAACCATATCTATGTTCGGCGTATAGCTATATACCAGAAGGCTATCAAGCAATACGGAAGCTCTATCTACATCAAAATCTAACAACGCCTCTTTTATCTCAGGAATGAAGATTATAATTTGCTCTAAGCCGCTTCGAGGCTTATCAGAGTCTGTTGGCGCGGTATGTTTTAAGAATATGCCTTGCAAAGCATCTGCCAATTGTCCAACTTTGTCAAGGAAATCATGAGTATTGCTTTGGCAGTATTCGAGATGGTTTAGCTTAGCAGCCTCTTCAAGCAATTTGGCTTCATCACATAAGGACATGGCACCAATATTGGCAAATGAGCCTTTGAGTCCGTGGACTTCTACCGCATACGCCTTTAGATTTTTTGCTTCTAACATATCTCGCATAATCTGAATAGAAGTAGGTAATGTCTTAGAGAGAATAGACATTGTGCTCTCGTATACATCGGTCATGCCTGCTATTCTTGAAAGTCCTAACTCTACATCGATACCAGAGATGAAAGCGATATCTTGTAAAATAGGTGGATAGTCTATTGCCGTAGGGAACCCTGGCGAAGTCAATATGATAGCATTCTCCACTTTGTCTGGCAACCAAGTTTTCAAAATTTTGTGAAGTTGTAATACTTCAATGGGCTTTGCCAAGAAGTCATCTAGGCCTTCCCGTAGGAACATCTCTTTAGCACCAGACACGGCATTGGCAGTAAGTGCTATAATAGGAAGATTTTTGTAGTAATCTCCTTCCTTATCTCTTATAATATGGGTGGCATCTACACCATCCATATCTGGCATCATGTGATCCATAAAAATCAAATCATAATAGGTGTTTTCAATCATAGCAATGGCTTCTTTACCACTGGCAGCAGTATCGATTTGCGCTTCAAAGGGCTGCATGAGCCCGCTAGCAACTTTTAGATTCACAAGGTTATCATCTACTATTAGTATACGAGTATCGGGTAGTATAAATGGCGCTACATAGCCGCTAGCATCTTGTATTTTGGATACATAATCCTCACCGTTGAGTACACTGGCGATTTGAAGGCAATAAATGGGAAGCGGCATGGTTATAACACTATGACTGTTAAACAAATCCTCATTTCGATGGAGTAAAACTAGATTGTTACACTGACCCTCGATGAATTCCATGACATCACTTTGGTTGCGATTCTCTACAAAAAAGAATTCATATGTATGGCCGTCTAAGGATTTTATCAGTTCATCTTTTGTCTTACAAACAGTATAAGTAGTACCTAGGTTTTCAAAGGAGTAGGCATAGGCACTGGCAAGCTCCGCAGATGGCTCGTAGATAAGTACAGATTTTTCACCAGGACTCTCTATAGAGAGCATAGGCGCAGAGGATGCTGAAATCTGTGGAATCCTCAACGTAAAGGTAGAACCAAGACCATAGGTGCTTTCCACCTCAATGCTTCCACCCATCATCTCACATAAGTTTTTCGTGATGGCAAGACCAAGACCGCTTCCTTGGATATTCCTGTTTTTTCGGGTGTCTACCTGATTATATACACCAAACAAGTTCTGCAAATTCTCACGTTTGATGCCGATACCAGAGTCGATGATATTGGCTACAATAACAGGGGAATCCACCGTGCCTTCTCGCTTTATAGATATTTTCACAAATCCGTGATTTGTAAACTTTATGGCGTTTCCTATTATATTGATAAAGGCTTGCTTTAAACGAAGTTCATCACCAATGAGCTGAGCGGGGAAAGTAGAGTCTATTTCAACAATAAAATCAATATCCTTTTGTTGTGCCCTTAGATATTGAATATTCACAATATCATTAATTAATGAATGGAAATAGTAGGGAGAGTCCATAATTTCCATCTTACCAGATTCTATTTTTGACAAATCAAGTACATCGTTGATAATACCCAACAGATTGTTACAGGCTGTACGAATGTTAAGAGCGTTTTCTCTTACGGTAGGAGAGAGTTCATCTCTTAGAATCAGCTCACACATACCACCAATAGCATTCATTGGTGTACGAATCTCGTGGGACATATTGGCCAAAAAGTCGCTCTTGGCCTGGCTGGCAGATTCCGCCAAATTCCTTGCATCTTCTATTTTGGAAATAAAATCCACACGTTCTGTTACATCATATACCATGACGATTTTTCCAACAGGGCGGTTTAAGTGATCTTTGATTATAGATACATCCAATTCGCAATGTTTTCCGTCAGTGGAGTTTGCAGGGATTGCATGTCTATTGTCATCGAAGAGCTTAATGCCGTCCTCAAGCTGATCCACCCTAAAAAATCGATTTAGGTGTGAGCCAACAGAAACCTCTCTCATGAAAAATGTTTCACTGGCTTTATTTAGCTGCAATAACGTATTATTCTCAGAGAATACGAGAATAGGTACACTGACCAATTGATACATATTCTTTAACAAGCTTTGTTCCGTTAGGTTAAAGTTCATAAATTGTTGCAACCCATAATGAGTAAGACAAAGGCTGAGGGTTAGTATAGCGCCAGAAAAAGACAATGAAAAATGAGAGCCATGGGGCCAAAGTATTTCCAGAGCCAAAGCAGCACAATGGACAAGAGCGATAAAAGCAGTGGCACATAGAGAGTAAAATGTATTATTCCAAAAACTCTTCTGCTTCATAGAGCGAACAAAAGCTAGTACGCTAAATACGCCTACAATCACCCATGAGAATATAAGCATAGTGGCACATAAGGTCGAAGTATATGTATATACGGTCCCGACATCATTCTTAAAATAAGAGACAGAATCCGATTGTGATAGTCTAAAAAATGTGAAGAGATTGTAAGTTCCATATAGAGCTAAAAACCACTTGCGAACAGTAGGGTTTAAATCAGCTAAATACCCTATGAAAGACGCCATGCTAAACAGGAACATGAGCACACCAAAGAGGGTGATGAGCCTAAAAATCTGCGCCATATGGGAGGTCTGCGCTACAATCATATACGAGTTGCCTATATTCCATACTACGGCTGCTATAGCCATATAAAAAAGAGTTTTATCCTTAGACAATGTCTGGACACTGCGCAGGCTAAGATATGCAATCCATATGGAAAAAGCGGCGGCGATTATTGCTAAATCATGTACTAAATATTCAAATGACATAAAACGCTCCTTGTTAATAAAATCCATATTCATTTTATGCTAAATGTATCCAAAAGTCAATGAAAAAACATTGATTTTACCTTTGGTTAAGCATATAATTAGAGTTGGATATTTATGTAAAAATGATTAATAGGATATATACAGAAGAGGTGCAAAATGACGATTAAAATTGACGGCAAATCCTTGACGGTTGAGCAAGTTGTTCAAATTGCTAGAGGGGGAGAGAAGGCAGAGCTGACAGAAGAGGCGGAGAAGAAAGTAATCAAAGCTAGGGTGTATGTAGACCAAAAACTGGCTAGCGGGGCTGTGATTTATGGGCTAACCACAGGGTTTGGCAAATTTTCTGATACATTGATCAAGCCAGATGAAGCCGCTCAGTTGCAGACGAATTTGATTATTAGCCATGCCTGCGCTATGGGAAATCCACTGCCAAGAGAAGTGGTTAGAGGCATCATGCTCCTTAGATGTAACGCCCTTTCCAACGGGCATTCTGGGATTAGACTAGAGACAATAAAGACTCTTTTAGCCATGCTAAACCAAGGTGTACACCCCATTATTCCAGAAAAAGGTTCTCTAGGAGCCAGCGGTGATTTGGCACCTTTATCCCACATGGTACTTGTGATGATCGGAAGAGGAAAAGCCGAGTACAATGGTGAGGTTATGGATGGCGAGCAGGCCATGCAAAAAGCAGGTATTCCAACGGTAGAGCTAGCGGCCAAAGAAGGTCTAGCCCTTATTAACGGTACGCAAGTCATGACCTCTATTGGGGCACTTCTTACCTATGATGCCATGAATCTAGCCAAGACAGCTGACATAGCAGCAGCACTGACGGGAGAGGCACTGTATGCCATCAGAAAAGCGTATGACCCTAAGGTACACGCAGTGAGAGGGCAAAGCGGGCAGATAGACGCTGCTAAGAATATGATTAGGTTATTAGAAGGCAGCAAGCTAGCGGACTCACAGGAAGACAAAGTGCAAGACGCCTATTCTATTAGATGCGCAGCCCAGGTTCACGGAGCCAGCAGAGATGCCATCAAGTACGTACATGATATAGTGACAAGAGAAATCAATGCGGT
This sequence comes from Anaerovoracaceae bacterium, assembly GCA_031553975.1. Classification (GTDB taxonomy): domain Bacteria; phylum Bacillota; class Clostridia; order Peptostreptococcales; family Anaerovoracaceae; genus JAVBKP01. The sequence continues at coordinate 12,910 of JAVBKP010000006.1, read as the reverse complement.
AACAGACAATCCAATCATATTCCCAGATGAAGACGAAGTCATATCAGGAGGCAATTTCCACGGGCAGCCGGTGGCGCTTGCCATGGATTTTTTAGGAATTGCGTTATCAGAGCTGGCCAATATATCTGGATGCAGAGTGGAAAGATTGGTGAACCCACAGTTATCGTTTGGGCTACCAGCCTTCTTAACAGCCTACGGCGGACTTAACTCTGGCTTTATGATTGTTCAGTACGCAGCAGCCTCTATGGTATCAGAAAACAAAGTTTATGCGCACCCTGCTTCTGTTGATTCTATTCCATCCTCAGCCATGCAAGAAGACCATGTTAGCATGGGGACAACAGCAGCAAGAAAAGCCATGATGATTATGGATAACGCCCAAAAAGTGATTGGCATTGAGCTGTTTTGTGCCGCCCAAGGGGTATCCTTTAGAGATGAAGAAAAACTATCCCCCGCCACAAAAGCAGCATATAACAGAATCAGACAAGACGTGGCTGTGGTAGAAAAAGACATCGTAATGCATGAGCAAATGGTAAAATTCGATGAGATGGTAAAGAGCAACAAAATTGTTGAGGCTGTTGAGGCGGTCACTGGTCAACTTCTATAAGAGAAAGGAAATCTGCTATGTTTTCAAACGAGAAAATTCATGATGCCATGACTATAAAACTAGAGAAGGAACTCCCAGATTATCCAAAATTTGACGAAACAAAAAGAAGGGCACCAAGTAGAGGCTTTCATTTGACACCAGACCAAGCCAAGACAGCACTAAAAAACGCATTACGATATGTGCCAGAGGTGTTACATGAAACACTAGCCCCAGAATTCATGGAAGAGCTAGCGACTCATGGTAGAATATATGCCTACAGGTATAGGCCTGAGGGTAGAATATATGGTAAACCCATTGAAGAATACAAAGGCAAATGTGTAGAGGGCAAAGCATTTCAGGTAATGATTGACAACAATCTAGATTTTGAAATCGCCCTTTATCCATACGAATTGGTTACATACGGAGAGACAGGAAAGCCAATGCAGAACTGGCTCCAATATAGATTGATTAAAAAGTACCTAGAAGAACTGACCCAAGAGCTGACCTTGGTCATAGAATCTGGACACCCTGTGGGTTTATTCCCGTCAAAACCTGATGCGCCAAGGGTGATTATCACCAATGCACTGATGGTGGGTATGTTTGACAACTTAAAGGACTGGGATGTTGCAGAGGCCATGGGTGTAGCCAACTATGGACAAATGACAGCCGGAGGCTGGATGTATATCGGACCACAAGGCATTGTACATGGCACATTTAACACCATTCTAGGTGCAGGGCGAAAATATTTAAACGTACCCAATGATGGGGATTTATCTGGATACATTTTCGTGTCATCGGGGCTTGGTGGCATGAGTGGCGCCCAGCCTAAAGCGGCCAGAATCGCTGGGGCAGTAGGATTGTTCGCGGAGGTAGACAAATCTCGTATTGAAACCCGAAAAAACCAAGGTTGGGTGGATATGATGTCAGATGATTTGGATGAGATATTCAAACTGACAAAAGAATATAAGGCTAAAAAACAGAGCATTGCCATAGCCTATCACGGGAACATTGTAGATTTATTAGAATATGCCGACAAGTATGATATAAAGCTAGAATTGGTATCTGACCAAACTTCTTGCCACAATGTATACAACGGTGGGTATTGCCCAGTGGATATGAGCTTTGAAGAGCGTACGCAAATGCTGACAAAAGACCCAGATACATTCTGCAAGAGAATCAATGAGACGCTTGTGCGCCATTTTAATGTGATTAAATCTTTATCTAAAAAAGGCACATATTTTTTCGACTATGGCAATTCGTTCATGAAAGCTATTTATGATGCAGGGGTAAAAGAAATCTCTAAAAACGGCATAGACGAAAAAGATGGATTTATATTCCCTTCGTATGTAGAAGACCTGATGGGTCCGCTGCTATTTGATTACGGTTATGGACCTTTTAGATGGGTTTGCCTATCTGGCAACCCTGACGACTTAGACAAGACAGATAAGGCAGCCATGGACTGCATAGACCCAAATAGAAGGTATCAAGATAGAGACAACTACAACTGGATCAGGGATGCAAAGAAAAACAAACTGGTGGTAGGAACCCAGGCTAGAATATTATACCAAGATGCAGAGGGACGCACCAAAATCGCACTGCGGTTCAATGAAATGGTGAGAAATGGTGAGGTTGGACCTATTATGCTTGGCAGAGATCATCACGATGTCAGCGGCACCGATTCACCATTTAGAGAGACGGCCAACATCAAAGATGGCTCTAATGTCATGGCAGATATGGCTACCCAGTGTTTTGCAGGCAACGCGGCGCGGGGCATGAGTTTAGTCGCACTCCATAACGGTGGCGGTGTAGGTATTGGAAAATCCATCAATGGCGGATTTGGCATGGTACTAGACGGTAGTGAAAGAGCAGGAAAAATCATAGAATCAGCCATGATGTGGGACGTTATGGGCGGTGTAGCAAGACGTAGCTGGGCGAGAAACGAAAACGCCATCGAGGTTTGCGTTGCGTACAATGACAACCACCACGGACACATTACCATACCATATATAGTGGAAGAAGACATCATTGAAAAAACAATAAAAAAATTTATTAAATAAATAAAAAAGGAGCAACAAGCAAAATGGCGAAAATTATAGAATGCGTGCCTAACATCAGCGAAGGCCGCAATACAGAAATCATAGAAAAAATCGTAGACCAGGTGAGAAACACACCAGGCTGTACCCTACTAGATTACTCTTCAGATGCCAGTCACAACAGGACTGTTATTACATTCATGGGTAGCCCAGAAGGTGTAGAGAATGCCGCTGTTAGTCTGGCAAAAAAAGCTGCGGAGTTAATAGACATGACAAAGCACCAAGGGGAGCATCCAAGAATGGGCGCTGTCGACGTGATTCCTTTTATTCCCATCAAGGAAGCCACAGTGGAAGAGTGCGTGGCTGTATCTAAAAAAGTAGGGGAAAGAGTGGCAAAGGAAGCAGATATGCCAGTATTCCTATATGAGCAATCTGCCTCTGCAGCACATAGAGAAAACCTAGCAGCCGTTAGAAAAGGTCAGTTCGAAGGTATGGCTGAAAAAGTAAAAGACCCTCAGTGGTGCCCAGATTTTGGCGGGGCAAGAATCAACCCAACGGCAGGCGTTGTAGCTATTGGTGCAAGACCGCCACTTGTGGCATTTAATATCAATCTAAGCACCCACGATGTAGACATTGCCATGGCCATATCTAAGACCATCAGAAGAATTAGTGGTGGATTTGATTGTGTGAAAGCAATGGGAATATACATTGAAGAGCGCAATATGGCGCAAGTATCTATTAATATGACAGATTATACCAGAACGCCGCTTTATAGAGTGGTGGAGATGGTAAAGGCAGAGGCGAAGAGATGGGGTGTTCATGTCATTGGTACAGAGATTGTAGGACTTACACCAATGAATGCGCTGATTGATTCTGCCGAATACTATTTGCAAATCGAAAAGTTTGACAAGAGCAAGCAGGTAATAGAAAACTATCTGATATAGACATCACCTCATGAAATAAGTTTTAAACGTACGGGGGGACTATAGAATGAGCAAAGTATTGATTAAAAATATTGGAATTCTCCAGACGCCTGTAGGTAGCCAGAAACAGGCAGGTATGGCGCAAGGAGAGAACAAAAAATACAAAGATGCATCGGTGCTCATCGTAGATGGCATCATTAAAGCCATAGGTGAAAATGGGCAAATACCAGAGGGTGTCGAGGATATAACCACAGAAATAGATGCCATGGGGTGTTTGGTGACACCAGGACTAGTGGATGCGCACACACATTTAGTATTTGGCGGTTGGAGGCAAAATGAATTGCCTATGAAGCTAGCAGGCATGTCATACTTGGACATACTAAAGCAAGGCGGGGGAATACTAGATACAGTAGGAAAGACAAGAGCTGCTTCTTTCGAGGAACTGTACGATAAAAGTACAGAGCTATTGGATCAAATGCTGGCATTGGGCGTGACCTCTTGTGAGATCAAAAGCGGGTATGGATTAAATTTTGACCATGAGCTAAAACAGCTGAAAGTCATAGAAAAGTTAGCTGGAGAGCAAGATTTAGATATTGTGGCTACTTTCATGGGTGCTCATGCTATACCTGAGAACTATAAAGCTATGGAAAATGGAGCAGACAAATACATAACGTACCTCTGCGAGGAAGTGATACCTGTTGTGGCACAAAGCAATCTAGCAAAATACTGTGATGTGTTCTGCGAAGACTCGGTGTTCAACGTGGAGCAAAGCCGCAAGGTACTCCTTTGCGGGCAGCAACATGGGCTAAAATCTAAAATTCACACAGACGAGATTGTGGCCTTTGGAGGCACCAATATGGCAGGCGAAATCGGTGCCGTATCAGCGGAGCATCTGATAGCCGCTGATGAAAGCGGCATGGCCGCTTTGGCAAAGGCCGGAACTATAGCCGTACTATTGCCACAAACCTCATTTAACCTAGACAAAGGCTACGCGCCAGCCAAAAGAATGATAGAACTGGGCATACCTGTAGCCATAGCCTCTGATTTTAATCCAGGCTCTTGTCCTTCGCTTAACCTACAGTTTGCCATTCACCTTGGAACCTCTAAGTATAAAATGACACCAGAGCAAGTGCTAACAGCGGTGACGATTAATGCAGCAGCGGCCATAGGACTAGAGGAAAAAGTAGGAAGCATCGAAGTAGGCAAGCAGGCAGATTTAGTAATATGGGATGCGCCAGATTTTGATATGATATGTTATAGATTTGGTTCAAACCTAGTGGAAGCAGTCATAAAAAAAGGACAACTAATTGTATAAGGAGACAAATCGATGAAATTGACAGACATGACATTAAAAACATATATTGATACATTGGCCTCTGACGCACCAGCGCCAGGCGGCGGATCTGCTGCCGCAGTGGCAGGTTCACAAGGTGTGGCACTGTTTATGATGGTGGCTAACCTAACGGTAGGAAAAGCCAAGTACGCAGAGCATGAAGAACTGTGCAAAACATCATTGACCAATGGGCAAACCCTTTTGGCAAAAATGACGGGTAGCATAGATGAGGATACAGATGCATTTAATCTGTTGTCAGCCGCCTTCAAACTACCAAAGGATACTGATGAGCAGAAAACCACTAGAAGTGCCCAAATTGCAGAGGCTACCCTAGTAGCAACACAAGTTCCTTTTGACGTTATGAACTTAGGGTTAGAAGGATTAAGAGAAGCTGCCAACTTGATTGGAAAATCTAATGCAAATGCTGCCAGTGATGTAGGGGTGGCAGCCAGCAACTTACTTGCTTGTGTAAAAGGGGCATGGCTCAATGTGAAAATTAACCTCAGTGGGGTTAAAGTAGCAGAAAAAGCGGAAGAGTTTGGTACACAAGGAAAAAGAATTTGTGAAGAGGCTGAAAAGTTGGCCAATCAAATATATGAAGAAATCTTAAGCGCATTGTAGTAAAATAGGTGAAATAAATTGATTGAAAAGGGCCTCACGATTATAACAAATACATCTTTAGGCTTTGCCATGACCATTTTTGCTGTCATAGGCGGGGCCATATGTTTCGCCTGCTTCTTGAAGAAGTCAGACCATAACGCAGCCAGATGGTTGGCGGCTATATGTGGTGTATATTCTGCTATGGCTTTATGCCAAGCAGGTTTTTTTCTTTCAAGCAACATAAAGCTAGTGCTATTTTTATACGAAATAGAGTTGATACTTTACTTTATCAGCTACGTAGTTATATTCTTATTTGTATATAAAGTCGCTAAACATCGAATGTTCTCATGGAAGCCTATAGCTGGTTTGCTGGCTCTTCCTGTCGTAGGGCTCTTGCTGATATTGACAAAGGTCGGTTCTGGATTTATGTGGAAAAACATGAGACTAGAGGCTTTTGCAGAGCCAAGAATGGTTATTTTTGAGGCCGGAATTTGGTATTGGGCACTTGTAGCTATTTCTATAGCAACCATCGTCATATCACTGATATTGTCAATCCAGTATTTTATTATTACACCTAAAAATTACAAAACCTCTGCGGCTATTATAGGAATAGGTGTAGCATCTCATTTTATGGGAATAGCAACACAAATCATACCGGACTACTACTTTCCAGCCGAGATTTCATTTTTAGTTGGGCTAACGATTTTGAGTTTGTTTTATGCGTCCATATTTCATATGAAGGACCTTGATATCATGTTCAATGCCCGAGATGTAATCGTGGAGAATGCAGATTACGCTATTCTCATGCTAGACACCAATGAAACAATTGTGGAATTCAATCAAAATGCAGATACGATAGGAAGTCGAGCTGGATTAGAGACTATACGAGGCATAAGTTATAATCAATATATTAACACTATACTTGTTCACTTTGAGGCCAGGTTATTTCCAGAAGATCCCAGCATTTTTACTATATCTGAGTCAGATGAGAGCAAAGATGCGCATTATAGAATATCAAAACGCGAAATTTTCTCTCAAAAAGGCAAACTAATCGGCCATTATGTAAGCATAAAAGATATTACCCCTATCATGTCATTGGTTCACAAGTTAGAAGCATCGGCCTACTATGACCAGATGACAGGACTTAGAAATAGAAATTCTTATCAAGAAAAACTGCAAGAGTTGGATAATTCCGCTAACCTACCCCTTGCTATCGTTATGTGCGATGTGAACCGTCTAAAGCATATAAATGACACGTTTGGACATCAAAAGGGAGACCTGCTTTTACAGGAAATTGGGCGGATACTGCAAGAAGCAAGCCCTAAAAAAGCAATTCTGGCAAGAATAGGTGGAGATGAATTTGCCATCCTTATGCCAAAGACATCGAAAAAAAATGTGATAGATATGATAAATGCTATTTATGAAGGTTGTGAAGACATGGGAGATCCAGATCTAGTAGGTGCTGGTGTAGCAATAGGATATAAGATTAGGGAGTCTATGGACGAAGATATGTCTAGTTGTATCAAAGAAGCAGATGCCTTAATGTACGAAAACAAGAGAAAAACAAGACAAAATTGTAATAATGATTAGGAGACATGATGCGAAAATCTGAAATATCAGACTGGCTAACGGCAGCAGATGCAACACCACTTTTGGCAAAAGCAAATGAGATAAAAGAAGATAGATTTGGGAAAAAAATTATCTTGCGTGGGATCATTGAATTCTCTAATTTTTGTCGTTGCCATTGCCAATATTGCGGCATTCATGCAAGGAACAACAAAGTGCAGAGGTACAGATTTTCTCCCGAGCATATAGAAGCATATGCAAAAGAAGCCTATGAAGCGGGTTATAAATCTATTATACTTCAGTCTGGCGAAGACACCCAGTTCGACGTGGACAAAGTAACCGATATCATTGGGAGAATCAAAAATATTGGAGATGTTGTAGTTACCCTTAGTATAGGGGAAAGACCTTATGAAGAATACCGGCAGTGGAAAGAAGCTGGTGCTGATAGATATTTATTAAAGCATGAGACAGCTGATGAGCTACTGTACAACAAATTACACCCACATTCAAGCTTTAGGAATAGAGTCGGGGCACTGAATGCGCTAAAAGATTTGGGATATCAAGTGGGAAGCGGATTTATGGTAGGCTTGCCAGGACAAACCCTTGACTCCATTGTAGACGATATTGTGCTCTTAGAAAAATTAGAAGTAGACATGGCAGGCATAGGGATATACATTCCCCATCCCAATACGCCAATATACAATCAGGACATTGAGATAAAAAACCCTGTGGAGATTGCTCTCAGGGCTGTAGCTATCACCAGACATCAGCTAAAAAAATGCCACTTGCCATCTACTACCTCACTAGAAGTAGGTGCAAAAACTGGATATAGTTCTATTACAGCAGGGGCCAACGTGATTATGAAAAAAGTAGAACCATACCAGTATAGAAAGCTATACGAGATTTATCCGAACAATCAAATTGTGGACAAGTCCGTGAAGCAGGAACGAGAAGAGATGGTACAGTTGATTACAAATATTGGTTTAGAAGTGGAGGATGGAGTATGTTAGCGGATTTTATCAAGAATGAGAGCATTGAAAAGGCTTTGGACGAGGGGCTGAAAAAGGCGGCAGACAAAGGGTATGTTGAATCACTAATCGAGAAGGCAAGACGTGCAGAGGGGTTGTCTTATGAAGAGACAGCTGTGCTAATTCAAGTAGAAGACCAAGAGCTATTGGATAAGATCAAAGAGACAGCGGGAGAGATCAAGAGAACTATATACGGCAATCGAATCGTTATGTTCGCGCCGCTTTATGTAAGTAACTACTGCATCAACCAATGTGTGTACTGCGGGTACAAAGCTACCAACAAGGACATGCATCGAAAAAAACTCACCATGGAAGAGCTGGCAGATGAAGTGCGTATATTGGAATCTATGGGACATAAGAGAATCGCATTAGAGGCAGGAGAAGATCCAGAAACCAACCCAATTGAATATATATTAGAATGTATGAAAACCATATATTCTCTTCACTTTGACAACGGCAGCATTCGTAGGATCAATGTAAATATAGCAGCCACCACGGTGGAAGATTATAAAAAGCTAAAGGAGGTTGGCATTGGGACCTATATCTTGTTCCAAGAGACCTACCACAGACACACCTATGAAAAATTTCATATTAGGGGGCCAAAAGCTAATTTTGACTACCATACCACAGCCATGGATAGAGCCATGGAGGCAGGCATTGACGATGTAGGATTTGGTGTTCTATATGGACTGTATGATTATAAATTTGATACAGTGGCCATGATGATGCACAAAGAGCATTTAGAAGAGAAGTTCGGCGTGGGACCACACACTATATCTGTGCCTAGAATAAAGCCAGCAGACCATGTGGATCCACAAAAATACCCTCATGTTATACCAGATGAGGTATTTACAAAAATAGTGGCGGTACTAAGACTGGCGGTACCATATACAGGAATCATATTGTCCACCCGTGAGGGAGGCGAGTTCAGAGAAGATGTCATTCGCCTCGGTGTATCGCAAATCAGCGCAGGCTCTAGCACAGGCGTTGGTGGCTATATGGAAGAACACGGTAGTGATAAAAAACCTGCCTTTGACACCAACCAGTTCATGGTAGAGGATCATAGATCACCGTTAGAGATGTTAAAAACTTTATGTGACACAGGGTATGTTCCTAGTTTTTGTACAGCGTGTTATAGACAAGGAAGAACGGGAGACAGGTTTATGCGCCTAGCAAAAAGCGGGCAGATCAACAACGTTTGCTTGCCCAATGCATTGATGACCCTAAAAGAATACTTATTAGATTATGGTGATGATGAGTTGAGGGAAAAAGGAGCGGCTGTCATAGCCAAGTCTTTGGAGGATATAAAATCACCAGAGGTGAAGGCAAAAGTCATTGAAGAACTGGAAAAAATAGAAAATGGTACGAGGGACTTATATTTATAGCCCCAACAGCTGCCGAGGAGACCTCAACAACTGTTGGGGGCCCCATAAAACCTTCAAAGATGTGGGCAGAGCCCACCTCATTTGAAGTACAGGAGGACTTATGAACACGACACCCAATGCAAATAGAGTCCATATTGCCATATTTGGTAGAAGAAATGCAGGGAAATCCAGTTTGATCAATGCAATATCAGAGCAAGAGGTAGCATTGGTCTCTGATGAGCCAGGCACCACCACGGATCCTGTGTCAAAGGCCATGGAGATACCTGGCATTGGCGCTGTGGTATTCATTGATACCGCAGGATTTGATGATGAAGGAAATCTTGGGAATAAGAGGGTTGAAAGAACAGAGAAGGTAGTGGATAAAACCGACATTGCCATTCTTGTGGTTGACGCTGATTTGCCCGAGGGATACCACCAAGAGAAACAATGGCTACACAAACTAAAAGCAAAAAATATACCTGTAATAGGTGTTTTGAGCCGGATTGATTTATTAAAAGGCGATGATGAAAAATTAGCGCAAAAAAAGACAGCCTGCGAAGACGCCTTGGACATACCCTTTACCCCTATATCCTTGCAGGATAAAACAAGCATTATTAGATTAAGAGAATTAATGATAGAATACGTCCCTGTGACTGAAAGAGAATGCTTTGTGGCAGACTATGTGGAGAAGGATGACCTGGTGGTTTTGGTTATGCCTCAAGACAAAGCGGCACCAAAGGGACGGTTAATATTGCCTCAATCCCACGCCATAAGAGACATACTAGAAAAAGGAGCCATCGGTGTAGCGACAACCCCTGAAACCCTAAAGGCTACATTGAACACCCTCAGCAAAGAGCCAGACCTAGTCATAACAGACTCTCAGGTTTTCGAGCAGGTAAAGCAAATGATTTCTGACAAAGTGACGCTAACGTCATTTTCGGTGTTGATGGCGCAGTACAAAGGTGATGCTACAATTTTAGCCCAGGGGGCAAGGCGCATAGAGTCTCTAGAAGATGAGGATAAAATTCTTATTGCGGAGGCCTGTACCCACCACGCAGTAGAAGACGATATTGGTCGCGTGAAAATACCCAACAAATTAAAAGCACACACAGGGAAAAATCTAACCATAGAGATAGCATCTGGGGCAAAACTGCCAGAGAACTTATCTACGTACAAGTTGGTCATTCACTGTGGTGCTTGTATGTTTAATAGAAAACAGATGATGAGCAACATTAAGGCCTGTGAGGCGGCTGGTGTGGGAATAACCAATTATGGTATGGTACTAGCCCACATGACAGGTATACTAGAGCGAACCATGGAGATTTTTAATCGTAATCCACGCTAAAATATCCTTCTGAGCGCACATTGGAGAGAAATAGTTGAAACATTTTTTAGAGGGCATTTTGCTAGGCTTAGCCTATGTGGCACCTATTGGAATGCAAAACTTATTTGTGATTAATACCGCTTTGACTCAGCCAAAAGCAAGGGTCTTACAGACCGTCTTTATTGTAGCTTTCTTTGATATCACGCTAGCTCTAGCGTGCTTCTTCGGCATTGGCGCTATTATGGACCAATTTAATATACTTAAAATGGTCATACTTTGTATAGGAAGCTTAATTATTATGTACATGGGGTTTGGACTTGTAAGAGCAAAAAGTGACACTATGTCTGATAAAGATGTAAACCTACCCATATTAAAGGTAATCGGCACTGCTTGCGTAGTGACTTGGTTCAACCCGCAAGCAGTAATAGACGGTTCATTGTTCTTAGGGGCTTTCCGTGCTACATTGCCACCAGGGGAGTCCACAGAATTTATTGTTGGTGTATGCTTGGCATCACTTCTTTGGTTCGCCACAGTCTCAACTATAATTTCTATATTTAGCAACAAGTTTAGCCCAAAGATAACAAAAGGAATCAATGTCGTATGTGGAGCTATTATGCTATTCTATGGCATCAAATTATTCTGGTCCTTTATACAAATGCTGTAAATGCAGGAACCGTCCCCACTGTGCACAGAAAGTATACAGCCTTAAAAATAACACTTGCAAAACCTCCTCATTTAGTGTAATATTACACTAAATGAGGAGGTTTTGCATGAATAAATCTGAATTTGTAGAGACAATGTCTCGAAAAGTAAAATTGATTCGCAATGAAATGGGATATACCCAAGATAAAATGGCAGAGATTTTGTCTATTTCAAAAAAGACTCTTGTGGAGGTTGAAAAAGGGCGGAGTAGCTTAGGTTTTTGCGTAGCGGTTGCAGTGGCTATCATTTTTGAAGAAAGTGAGAATGTACAGATGATTTTTGGAGGAGATGCCAAAGAAAGTGTGAAATCATTGGCTACGCATCACAATGAAAGCTACAACAGCACAATGGGCGGAAAAATTTGGTGGAAAGACATGAAGGAGGCCAATGGATACAAGATACAGCAAAATGTCATATCAGCACATTATCGGATACTAAATAAAAGCAATAAACGTGTATGTAGCTCCTTTGAAGAGGAATACATCGGTAGGAGATTTAAGGAGTTGTCAGAAAATGGATAAAATAGACTGTGGAAATCAAACAACAAAGGGGAAGTATACAGTACCTATTTTGGCACTGGGACTAGATATTTTCCCCTTTGTGTATTTTGGATCGTCGTCGCTTTTAAGAGCAGTTGGTATGAACTTTTTAACAGAGATTCCATCCATTTTAATTATTGCTATTCTGCTTTTGCCAATCCTAGGTATTATAATTGGTGTTTTTCAGATGTGCCTTGGGAAAGACCGCATAGGACATGTTGGGATGATACTTGCAAGAATTGCAGTGGCGGCCCCTATTTTGTTTGTTGCAGTGATGATTTTACTGGTTAGAACAGGCGCCATTGCCATAGGAATGTAGAGATGGATAGGATTAAGAAAAATATTTTTATGATCATGCGAATATCAACTTCGTTTTTGGCATGGGGTATAGGTGCATATGCACTACATAAATTGGAATATTTTAAAGAAATAGCCAATCTGGATAACGTGATTGGTGCCATACCTGTAGCACTAGTATTGGTTGGGGCAGGTACCGCTACTGCACTTTTATGGATGAAACATACGCGCCTGCTTATGCCAGTTTCAGTATGTCTGGCTGTGATGATGGTGTTGTCCATTGCCGTGTTTCCCGTAGCAAAACATGGAAGCTGGTGGATAAACATGACTATCTCAGCGGCAAAAGAAACAAAGCCAGATTTATCTGTATACCAGCCGTTTTCGGAGGGCTCGAAAAACCCAGGGCTAGGCGAAAAATCTACACTCGCACTTACAGCGGATTTACCAGTGCTAGACGGTGCGACAGCTCTTTACCCCGTTTATGCCGCGTTTGCAGAGGCGGTCTACGGCAGGGATATTTTTGCAGAAGAAGATGTACATTGTACCAATACCAGAGGGGCATATGAAGCCGTTGCAAAAGGCGAAAGAGACATAATTTTTGTTGCAGGGGCATCAAAA
>JAVBKP010000034.1:0-9315 GCA_031553975.1 Anaerovoracaceae bacterium | reverse complement strand
ATGGGATTATTTTCATAATACTAGGTATTCAGCTACCAGATATAATGCAGACAGTGTGGATGGATCAGGACATTAGCAATGTATATGTGATTTCTATGGTATTTGGAATCACTGCCGGACTTTTGACAGTGAGATTCCTTTGGGCATATCTTGTACTTGACAAGGAATTGTTTTGCAACAAAGAGACAGGTTGGGGGAGGATCAAAACTGCATTTTGCGTCAGCATTTGCGGGGTGAGAGGGGCAGTCACATTGGCCACAGCGCTGTCTATACCTTTATATTTAGCAGATGGTACACCTTTTCCCAAAAGAGATGTGATTCTATTTTTAGCATATGGGGTTATATTGGTAACGTTATTGCTGTCTAATTTTGTATTGCCATTGTTGTCTAAATCCGAAGACAAAGATCATAAAGAGGAAACAGCGGAAACAAAGGCATATATTAGTGTTTTGCATGGAGTGACAGTTGGATTAAACCAACAGGCAACAGAAGGAAATAAAAGATCGACACAACGGGTAATTTTAGATTATATGTCTAGAATAAGAGAGCTTAGCGAGGCCGACCTTCACAATGTAGAAGGGGAAAGATTAAAGCTAGAACTGAAACTTTTAAGGTTAGAGAGAGAAAATACGGCAGATATAATTGCCAAGGCACAAATAACAGAAAAAGCAGGGTATACTTATCTTCAAATCATAGATAAAATGCTGATTAGAGCTACCAATGACAAGTCGGAAGCAAAGGCACTGCGGAAGGAACTTAGCAAGATAAAAAGCCATGCCATTCATGGTCCATTTAGGATATTGGGCATCTTTGCAGGTGGTAATAAAAGAAGGAAAAATTTTGAAATCATGTACCAGATCAATACGCTTAGGAGAGAGCTTTCAAATCGTATGCTGGATATATTAAAAGTAGAAAAAGACAATCCAGACTCGGAATATAGCAAAGAGTTATTGATGGATAAAATAGTGGATTACAAATGGACCCTAGAAATTTTAGAAAGTAGAGACATGGTGCCTGTTAGAGACGTGGCAGATGAAGGATTTCCAGAAGTGGCTGCCCTTGCATTTCAACTAGAGAAGGATGGGTTGCAAATGGCCTTTGAGGAAGGGAAAATATCGAGAGATACCCTAAAAGGGCTGAAAAGAAACTTATCTCTCATGGAGGCAGAGGTCAGAGATATTTCATCATAATTATATAACAAGAAGGAATAGGCAAAGCAACAATGAAGAGAGACTTGACAGAAGGCAGTGCAGTTAAAAATCTGGTGGTTTTAAGCCTACCAGCCATGATTGGATTCATATTCCAGACTATGTATGATTTAATCAACATGGCATGGATGGGGCGCATTGGCTCAAATGCTATTGCAGGTGCGGCTATATTCACTTCCATCATGGGGCTTGTTATTGTCTTGAACGAAATAATAGGTTCTAGTTCAATACCCCTCATATCAAGAGCCTATGGCGAGGGGGACAAAGAGAGAACACAAAAGGTGGCGGAGCAGACCATTGTATTTAAAGTATTCGTGGCACTCATTGCATCTAGCTTGTTGTTTTTTGGATTGCAACCATTGTTGACTTTTTTTACAGATGTTCAAGTTGTCAAGCAACAAGCCTTTGACTATGGTTCTATCAGGTTGTTATTTTTACCTATCGCATTTGCATCCTATTCCGTGAATACTATTTTTAGATGTACTGGCGACACAAAAACACCTATGATACTCATGGGTGTTACATCCTTTATCAATATAGTGTTAGACCCATTTCTTATGTTTGAAACAGTTCCTATTATAGGAGTATCAGGTTTGGGATTGGGGGTCAAAGGTGCCGCCTTCGCCACAGGGATTTGTGTTGTTATATCATTGCTGGTTGGAATTGGAATATTGTTATCAGGTAAGGCCCATGTGAAGATTTCTGTTAAGGGATTGTTTAAACTTGACAAGGAACTGTCGAAAAAACTTATTTTGATTGGATTGCCTTCGGGGCTTGAAGGTATGATGAGAAGCTTATGCAATTTTATTGCGTTGAAGATGATTTCCGTGTTTGGTGTAGCAGCTGTGGCTGCCATGGGCATTGGGAATACCATCATTGGATTTGTGATCATGCCTCTTGTGGGGTTTGCCATGGGAGGGAATATAATAGTAGGACAGAGTTTGGGGGTAGAGGATTACCAGCGTGCCAGCGACACAGCCAAAATCAATGCCAAAATCTGCGTTGGAATCACTGGTGTGTTCAGCATCATTGCCCTTGTATTTCCTACTGCCATTATGTCATTCTTTACAGAGGATCAGGCGGTTATTGATATAGGCGTCGTTATGGTTAGATGCATAGTGCCAGCCCTCATGGGCGTAGGGATAACGTTTGGCATCGGTGTAGTGTTTGCTGGGTCTGGGTACAATGTACCTTTCTTTGTGGCTAGTACCATAGCTAGATGGTGTGTACAATTGCCATTGATGATTATATTAATCTATGTAGCGCATACTACAATCAGTTGGGTATGGCTGGCGTTCATCGTTTCAGAAATGGTGGAAGCAGTGCTAATGCTTCTCTATTATAGGCAGGGCAAGTGGAAGAAAGTGAGAGTGTAATGAGAACGAGAAAATTTAGGGGCAAGACATCAACTAGACAGGGGTGTAGCGTGCTCATATTGATGCTTATGCTAATGCTGAGTGGTTGTGCCAACCTGAGCAATGCAGGGGAGCCTGATGATAATTTGGGCGGCAAGAATATACCTGTATCCAAGGAGGAAACCACAATATATATTGCCTCTGATATACATTATCTATCTCCTAGACTTGGTACAACAGGGGAGGCCTATGATATTTTTGTCAAAATGCGTGATGGCAAAGAGGGACGTTATATTGATCAACTCATAGATGCTTTTGTAGACAGGGTGAGAGAAGACAAGCCGGATATGCTGATTATCAGCGGAGACTTGACTGTCAATGGAGAGCTGTATAGCCATGAGGATTTGGCTAAAAAACTTGGCACCATTGATGAAAAAGTAACAAAAGTCTACGTAATACCTGGAAACCATGATATTAACAATGTATATGCCCGTGCCTTTAGTGGAGAAGACCAACTAATGACGGATTATGTTAACCCTGAGAAATTTGCTGAGATATATGACAAATTTGGACTATCTTTAGCAAATTTTGGCGAAAGCAAGATGCTTAACTATGTGGTTAACTCTGAGATGAATCCATGGGTATTGATGATAGACTCCAACAAATATGACAAGAACAAATCCCTAGGGTACCCAGAGACTGGGGGGATGCTCAAAGAGGATACGCTTCAGTGGATGGAACAGTCCATGGCTGAGGCACAGATGGCAGGCAGACCTTTGATTACGGTAACCCATCAGAATTTATTTGTCCATAACCCATATATGAGTCAAGGTTTTACCATAGAGAACCAAGACAAAATGTTTGCTTTGATGAAAAAATATGGAAGCAACCTGAACTTTAGTGGACATATACACATCCAAAACATAGAACAGCAAGAGGGCGTATACGATGTGGTCTCGATGTCTCTAGCGATTTCTCCACACAAATTTGGGGTGATCACATACAAAGATGGAACACTAGACTATCGCACAGAAAAGCTAGATGTATCCAAATGGGCTAAGAAAAATGGAATCACAGATGGGAATTTGTTGGATTATGACGCGTATACCAGCCAATATTTTGATGATACCATGAGCAATATGGAGCGGATGATACCAGCGGGAAGCGCCACAGAAAAACAAAGAGAAGAAATGTTTGATTTAGTGAAAGATCTGAATCGTAGATACTTTGCGGGAGAGGATTTGCTTGAAGACCAAGTGACAAGTAAAGAAGCCTACAGGCTCATCATGGAGCAAGAAGGCTTCCTTGGGAACTATATTAAGTCCATTGCCTTTGACAATGGCGTAGATGATAATGCACTATCCCTTGAATTGGTTAAGTAATCTAATATAATGGTTGGATTCTCTAAGTGAGAAATCAGTAAAGGCTTTGCCTTCGATGTATTCACCGCTAGTATATGAAGGTCAGTACAAATATGTTACACAAAATATGCTACAAAATGTTGATTTGTGATAATAAATAAGATATACTGTATCGGTAATTATTTTATATTTTGGAGGTATTTTATGAAATTTTCTGTTAGAACAACAGTGGCAATAGGGATTGGAGCAGCGGTATTCTTTATACTATTCCGTTTTGCATCTATTCCATCACCTATTCCTAACACTTCAATTACAACGGCGTATCCATTTCTAGCCATGATGGCTGTCATCTTTGGACCAGTGGCAGGCATGTTGATAGGTATTATTGGACATACGTTAAATGATATCAGCTGGGGTATGCCTTGGTGGAGCTGGATTATCAGCTCTGGCGTGGTAGGGCTAATCGTCGGAATGGCGGCCAAGAGAATCAACATCAATGAAGGTGTGTTTGGTGCAAAGCAAATTTTGCTTTTCAACGTATTCCAAATTTTAGCTCACGTTATTGCATGGATTGGAATTGCACCGTCACTTGATATTCTCATCTACCATGAGCCTATCGAAAAGCTATATGCACAAGGTGCCGTGGCAGCAACGTCTAATATTATTGTAACAGGTGTGATTGGAACACTTTTATTAGTTGCATACGCTGCAACGAAGACAAAACGTGGAAGCTTAAGCAAAGAAGACTAATACGTGAACTATAAGGGGGAGAGAATGAAAGTTTTCTCCCTTTTTTGTTCAAATAAAGGAGATGGCATTGAAAGAACCTGTTATAGAATTTTCCAACTTTGGCTTTCATTACAAAAGCCAAGCGGATAAGACACTGTATGATATTAATTTAACAATCTACAAAGGCGAAAAGGTGCTAATCGCAGGACCATCAGGCTCTGGGAAAAGCACCATTGGGCATTGCCTTAACGGACTGGCTCCTTTTGCGTACGAAGGGGAAATCACTGGCAGTCTCAAAGTGCTAGGCACGGAAACCCGTGATTTAAGCGTGTCAAAACTATCAAAGATGATAGGTACAGTGCTGCAAGATTCAGATGGACAGTTCATTGGACTCACTGTGGCAGAAGATATGGCATTTGCCTTAGAGAACGACTGTGTCCCTCTTGATGAAATGAAAGAGCGAGTGGCAGAAGTAGCTGAGCTGGTGGATATTAAGAATCATCTTGGGTTAGCCCCCCAAGAGCTTAGTGGTGGACAAAAGCAAAGAGTGGCCATGGGCGGTGTGATTATTGACCAGGTTGATATTATGATTTTTGACGAGCCTTTGGCTAATTTAGACCCAGCCACAGGCAAACGTACCATGGAATACATAGACAAACTCCAAAAACAATCAGGAACCACAGTGATAATCATCGAGCATAGGCTGGAAGATGTACTTCATGCGCCAGTGGATAGGATCATTATTATGGACCAAGGGCGTATCGTCAAAGACGGTACACCAAATGAAATTTTGGCAGAGGGCATACTGTCACAAAAGGGAATAAGGGAACCACTATATCTTACAGCCCTTAGATATGCAGGTGTTAACTTTTCAGCCAGTGATTGCCCTGAGGACTTAATGAAGCTCAAGGCAGACTTTGCCAAGGTGAAAGACTGGTTTGCGGCCACTGAGGCGCAAAAGCATAGACCAGATTTAGGGGTAGTGCTAGAGGTACAGAACATTGACTTTGGATATAGAAAAGATCATCAGATATTAAAGGACATCAGTTTTAGCATAAAAAAAGGCGAAATGGTCAGCTTGGTGGGGACAAATGGGGCAGGGAAGACCACAATATCCAAAGTGATTTGTGGGTTCGTAAAACCAAATAAAGGGAAAATTTACTTTGACGGAAAAGATATAACGAATTCCACCATCAAAGAGCGTGCGGAGAATATTGGAATCGTAATGCAAAATCCCAATCAGATGATATCAAAACATATGATATTTGACGAAGTGGCGTTGGGACTGGTCATACGGGGCGAGAAGAATATAAAAGAAAAGGTGGAGCAGACACTAAAGATCTGTGGACTCTATGAGTTCAGAAATTGGCCTATAGCCGCACTTAGCTTCGGGCAAAAGCGTCGGGTGACCATTGCCTCTATTCTAGTCTTAGATCCTAAAATAATCATCTTAGATGAACCTACAGCAGGGCAAGACTATAGACACTATACAGAGATTATGGAGTTCTTAAAGACATTGAACGGGCAAGGGATTACAATCATCATGATTACTCACGATATGCACCTCATGTTAGAATATACCACGCGCTCGGTGGTTCTTAGCGGTGGGCAAAAGATATTTGACGGAAGTCCAGCAGAGGTGCTGACCAATCCACAAATCATTGAAAGAGCAAGTCTAAAAGAAACCTCACTTTATCATTTAGCCCAAAAGGCAGGGATAGAGCCGGCCGCTTTTGCACAAAGATTTATTGATTATGAAAGGGGAAAGTTACATGGCTAGAATACTTTCCTATATCAAAAAAGATACGATAATACATAGACTTTCAGGAACCACAAAGCTTATTTGCTTTTTGCTTTGGTCAGTGGCGGGCATGATTACCTATGATACCAGATTGCTCCTTGGCATGTTGATAGCCAGTTTGTTGATACTAAAGGTATCGCGAATTAAAATAAAAGAAATAGCGTTTATACTTATACTTATTTTGTCTTTTATGGTACTAAATAACATTGCCATATTTTTGTTCTCACCACTGGAGGGGGTTGAAATATACGGCACTAGACATGATTTATTCCATTTAGTTGGACCCTACACAGTGACCATAGAGCAGTTGTTTTATCACTTTAACATCACATTAAAATACTTTGTCATATTGCCTATCGCGTTGCTGTTTGTTATCACTACCAACCCAAGTGAATTTGCCTCTAGTTTGAATCGTGTTGGTGTTAATTATAGCATAGCCTATTCTGTGGCATTGGCACTAAGGTATATTCCAGATATTCAAGATGATTATCACAACATATCGCTGGCCCAACAAGCTAGGGGGATTGATATTTCTCGCAAGGAAAAATTCTTCAAACGCATAAAAAATGCGCTGGCTATTGTCATTCCACTGATATTTTCGAGTCTGAACCGCATAGAAGTAGTCAGCAATGCCATGGAACTTAGGCGGTTTGGCAAAGACAAAAAGAGAACATGGTATAGCACCAAGCCATTTGCAGTGTCTGATGCCATTGCCATTCTTGTTGTTATTACACTGGTGGCCATTGCCATATTTGATTTGACAATGAACGGACGGTTTTACAATCCATTCTCAGTTAATGTTGCGTTAAGCTTGTTGTACCACTGCAACGCATCCATATAGGCGTCAAATACATCAGGGGAGGAAATCTCCTCTATGATCAGTGATCTTGAGGTGTTGATCCAGTCTGCTTTCTCATAAAGAAGAATTAATTCGAGTACAGGGTATAGATCTCCTTTTTGATATAACAATGCATCTCTGATTTCATCTGCCACTTGAACCACATTTAGAGCATGTTCCATATCCATGTCTAGGATTATATCCAGTGCTGAGAAAAGTCCCATCAAAAAGAATGACTGAGATTTCCCGGCAAGACCAATTTTTATGGACATATTTTCAGCAAATTGGGCACGGATCAGAGACATTTTGGTGATTTCATTTGGTTTATCTGCGGCCAACATCTCAGACACTACGGCACTGATCCATTTTCTGAGTTCTTTTTGACCGATTAGGGCTGTAGCAAATTCGATAGACTGGACTTTGTCACGCAGACCTAAAGAGTTTACCATTTTTAACAGTGAAATTGATAGAGCAGGGTCACGTTGTACGGTACCTGATACTTTCTCAATATCAAAATCTTCATTCCGGGCGATGTTGAGAAGGTTGATATAGTTGATTTTCATTGGAGATACTTTGTTTTGTCCCTTAGACATAGGAAGCCTATAAAACGGTCCATCAAAGAGAGAAAACCCATTCTTTTTGGCTGTTTCAAATTCTTTATTGGAGGAGATACCTGCGGGGATCACAGTTAAATCCAAATGGTTCACACTAAGAAAAGCCCAAATGGTTTTTAGGGCTGGTGATTTTGCGTCCATGAATACAAAGTCACAGAATCTGACAATATCAAATTGCTTTTGCAGATTCACTTTACTATCAGCAGCAAACCTATAACCTTGATTTTTTAACCTTGCAATGTGGGCGATAAAAGTGCTCTTAGCGGGGGTCTGGCTACCAAGAACGAAAATGATTTTTTCTGCTGGTACCTTGCACTGGTTTTCAAGATCAGCCAATAGGGACAGGTGTGAAATAGGAACAAATAAGGGCTTGCCCGTAGTCAAGGCATCTAGTCCTACCTTGTTAATCACATCTAGTAGAGGTGGGTGTGGTGTGCCATCATACGCCTGTATAGGCATTGTAAGAAGCGCATTCCCATCCTTCTGATACTGGAAATAGTAATAATCTACGCCCATATTGGTATTAAATAACGGCGTTGGAACAAGTAGCATCTTCATATAATGTACCTCCTCTATTTTGTTTAATTTAAGTATACATATTTTTATCCCAATGGGCAATACTTGATTCGGGCAGATATATGATAATTTTGAACAAATTACAAAAGCACAAAAATAATGTGTTTCGTTAAAAGCCATAAAAGCTTGTTGTCAAAGCTTTTATGGCTTTTGTAATTTGATTTATCAGTTATAATGTGGTATTGTAAGACAGTGTGCATTCACAATGGATTAAAGGAAATATACGGAGAATAAGATGGAAAAAAGTTTTAGAAGAAAATTATTAATTGCAATAATCGCGTTTGCTACAGTGCCAGTATTGGCCAACAGTATGATTTATACTACATTTTCGTCC
Organism: Anaerovoracaceae bacterium; assembly: GCA_031553975.1. Taxonomy (GTDB): domain Bacteria; phylum Bacillota; class Clostridia; order Peptostreptococcales; family Anaerovoracaceae; genus JAVBKP01. The sequence goes on along the minus strand of JAVBKP010000034.1, from coordinate 499 downwards.
GCAAATGTTACCAATACAAAAAAAGAATCCTTGGAAAAGCTCACTTACTCAAATGGTGTGTCACTGAGCAAAATAATTGAAATGCAGATGATCTATATAGAAAGTTTTGCAGAAGCAAAGGGATTCATAGAGCTTATTTTAGAAAATCAAGGCAAGCCACTCATTGAGGGTAATCCTGATGTAGAGCAGGTTGAAAACCACCTTCAGCGCCTTATGACTACCAATGAATTCTATGACGATGCTTTGATCGTAGATGCCAGTGGCAGAATCTTAGCCCGTGGGGTGAGGACTACGGGACAGGACAAGTTGGTCAATATCAGCCAATTAGAATTTTTTAGCCAGGCAATGAAAAACCCCAATGAAACATACATAAGCGACCAAAAGGAATATGGGATTAGCGAAACCCAAGAAATCGAAATGAGCCATGCCATTAGGGCAGATGATGGTGAGGTTATAGGCGTAGTGGTCTTGTTTATTGACTCACCATTTTTTGATCAAT
>JAVBKP010000048.1:0-15541 GCA_031553975.1 Anaerovoracaceae bacterium | reverse complement strand
ATTACATCTATTTCATCAAATAGAATGACAACTTTATTTGGATATGGAATTTTATTAATTTCAGAAAAAACACTAGCAATATTTTTATTGGTTTGACCTAATTTGCTATCAATTAAGTTATCAAAATCAACGTAATACAATGTTCTGTCAAGTAATCGTGATACGTGCTTAGCTGCCTCTGTTTTTCCGCTACCCGGTAGTCCCTCAAAAAGAAACTTATTTATTCCTATATTGTGGTTTACGGCATTAATAATACCTTTTACATCGTCAGATATCTCTATGGGTAAATTCAATGGCTCTGTCCCTCTAATTTCCAGTTGTTTTATCAGGTCGCTTTCAAAATCACTCGCTTGTGGTGTATACAAATTTGATTCAGCAATTAAACCCATAATATATTCGGCCAACTGATAGTCTCCGACACTATCAAAGTATCTTGCTATATTTATCGCTTCGTTTCTAAATGCATTCTCGTTTCTTTCTACATGATATTTTATTAGATTCAAAACATTTTGCTTTTTCACAAAAATACACCTCCTATTTTGCTGTGATTTATTATATCACATATCGGGACAATTCACTATAATTTTGGGACAGGACTTTGTTTTTATTTTATCATATGTGTTAAAGCCTTTGCTATTCTTTACCATTTTGCCTGCAGTCAATTTTTCACTTATTCCCGACTTGAAAATCACCACCATTTTATCGTCATGCACCTCAATCCGTTCCATCAACTGCTGCACCAACTTATCATCGTACTCCGCCATCTCGCCAGCCTGCTCTTTAAGAAATGCTGTCATATCAGCAATCCTTTGTCGTTTGTAATGATGTTTGTATTGGTCAAAATGTTACGGTAATGTCCGGAATACATGTCGGTGTTGGTGTAATTATTGCAGCAAATTCCGTTGTTGTAAAAGATGTCCCATCTTACCATATTGTTGGCGGTAATCCGGTAATATTCTATTGTAATTTTTCTAGCGATGGATATGTTTCCTCGAACTACCGAAATTTCAAAATTTACAGATTTTCCTATTGATATGTTCCTACTAACGTTGAAGCCTTGAGTTGACTATATTTTTCGCCAGTAGACCTGTTTCCAAGCAACAAAAAAACGGCAAGACCAGTTTTTCAACCAGCCTTGCCGTTTTATCAATTCTTTAGAAACCCCAGTAAATCAGCCTTTCAGCCATCTTACCTCTCCATCAATACCACACACTCAACGTGCATAGTATGGGGGAACATATCCACAGGTTGGGCTTCTTGGAACTGGTATCCTAGACCGCCTAGTATTTTAATATCTCTTGCTAGTGTAGATGGATCGCAAGATACGTACACAATTCGTTTTGGGTTGGTGGTTGCTACTGCTTCTAGCAGTTTTGCATCGCAGCCTGCTCTTGGAGGGTCTAGGATGGCTACGTCAAAGTTCTCACCATCTGCTGCCATCTTTGGCAATACTGTCTCTACGTCACCACAAATAAATTCTACATTTGCGATTTTATTCACCTCTGCATTTCTCTGGGCATCTTCTACCGCAGATTTTACAGATTCTATGCCTATGATCTTTTTAGCTTTACCGGCCATATGTAGCCCGATAGTACCTACGCCACAATAAATATCCAAAACAGTTTCTTTTCCTGTCAGCTTTGCATAATCCACTGCTGTGTCGTATAGTTTTTGTGTTTGAAGCGAGTTCACTTGAAAAAATGAGTCCACGGATATTTCAAAAGTCAATTCTCCTAGTGTGTCATTTATTTTATCTATGCCAAATTTAATTTCACTTTTTTTGCCTAACACCAACGATGAATCCTTTTGGTTGTAGTTCACCGCTACGCTTTTTAGTATCCATGGCGCAGTTATCTTTTCTTTTAACATTTCAACTAGACCGTTTATTTTAGGCATTTTACCATCGTTAACCACCAAAACCACCATGACTTCTTTTGTAGCTACTCCTGTTTTGACAATGACATGGCGAAGTAGCCCTTTGGTGGTTTCTCTGTTATAGGCAGTCATACCACCTAATTTGATATATTCTCTTACTATTTTTGCTACTAAATTTGCAGGCTCAGACTGAATGACGCAGTCTTCAATGTCTACTACATCATGTGTTCTTGCTTTAAAAAATCCAACCGCTCCCCCAGCGCTTACTGGGTATTGGGCTTTGTTTCTATATGCTGTAGGATTATCCATACCGATGATTGGCTTCACCACAGCAGATTCTACCCCACCAATTCGGGCTAGGGTTTCTCTTACAATTTTTTCTTTTAATTCCAACTGCTTTTCGTATTTCATAATCTGCAAAGAGCACCCGCCGCACTGGTCAAAGTCTTTACAAATCGCTTCGATCCTATCAGGGGAAGATTCTAGAATCTCCGTCACTTTGCCAAAAGCGTACTTTTTTTTCACTTTGGTTATCTCGGCCATGACTATGTCCCCAGTCATTGCTATAATGCCTTGGTCTAGAAAAACTGTGAATCCATCTGCTTTTCCTATTGCATTGCCCTCTGAGGACATATCTGCTATTTCCAATTTTATTTTTGTATCTTTTTCTAACATCTTTAGTTCCTTCCTAGTATTACTGATATACATTTTATCATAACTACTTGCTTTTATCACTTTTAATTGATATACTTTTCTCTAATCAGGACAACCTTATACAAATGTACCCTATAGGAGAAGAGAATGAATTATAATATCAATGCAAAGCTATTGAGTCTTGTTATCGCTGGCCTGCTTTGCGCCATAGCAATATTAATACCTGTCATTTCGCCCTTTAAAATAATCATAGAACCGGCTTCCTTCACATTGGGCAGTCACATTCCGATTTTTATCGCTATGTTTGTATCTCCTATGGTGGCTGGATTTGTTGCCTTAGGCTCTGCGCTGGGGTTCTTTTTGTCAGGACTTCCTCTAGCTATTACACTTCGGGCCTTGAGTCATATCGTGTTTGCCGTAGTAGGTGCCTTGTTATTAAAAAAATACCCGCATATACTCGATAAATTTAGCTCCTTAGCCCTCTTTGCCGTGGGTATCAGCATTTTGCACGGGCTATGTGAAGTTCTTATCATATCTCCTATGTATTTTGGCAACGCCATGCAGGAGGGATTTTATCAGAACGGGTTCATCCGTTCCATCATTGTCTTAGTTGGTGGCGGGTCTATAGTTCATAGTTTGATCGACTTTACCCTAGCACTAATCATCTGGAAACCTTTTAAAAAAGCCATAAAATTTAATTAATAAAAAACTTTGCAATTGGTCCTGAAAAACTGAATTTTACAATAAAATATGTGTCGTTTGGCACATATTTTTTTTATATTGGTCAATACTATGCTCATACTTAAAATTTGAAAGTGAGGTATTTCATATGCAATTGACACAAAAGGAAAAAATGATTTTAGAAGAACAAAAATCACAAGAGCAACTTTGTATTGAAAAATATGAGCATGGCGTACAAAACGCTACTTGTCCTGAGTTAAAACAATTATTTACCACATTGGGTTCAGGTGAAAAACAACATCTAAACACCATTACTAGTATTCTTGGTGGCACGGTTCCTGCCATGAACCAAAGCCAAGGTGGCGGTCAAAGTGGGCAAGGCGGTCAAACTCAAATGCCAAATGTGGGCACAGGAACAACTGGTACGCAGGCAAAAACTATGCCTTACAACAAAAAAGATGCCATGCTTTGCCAAGACGCTTTGGCAACAGAAAAGTTCGTGTCTGGTGTATATAACACAGGTGTATTCGAGTTTAGAGATACCAATATCAGGCAGGCACTTAACCATATTCAAAAAGAAGAGCAAGAACACGGTGAAAAACTTTACAACTATATGGCTTCTCATGGGTACTACAACACACAATCATAAACATTTTTGTAAACTATTAGAAAAAGACGTAGTTCCGTTTAGCGAACTACGTCTTTTGATTTTATTTTAGCATATCATCAATAGATTGAGCAGCTACCTTACCGCAACCCATAGCGTATATTACAGTCGCAGCACCTTTTACAGCATCTCCACCTGCATATACTTTGTCCTTAGAGGTTTTTAAATTATCGTCAACCACTAGGCAACCTTTTTTGTTCACTTCGATATCTTTAGTCGTTCTAGGAATCAATGGGTTAGGTGATGTCCCAATGGCCATAATCACAACATCTACATCAAGTACGAACTCTGATCCATCTTTTCTAATTGGCGCACGTCTTCCAGATGCGTCTGGCTCGCCTAATTTCATTTCTACGCATTGAAGTCCAGTCACTTGACCCTCTTCATTGCCTAGCACCTTTTCAGGGCTTGTAAGCATTTTGAATATGACACCTTCTTCTTTGGCATGGTGTATTTCTTCTTGTCTTGCTGGCATCTCAGATTCAGAACGTCTGTATACAAGGTATACTTCATCAGCACCAAGCCTCTTAGCACAGCGCACTGCGTCCATGGCTACGTTACCGCCACCCACTACAGCCACTTTGCTTGCTTTCTTGATTGGCGTATCGTACTCGTCTTTGTATGCCTTCATTAGGTTAATTCTTGTTAAGTACTCATTGGCAGAATATACGCCCACTAGGCTCTCACCCGGAATATTCATAAATACAGGAAGACCTGCGCCTGATGCTATGTATACCGCTTCATATCCCATCTCAAATAACTCATCAACCTCTATAGAACGCCCAATGATGGCATTGAGAACTAGCTTCACGCCCATTTTTTCTAGGCTGTCTACTTCTTTTCTAACAATGGCTTTTGGTAGTCTAAACTCTGGAATACCATAGGCTAGTACACCACCTGGTGTATGGAAGGCTTCATAAATCGTTACTTCATACCCTCTCTTCGCCAAGTCTCCAGCGCAAGATAGTCCTGATGGTCCAGCGCCTACTACAGCTACTTTATGACCATTGGATACTGGTTTTTCTACTTCATCGCTACCGTTTTCCATGTACCAGTCAGATACAAAACGCTCAAGACGTCCAATGGCTACTGGCTCTCCTTTGTTAGCGCGCACGCATTTGCATTCGCACTGGCTCTCTTGTGGACAAACACGTCCAGAAATAGCAGGAAGCGCATTGGTTGAAGTTATTATTTTATATGCTTCTTCAAAATCTTCTTTTTGAACAGCTTGAATAAATTCTGGTATTCTTACGTTGACAGGGCAACCTTCTACGCAAGGCTTGGTTTTGCAATTGAGGCAACGCTCTGCCTCACCCACTGCCATCTCTTGTGTGTAGCCTATGGCTACTTCCTCAAAATTTTTATTTCTAACATCACCAGGTTGTTCTGGCATCGGTGTTTTTGTTAATGTCATATTAGCCATTGTGATGTCCTCCTAACATACGACAGTTTTCTTTATCGCAAGCCTCTTGTTGTTTGTAAATCCCATTTCTTTGCATTAGCTCATCAAAGTCAACTTTGTGTCCATCAAAATCAGGTCCATCAACACAGGCAAATTTAATTTCATTGTCTACCGTCACTCTGCATCCTCCGCACATGCCTGTCCCATCTACCATGATTGGGTTAAGACTAACAAGGGTTTTAACCCCAAAAGGCTCTGTGGTTTTGCATACGAATTTCATCATAGGAACTGGTCCAATGGCAATGACCACATCATAATTGTTGCCTGCTTCAATAAGGGACTTTAATTTGTCCGTAACAAAGCCTTTCTCTCCATAGCTTCCATCATCTGTTGTCAGATAAAGGTTCTTTGAAACAGCTTTCATTTCGTCTTCTAGAATAACAATGTCTTTGTTTCTAAATCCGACGATTACATCAACCTCTGCTCCTGCATTGAACAGGGCTTTGGCCTGTGGATACGCAATAGCACATCCTACGCCTCCACCTACTATACATGCTCTTTTCACATTCTCTACGTGGGTTGGTATCCCTAGTGGTCCTACAAAGTCTAGAATATGATCCCCAACATTCATTTTAGACAACAACAGTGTTGCCTGACCAACCACTTGAAAAATGATAGTCACAGTGCCTTTTTCTCGGTCATAATCAGCGATTGTAAGAGGAATTCTCTCACCTAACTCATCTATGCGGAACATAATAAATTGTCCAGCTAATGCTTTTCTAGCCACCAATGGCGCCTCAACAGTGACTGATACTACAGCACTATTAAGATTTGTTTTTTCAACGATTTTGTACATGAACCCTCCTTATAACTAAAAAATCTATACATTTTTATCGGCTTATCGCCAAATAGAATCAATGTCTCGATCTTGACTTAATTCTATCTTCTTAAGCCCGCTTTGTCAATAGATTTGGCAACATTGTTATTTTTTTAACAATTTAAATGGGCGGATTACTTACTTTCTTAATCAGCCAAAACGACTTTACCCACCACAAGTTTTTCGCACCCGTGTACAGGTGATTTTTCTGGGCGCGTGAAGAGTAGCGACCCTTGGTATTGCTTACTAATCTCTTCTTCAAAATAAGTCAAATAGGCCTTGCTGGCCGCCTTTGTATGTATCGAACCACTCAGCACGATTTCCACTGGGCTTTTAAAGCAAAGTTGTTCTATAGCAGCTATAATCATCTGGATCCCACGTCTGGTCATTGTATCGCCAATTTGCCTTGCTACTGGGTCTTGTTTGTCCCACGTCTCAAAGAATGCTTGGATTATTTTGTGGGAGGTTTCGCCCGCTTTTTCATGCAAGCCTGCTTCAAAAGCCTCTGGTATGCTCATGCCTACAAACCCCTGAACACGCTCTGTCAGCATTGTCTTTGGACCTTTCACAAAGGCTTCATCATAAACAGCGCACCAGACCTGCTCTTGTATCCATGTGCCGTTACCCATATCCCCTGAGATGTTGGCAAATCCGCCAATATGAAACATTTTCCCCATTTCATCAATTCCGGTTACACTTGTACCTGTGCCCAAGCTATAGGCAATTCCTACCCCCGACTCTGTGCCTGCTAACACTGGTAAATATCCGTCATTGCATATGACAATGTTGTGTGCCCCTTTACCCTTGAATATATTTGTTAAAATTTTAATTTGCTGATTGGTGTCAGCACCAGCTAACCCCATATACCAACCCTTTGCGTTAGTAGCATCTGTCCCGTATTTTCTAAGCAAACCCTGGGCGGTGGTGAAAATCAGCTCTACTGCTTCTTCAAATCCACCTTGTAGCAATTCATGGTTTGTGCAGGTGGTTTTATTCATCTCCACCAATGCGCCTGTTTGATCAAATAATGCCACATGGGTTTTGGTGCCGCCACCATCCACCCCAATATAGTAATCCATTTTGCCTGTCCTCCTTGTATTTTCAACTTATGTTATTGTATTGAAAAAGGAGAGCCAAGGCTCTCCTTTTGCTATAGTTCCAACCTTATTTTGGTGCTGGAAGGCTACGCGTAGCACTACCGTTTCCTCTTAGTGAGTTGCTGCCTTTTAGTGTAAACTCGTTAACCATGTACTGAAGCATTTGTGCTTGTCCGGACATCTGTTCACTAGCTGATGCACTCTCTTCTGCTGTTGCCGTATTGGTCTGGGTCACTTTAGAGATTTGCTCTACGCCATTGTCGATCTGTGAGATGGCTGTGGCTTGTTGTGCCGATGCCTCTGCTATGGTTGCAACGATGTCCACTGTGTTGGTAACACCAACTACAATTTTGCCAAGGGCGGCTGCTGTATCTGTTGCAATCTTAGAACCAACTTCTACTCTTGTAAGCGAGTTGTCAATCATCTCTGTAGTCTCTTTGGCTGCTGCTGCTGATCTAGCTGCTAGGTTTCTAACTTCTTCTGCTACAACTGCAAAGCCCTTGCCGTGCTCTCCTGCTCTTGCTGCTTCTACTGCAGCGTTCAGTGCTAGGATATTTGTCTGGAATGCAATGTCTTCGATAACTTTGATGATATTCGCAATGCCTTTTGACGCTTCTGCGATTGCTCCCATTGCATGTACCATCTCGTCCATCTGCTTGTTGCCTGTTTCGGCATCTTTTTTCGCTTCCAATGATATGTCATTTGCTTTTGTTGCATTTTCTGCATTACTTTTGGTCTGAGCTGCTACTTCTGTGATGGTAGAACTAATCTGCTCAACTGCACTTGCCTGCTCTGACGCACCTTGTGCTAGTGTTTGGGCCGAACTTGCCACTTGAGACGATCCGTTACCAACTTGGTTTGTAGCACTTGCAATCTCACCAAACACTTCATTTAGTGTATCTGCGATATTGTTAATAGACTCTTTCAACTCTGCAAAATCACCTAGGTACTCTCTGTTGATTCCTACATTCAAGTTCTTTTCCGATACTTTTCCAAGTACATCCGCTAGTTCATCAATATAACCCCTAATATTTGCACAACTGCCTTCTAAACTATTGCCAATCTTATAGAAATTCTCGTAGATTTCTTTTGTATCTTCATCATATGGCGCCTGTACTGCTTTAATATTGAGATTTCCTTTTGCTAACATGTCAAGACCTGCTACCAGTTTTTCAACTTCACCTGCTTGATATGCTGCTTGTTTTTCTGCGATCTTCATCTGAGCCGCTACATTTTCAGCTTGCTCCTCTGATGCTCTTTGCGCTTGCTTAACGCTAGTTTGGTCAATTGCGATCTCAAGGAATCCGATTACTTGACCACTTTCATCTCTAAAAGGTGAACTTTGCAATGAAAGTTCTAAAGGTCCAGCTGAAGTTTCTTCTGTTTTGGCTTCTCCAGATGACAATGCATGACGTCCTGGACATTGATTTGTATTACACGCAGCTGTATTTAGCAGTTGTGCGCAAGTTTTTCCTTTATTCGCCGTAACTGGAAGACCTATTACATTGCCCGCTGTTTGGTTCATAAATAAAGCATTGCAGTCTTTATCCATAATAGCCATTGGAATTGGAATTGCATCAAAATGGCCTACCATTGCATCTAAAATACTAGAAACACCATCTTGAATTGATTTGTATGTACCTTGCAGTTTTGCATCTACTTCCAATCGGTCTCTTAGTTTGCCTTGTATAGACCATTGTTTTAAGGTTAACATGTTGCTATCTACTATATTAAGTACGCCAATCACTTGCCTAAATGCATCCGCAAGATTGCCTATCTCGTCTTTTGATTGATAATCTATGTTGATATTGATATTCCCAGCAGCAACATTAGAAGCCGCTTCTCTGATTTTATTCATCGGCTTTACAATTCCCTGGGTCAATACAATGGCGATGATAATAGCCAACAAAATCTGTACAGCCGCTACTATACCAACGGTCGTCAAAGCCTGAGTCCTTATATCCTTCGATTCATTATAAAATGCCTCCGCATTTGCTAACGCTGAAGCATTGAGTTCATCAATAACTTCAACAATCTGTTGGTACTCCCCTAAATACTTGTTCTGATACACTGCCAAGGCACTGTCATTGTCCAGTGTAACTGCAAATGATCTAATGGCTTCCCTTGATTCCCCCATCTGCTGCGCATACCCCATGGCTTGGGTAATTTTATTGCTCCTATCAGGCGTCGCGTCACCTTTGAAAACTTCTGCCAGTATGGCTACTTCCTCTTCAGTTTCTGCGTTCAAGGCGGCTAGTTTGTCAAAGCCAGCTGTTGTCCCTTCAATGGTAGGCGCAATAATAGCCTCAAGCATAGTTGACTGGATCTTTGCCATTGTTACTTTTAGGCTCCACGTCGTATTCACTACCTTGAAAGGCCTTAGGTATAGATTTTCTGTGGTCTGTGCTACTTTGCCGATCTCAAAAATGGAGATTGCTACTAGCCCTAGGCTTAGTACGATGACCATCAAAAACGAAATGATCATTCTGCTACTGATTTTCATGTTTTTTAACATACGTTTTTTCCTCTCTTCAAAAAAAAATAAAAGATAGACTGATTTACGTGTCAATAGCATCAGCACACCTATACAATGTTTCTATTAATAATCGGAAAATGTGGCGTACGTCTTCAACATACAACGTGTCAATAGTATGTTATACAACACAGCTTGATTAAAAAATATTTCCTTTAGTATATGGGTTGTCCTTTCATTTGTCAATATATTTTGTTGGATTTTGCTGCTGTTTTGCTACTATTTTGTTGCTATTTAGAAATCCAATTTTCTGCATTGCGATTTAAGTGGTTTTTTGTAGCCATTTTTTCATTTTGGTCATAAGATGAATAAACTTAAGATAGAAAGGACTATTATTATGCCTTTATCAGATAGAGATTTGCTAGCTCGTACAATTAAATGCGAAGCTGGAGGGGAAGGCGATACTGGAATGCGGGCTGTAGCCACAGCTATTATGAATCGTGTTCATGTTTCTGGTGGCGAATATGGCCGTGTTAATCAAGGAAGCCTTAGAAATGTTTTATATCAAGAAGGTCAATTTGACTGTTTGAGAGAAACCATTCGGGGGCAATACAACCCACAAAATATTTACAACATTCCAGCTGACCTTGTTCATTATGAGATTGCAGATTGGGTGCTAGGTGGTGGCAAGTTGAGCCAAGTGGGTAACTCCCTTTGGTACTTTAATCCATATGGAGATTGTATTTATGAGTTTCCTAGAAATGGCTCTGGTACTTTTCATACCAGAGTGATTCAACACTGCTTTTATCGCCCTACTGACAAATATTATACTACTTAAATAATTGGAGGATATAAAATGAAAGACAATTTCAATCCATATCAGGATTTTTCAAATGCTGAAAAACTACAAAACATGATGCCTATGATGGGTAATGTCCCATTGACTCAGATACCATTTCCCGAGCCGTCTATGATGATGCCCCAAGCTGGTGGTCCAATGATGCCGGGTATGCCTATGATGGATCCAAATATGATGCAACCAATGGCACCCCCTTTGCCAGAAACATTCACAAACACCATGTACCTTCCAGGGTATCTTCGAACTCAAATTGGAAGACTTGTTAACGTGAACTTTCTTATTGGCACCCAGCTAGTGGATCGGGCTGGTATACTCACCCAAATTGGAGACAGCTATATAGTACTTAGACCTTTAGCCGAAAAATTTGATGTGGTATGTGATCTGTATTCAATTAAATTTGTAACAGTCTTGGACCCGAACATTAATCCAAACTTTGTTGTAATGGTGTAAACCCCCTATGCTTGGGACGGTTCTAAATGATGAGTTAGTGTTCAGACTCATCATTTAGAACCGTCCCAAGCAACGTTAAAGACTTGTTAAAAATATAACGCTTTTGATAATGCGGTTGATGTGATAGAATATCAGTATTAATCGTATTTTTGCTTTTTGTAGCAATAAATACATGCATAAAGAGGAGGTTGAAATGAAACAAAAACGTATTCTATCAGTATTCTTAACTCTAATGATGCTATTCAGCATCAGCGCATTCCCATCATTTGGTGCTGGGGTTGGCGCACAACAATCAGATGTTATCGTTATGTACACCAACGATGTTCATGGTTATTACAAAAGCACTTCTGCTGTAATTGGACATGACTACATATCTGCCCTCAAAAAGCAAGCAGAGGCTACTGTTGGTGCCGACAACGTGTTAATGCTTGATGCAGGAGATGCTACACAAGGCATTTTATTTGCTGGAATCTCAAAAGGGGAAAGTGCTGTAAAAGTAATGAATGCAGTTGGCTATGATGCCATGACAATTGGAAACCATGAGTTTGACTATGGTATGTCAAGGTTGTTTGAATTGGCGGCTATGTCCGATTTCCCTTTCCTTACAAATTTGGATTTAAAATCAAACGGTAAGGCTAGTGATAACATTAAGCCATATAAGATTTTTGATACAAAATCTGGTCTTAAAGTCGGTGTATTTGGAATCACAACACCAGAGACTGCTACAACTACAAATCCATTAAATGTTGTAGGCGTTGACTTTGGAACCTTGGATTCAATTGTTGCTTATACACAAAAAACCGCTGATGCTCTAAAAGCAGAAAAGTGCGATGTCGTTATTGCCCTTACTCACTTAGGAGCTACTGGAAATTTTGCATCCAAACTTGTTGCTGAAAAAATCACAGGTGTGGATGTTGTAATTGATGGACACAGCCACACAGTAATGCCTGGCCAAGCGGCTGGAAAAGCTGTAATCACACAGACTGGTACTGCTGGCGCTAACGTAGGTGTTTTATCTATTACTAAAAAAACCCCTGGTATCACTGCAACAACTGAACTTATTTCAAAGGGTGCCATAGCAGGATTGGTGACTGCGCCAGATGCTACAGTAACAAATCTAATTAATACATATCAAGTAGCTGTTGATGAGTACAGCAAAACAGTAGTAGCTAACATTTCTACCACTATATCTGCTGTTCGTGCAGAAGTTCGTACAAAAGAAACTGCTATTGGAAATTTAGCCACTGACGCTATGCGTGCTGCCACTGGTGCTGATGTAGCTATGACAAATGGAGGCGGTCTTCGTGATGTTGTGTTCCCTGCTGGCAATATAACAAAAGGTCATACAAATACTCTACTACCGTTCGGAAATGTACTTCGTCTAGCCAATGTTAGTGGACAAGTCCTAAAGGATGCATTAGAAGTAGGTGCAAAACTGTATCCAGAGCAAAACGGTGCTTTTACTCACGTTTCTGGCATGACATACAAAATCAACGCCCATTTACCAGCTGGATCACGTGTATCTGATGTAACTGTGAATGGAAAGCCACTTGATTTGAAAAAGACTTACAAATTAGCAACCAATGACTTCATGGCAGATGCTGGTGGCGATGGTTACTCTATGTTTGTTACTCCATTTAAAACAAACGCTCTTCCTTTTGAATCAAAAGAAGTGACACTTGATGGCGTTCTTGCATGGTACTTGAATGAGAACAAAAACGTTGAGCCAAAAGTAGAAGGTCGTATCACTGTTCAAAACGGATTCAAAGATGTTGCGTATCTTACAACAAGTGCTATCTACAAAGCAGCAAGTGCAAGCCTTATCTCTGGATATCCAGATGGAACTTTCAAACCTGCCAATTCCGTAACTCGTGGTGAATTTATTACTATGATGTCTAAAGCTTTAAAGCTGACCGCAAACGTGAATGCAAATCCAAATGAAAGATTTTCAGATGTACCTGCGACTGCATTCTACTACACAACAGCAAACACTGCCAAATCTCTTGGTATCGTAGCTGGCGTAGGTGGTAGTAAATTTAATCCAAACGCTACAATCACTACACAAGATATGCTTGTAATGCTTTACAACGCAATGCAAAAAACCAATGTAAAACTTGATGCAGCAGCGACACCTGTCACTTTCACAGATTCTGCTGATGTTTCTGATTATGCGGCAGCGCCAGTAGCTGAACTTGCAAAGCTAGGACTTGTTCTAGTTGAAGATGGCAAACTTGAGCCAAAATCACTTGCAACCCGAGGTGAAGCAGCCGAAGTTCTTGCCAACGTATTGGCTTGGAGCAAATAATCATTTTAAAATACTAAACAAATTACAAAAGAATCTTATCACTTTAAAATTGTGGTAGGATTCTTTTTATGTTGTGAGAACAATCTATGGGGGTTATAATATTATCAAAGGAGAACAAATCATGAAAAAAGAAATATATTTAGCAGGCGGGTGCTTTTGGGGCACAGAAAAATATTTAGCATATATCAACGGTATCATCGGCACTGATGTTGGTTACGCAAATGGTAATACGGTAAACCCAACTTATGAGCAAGTATGTAAAGCAAATACTGGCCATGCGGAAACCGTTCGTGTGGAATATGATACAGACGTAATCGGACTTGATATGGTCCTTGATTTGTATTATGAAACAATCAATCCAACTTCTATTAACCGGCAAGGTGGAGACGTAGGTTCCCAGTATAGGACGGGGGTTTATTTTGTAGAAGATGCCGATGAAGCAGTAATCAAAGCGTCTATGAATAAATTACAGCAGAAGTACGAAAGGCCGATAGCCATAGAGGTTTTGCCATTAGAAAATTACTACAAAGCCGAAGAGTACCATCAAAAGTATTTGGATAAAAATCCTACAGGGTACTGTCACATCGGTGCAAGCTTATTCGATATAGCAAAAGAAGCAAATAGGTAGAACTGGTTTTAACACAATTGCATGTTCCTTCATATAATGAACAAGTGCCTTACGTATGTTGACTTGCTCCGCCCATCAATTTCAAATGAATGAACTTTTCCCATCTACTACATATACTTTTTGTATATGTAATTAGAAGAAAGGATACGTTAATGCAGAAATATGATGAGCAATAATAGCGATGCTTTCACATTAAGTCAAATCTGCAGCATACAAGGTATCTATATACCTGCTGATGCACAATTTGGCTTGAATCTCAATCACTTTAAGAAAAATTTGGATTATTTTATCCGCTTTTTACCCACATTTGTAGACATGCTTCGTGAAAATATTGATAAAGGCCGATACCACAATGTAACACTAGGCATAAATCACATGGAGGATATCACACATTCTATATACGCTGTGGATGCTGTAGGTGCGGGCGATCACCTAATTGGTGCTATGGTGGATGCCAATCCGCATATCATAAAATCGGCATTGGAAGAATATATCTCCACATTGTCGAGTTTGGCTACAGAAATTCAACGCCTAAATGATCAAAAGGAAAGAGGCTCTGAGTTTTGTCTAGTTACCGCAATCACACAACTACAGGCTGCTTTAGAATCCTTTGAAAAAGAAAAAGCGTTGCAAATATTAAAAATTATTCCGATGGCAAATATGGATAAAAATATAATTTTACAAATCAATGATATACATCGAGGTATTATTGATTTTAATTATGAGATGTCCTCTAAAGTTTGTTCCGAATTGTTAGCAGTCCTAACCCAAGCCCAAACACCGCAGCGCAAAGACAAACCTAAGATTCTCGTGGTGGATGATGAATCTCACGTATTGAATATGGTATCAAGTGTTCTAGAACAACGATTTCAGGTATATGCCATGTCTTGCCCCTGTATGGCCCTCAAATTCTTGTATACGCAAACACCTGATTTAGTGATACTAGATATTGATATGCCAAGGATAGATGGATTCACCCTCGTATATCGTATTCGTGAGCTCGCGCGGTTAGAGAAGACACCTTTTGTATTTTTAACTAGCAATGCCCGACAGGAAGATGTGCTGGAGGCCTTAAAGTTAGGCTGTAAAGATTTTATAATAAAGCCGGTAAATCCAGTGAATCTAGTAACAAGAATAGAAAATATATTGAATTTATAAGCTTTTCATGCCCATGAATTGCTCTAAATTGACACAGTCTAGTTAACTCCCGAAAGCATTTGCTGAGGGAGTTTTTAGTATTATTATTTATATAAATTTCCCATTGACAAGAGAGGCTACTGCGTGATACTATATACCAGTAGTCAGTAATACGTAGTAGTGAGGAAATATAACAATGGAGAACTTAACTGAGATGCTAAAGGGTGTTTTGGAAGGCTGTGTACTTGAGATAATAAGCCGAAAAGAGACCTACGGCTATGAGATTACCAAAACCCTAAACACGCTTGGTTTCTCTGATGTAGTGGAGGGAACGGTTTATACGATTTTAATGCGTCTTGAAAAAACCTCTCTTGTGAACATTGAAAAAAAACCATCCGAGATTGGTCCACCACGCAAGTTTTATACCCTAAATGAA
>JAVBKP010000012.1:0-8961 GCA_031553975.1 Anaerovoracaceae bacterium | reverse complement strand
TGCCAATGGTTGTGGTACGGTTTTTAGATCAGTCATTTTTAGAATGGGCGTCTGGTTCTGCTTTTGGAATGATTTTATTCACGCTCATCAACGTAATAGCAGAGTTTTGGGTTGCCTTTGTGATTGTGGGTGCCTTGATTTATTTGCTAAGCAAAAATCGCAAGATTGAAGACGGCTTGGTGACATTGGCGGGATTATTATATGTAGGATATTTATTCAAATTCATATCCATGATCGACGCATACACTGGTGAGTATAAGCTTTTGATTTGGTTGGTGTTCATTATCGCCTTTGGCACAGACATATGCGCCTACCTGACAGGATATTTCCTAGGAAAACACAAACTTTGCCCTGGCATTAGCCCCAAAAAAACCATTGAAGGCGCCATTGGCGGCATGGTAGGAAGTGCTGTACTTTGTGCTGCATTCGGGTATTTTTTAGCACCGGGACTGATGGCTTATATTATTGCTATTGGCGTGATTGGAAGCGTTGTGGCCCAGCTAGGAGACCTCTCGGCCTCTATTATTAAAAGAAAAGTGGGCATTAAGGATTATGGAAACCTAATACCTGGTCATGGTGGTATACTTGATAGATTTGACAGTGTTATATTCGTGGCACCGCTTGTATACTATTTCATAATGTTTATCAGTAATATGCAATACATTAGTCAAATGGGTGCATACTAATTCATTGGCAGGTGGAAGATGAAAAAAATTGCTATACTAGGGTCCACAGGATCCATAGGAACACAAGCGTTAGACGTTATAAGAAAAAATCCAGATCGGTTCAAAGCAACCGTTCTTTCTTGCGGATCGAGCATAGAGCTACTAAAGGCACAAATCGATGAATTTAGGCCTGAAATGGTAGTGGTAAACAAAGAAGACGATAGGAGGGTGCTGGCAAGGGCATATCCGAAAATAGAGGTCCTAATGGGCATGGCAGGGCTAATAGAGGCTGCCTCCGCAGAGAATAGTGATACAGTGCTAAACTCCCTTGTGGGCATGATGGGACTTTCACCCACATATCATGGGATCATGGCGGGAAAAGATATTGCCTTGGCGAACAAAGAGACTTTGGTGGCTGGCGGCGATATTATCATGAAAGCTGTCAGTGAAAAGGGCGTCAAGATGATGCCTGTGGATAGTGAACATAGTGCTGTTTTTCAATGCCTTGAGGGGAACAATCACAAAGAGATCAAACGAATTATTTTGACGGCCTCTGGGGGACCTTTTAGAGGGTTTACCAAAGACCAACTGGAGAATGTAACGAAAGAACAAGCGTTAAACCACCCTAAGTGGAAAATGGGGAGCAAGATTACCATTGACTCTGCTACTTTGATGAACAAAGGGCTAGAGGTCATAGAAGCAAAATGGCTCTTTGATGTCCCAACGGAAAAAATAGACGTCATCGTTCACCCAGAGAGCATCATTCACTCTATGGTGGAGTATCAGGACAATTCTATTATGGCTCAGCTGGGTATTCCAGATATGAGGATTCCGATTTCTCATGCATTTTCACATCCAGAGAGGCTTCCAAATGAAATGGAAAGTGTGGATTTTGCAGCCCTAGGTAGCCTTACCTTTGAAAAACCCGATAAAGGGGTTTTCCAATGTTTACAAATGGCTTATGACGCATTGAGGGCAGGTGGGAGCGCACAAGTTGTCTTAAATGCTGCTAACGAAGTGCTAGTGGACATGTTTTTGCAGGGGAAAATTAAATTTATAGACATACAGAAGAATATACATACTATGATGGAAGAACACCAAGTCCAAAAGGGATTAGGCTTGGATGGAATAGTAGAGGTTGATAAAGAGACCAGAGAGAAGGTATTGAAAAGATGGGGATAACAATTATTAGTGCAGTATTAATATTCGGGCTTTTGATATTTGTTCATGAGCTAGGGCATTTCACTGTGGCTAAAGCTGTAGGGATTAGGGTTCATCAGTTTGCGCTTGGTATGGGACCAGTGGTACTAAAAAAGCAAAAAGGCGACACAACATATATGCTAAAGGCGTTTCCAGTTGGTGGTTATGTGATGATGGAAGGCGAAGATGAGGAGTCCAATGGGACAGATAGCTTTCAAACCAAACCAGGTTGGGCAAAGGCGTTAGTACTATTCGCAGGATCGGCTATGAATTATATTACAGCTGTCATTCTTGTGTTTGCGTTAATATTAAATGCGGGGTTTGCTACCTCTACATTGGGAGAAGTCATGCCAGGGCAGCCGGCAGCCGTGGCTGGGCTAAAAGCAGGAGATGAGATAGTTGCTATAGATGGTAAATCAGTTAATAGTTGGCAAAATATTGTGGATGAAATCACCAATGGCACAGGGAATACGGTTGAATTCACTGTACTTAGGCAGCTAGATGGCGCTGCTGCCACCGAAGTGACAATAACCTCAACGGTAGGCAAAAATCCTGAAGATGGACATAGGGTTGTAGGTATCAAGCCACACTTTGAGAAAGACTTTTTCAAGTCGTTTCAATACGCATTTGTAGGCACATATGAGATGATGGCCCAAATGCTTGACTATATTGGAAAACTATTCATAGGCCAAGGTTCTATCAACGATCTTTCAGGACCTGTGGGCATTGTGAAAGTGGTGGGAGATAGCGCGGAATTAGGATTTAAATACCTAGTCAATCTTACGGCCCTGATCAGCTTAAACTTAGCCATCGTCAACTTGTTACCACTGCCAGCACTAGATGGCGGACGATTGATTTTCTTAGCGATAGAAAGTATAACAAGAAAGAAAATAAGCCCAGCCATCGAAGGAAAAATACATTTTGTTGGTTTTGCATTGCTAATGCTTTTGATGGTGGTAATCACAGTGAAAGACGTTAATACAATATTTTTTAAATAAGTAATTTTGTACCAAAGGTGGAAAAAATGAAAAGAAGAAATAGCAAGCAGGTGTATTGCGGTCAGTTGCCAATAGGAGGCGATGCGCCTATTACAATTCAGTCTATGACCAATACGGATACAAGGGATGTGAAGGCTACTATAGAACAAATCAAAGCACTTGCCATAGCAGGGTGTCAGATTATTCGTGTGGCAGTGCCAGATATGGAGGCTGCTGAGGCCATAAAAGAAATAAAAAAAGCAAGCCCTTTGCCTGTGGTGGCAGACATTCATTTTGACTATAGATTGGCTATCCAGGCCATTAAAAGCGGAGCGGATAAGATCCGTATCAACCCGGGGAATATTGGTGATACGGATAGAGTAAAGCAGGTAATAGATACGGCAAAAGAGTATGGCATTCCAATGAGAATTGGGGTGAATGGTGGCTCGTTAGAGAAGGAGCTACTGGAAAAGTACAAAGGTGTAACGGCTGAGGCCTTGGCTGAAAGTGCTATGAACAATATCAAATTAGTGGAAGATATGGGATTTAACGACATTGTGGTTTCGATTAAATCCTCTAATGTGTTGCTAAATCATCAGGCGCATATGATGATTGCAGATCAGACAGAACATCCTATACATATTGGTGTAACAGAGGCAGGATCTCCGAGCAAAGGACAAATCAAGTCAGCCATGGGCATAGGGGCGTTGTTATTATCTGGTGTAGGAGATACCCTAAGAGTATCACTGACAGGGGACCCACTCAACGAAATACCTGTAGCCAAAGACATTCTCAAATACGCAGGCTATCGCGAGGATGGGGTTAACTTGGTCTCTTGTCCAACTTGTGGGCGTTGCAGTGTGAAAATGGACGGTATCGTAGAAGAAATTGAGAAAAAAATGGCAACACTAACAGGTTTGCCTGATGGGATTACAGCAGCTGTCATGGGCTGTGAGGTCAACGGACCAGGGGAAGCTAGAAGTGCTGATATTGGCATGGCCTTTGGGAAAGGCAAAGCAGCATTATTTAAAAAAGGTGAGATTATCAAAACAATTCCAGCAGACAGCGCGGTAAATGAATTCATACAAGAGCTGAAAAATTTCAAGTGATTGATGTTGAACACAAAGGAGAAAAAATGTTAATATTCACGCTTATTGGATTAGGGGCGTTTGCTTTGCTCATCGTAATACTAGTTAAGATGAATAAGGACGCTAAAAAACACGAAAGAATCCATAGAAAAGTCAAAACTGGACAGGAATTGGCAGACGAGTTAGAGACCAAACTAAGAGAAGAATTAGGCATGAATAAAGAAAAATAACATCAATGGCGCGGCGATTAAAAATGAGGGTAGACCCAAAATCTACCCTCATTTTTTCTTACACACGGGGACGGTTCCTATACACACGGGGACGGTTCCGATGTGTTGACTAGAAGGTCAGCATTTTGCCATCATTTTGGGACGGTTCTAAATTTATCATTTTGGGACGGCTCCAAATTAAAACATAAAATATATAAAAAATGTTAAAATATGGTTGACAAACCCGATAAAAGGAAGTATACTAATAAAAATGTAAATTATTTACAGAGACTTAGTGTTATTAGGAAAGACAAGGGGGGAAATAATGGACCAAGAAAGGGAGCAAGAGTTATTAGAAAGAGTAAAAAGGGGAGAGCTAAAGCTGATAAATCCGAAGTATGACTTTATATTTAAGGATTTATTTGGCAATGAGAACAATATTGAAGAAGTGTCTGCATTTTTAAAATCAATCTTAGATATTCCAGCGGAAGAATATGGGCAGATTACGTTCTTGCCCACGGCAACAAGAAAGAGACGAAAAGACGAAAAACAAGGCATTGTAGATATTAGATTGAAGACGAAAATGGGCAAGATTGTTAATATTGAGGTGCAAGTTCTTGATAGAATAGGGTTTGAAAAAAGAGTTTTGTTTTACAATGCAAAGATGATGACAGGGCAGATTTCTGCAGGCGAGGACTATAGCAAGATCAATAAAACCATAAGTATTATAATAACTACTGATTTTGAAATATTAAAAGATGTAAATGCAAAAAACTATTGGCATACGTTCCACTTTTGTGATAAAAATAAAGGAGTAGTATTTTCGGATTTGCAGGAGATACACACGATAGAATTAAGGAAGGCGCCAAATCCGTTAGAAGTGATGAAAGAGCAACCGTGGGTAGCTTTTTTTAAGGCGCAAGAGGGGGAAGAGTTCATGGCAATAGCAGAACAAAGTGTAGAGCTGAAAAAAACCGTGGTGAAGCTGGCAGAACTTAGCGAAGAAGAGTGGAGACAAGTAGAGGCTGAATATGAGGAAAAAGTAAGACGAGACAAAGTGGCGCGAGAAGAATTTGAAAGATTGGAAAGGGAAAACTGGGAGCGTGACAAACAACAAGCGGAACAGAGGAAAAGAGAGATAGAGGAAGCCGAGCAAAAATCTGAACAGAGGAAAAGAGAGATAGAAGAAGCCGAGCAAAAAATAAAGCTGGACCAACAAGAATTTGAGCAGAATCAACAAAAATTTGAGCAGGCTAAACTGATACTGGCAAAAAAACTTTTGCATGTCGTGGACCCTAAGACCATAGCAGATACAATAGGATTACCAGTAGAATTAATAGAGAAACTAAAAACAGAGTAAGCAAAAAGTAGGCTGCAAGGCTTATTTTTAATAGATGAGAAAAAAGTTTTAAAAAGGTATTGACGGCATAAGCAAAATATACTATACTGATTAAAGAACAAATGTTCGGAAGGCGAGGAATATTACATAATGGCAGGAAATGATGAGAAAAGCAAAGCATTAGAAGCAGCGATGCTACAAATACAAAAACAATTTGGAAAAGGTTCTATCATGAAGCTTGGCGATGAAGATGCTAAGATGAGCATAGACGCAATAGGAACTGGTGCTGTCAGCTTAGACATTGCTACAGGTATAGGTGGGGTGCCAAGAGGGCGTATTATTGAGATATACGGACCAGAATCTTCTGGTAAGACCACAGTTACATTGCACATTATCGCAGAGGCGCAAAAGGCTGGCGGTAAAGCTGCATTCATTGATGCAGAACATGCGCTAGATCCAGAATATGCCAAAAGGCTGGGTGTGGATATAGATGAGCTAATCGTGTCACAGCCAGATACAGGAGAGCAAGCACTAGAGATTTGCGAAATGCTTGTTCGTAGTGGAGCCATAGATATTGTGGTGATTGACTCAGTGGCAGCATTGGTACCAAAGGCAGAGATTCAAGGAGATATGGGAGACAGTCACGTAGGGCTACATGCAAGACTTATGTCACAGGCATTGCGAAAGCTGGCAGGTGCTATTAACAAATCCAATACGTCAGCTATATTTATCAACCAACTCCGTGAAAAAGTTGGAGTTATGTTTGGAAGTCCAGAGGTAACCACGGGCGGTAGGGCACTCAAATTCTACGCTAGCATGAGATTTGACGTACGTAAAGTAGAAAGTATTAAAATCGGCGATGAGGTTGTAGGAAACCGTACCCGTGTCAAAATCGTTAAGAACAAGGTAGCGCCTCCGTTCAAGCAAGCTGAGTTTGATATTATGTATGGTCATGGAATTTCCAAAGAAGGTGACTTGCTTGATTGCGGTGTAGAAGCTAAGATTGTAGACAAAGCCGGCGCATGGTACAGCTTTGATGGCAACCGTATAGGTCAAGGTAGGGAAAATGTGAAGAATTACCTATCTGGACAGCCAGAGATTATGGCGGAGATAGAGAAGCGACTCAAAGCCAGTATAAAGACCGCTAAGGACAAAATAAAAGAAGACAAAGATGATATAGATAGCATTCCCGAAGAAATAGTAGACGCCTTATAAAAAAGGCTTAAGGACGAGGCATGCTAAGGGCAGGACATTTTGATGGGACATGCCAGCGGATCGACATTCTAAATCAACACATAAAAAAAGCATTTGATGAGAGAACATAACTTTGTTCACTGTCAAATGCTTTTGTATTTTAGATTAAACCACATGATTCAAATAATTCTTAGGACCCGACCACTTTAAATCATTAGGCAAGTTTATTTAAGAAAAACCCTGTAGGAATTGTAGTCATGGAAGCCATACTACTAGCCTGAACGCTACCTTGATACGTACTAAAATTTTGAGTGCGAACGGCAGCTGTGATTTCTGATCGGCTGGTACTACGAATGTCTTGCGCCGCATCAAGCGAAGTATTGAGAGACTTCATAAAGCTTTTACTTTCATCAAATAGATTTGCTATCCCTTGGGGATTCTCAGCCACAGCATTCTTAAATCTATTCTCATTAATGTTCAGGGAGCCATCGGCACCTCGATTAAAGCCAAAACTCTCTAATTGGCTCAAATTATCATTCACAGTACGCTGCATGCTGTGGTCAATACCTTCTACTGGCTTTGAGTAAGTAGGCGCTTTATTGAAAGAATCAAGGGTATTGTTATATCCATCTGCAAAACTTTGTGCCGAAGAATAAAGACTATTCACAGTACGAGAGGAAGGCTCGCCAGTGCGGCCTACTTCGTTTAGGAGCGTATTTGCATAGTCAGCCGCACTAATCGCAGAGCGATCGGTTACCGCAGCAGAAGACTTTAGCGCACTAGAAAACTTATATGCACTAGCCAATGTACCTGACATTTCAACAAAGTTAGCACTGGTGGTAATATTATTAGATTGTGACTGAGAAGGGCTATTGACACCACCTGTATTAAAATCCGCACGGGTTTGCGTGGTAGCAGAACTTCGTCCTACACTCATAGAAGAGTACATATTCGCAGCGTAATAGCTAGAAACGCTAGAACCACCAATTTGCATTCCGAATCCCTCCTTTGTCAATTACTATCAAATATTAATAAACACTAGTATTTAGGTACAGTTGATAATTTTCCTTTACAGCCTTAGATATTTCAGCTTTATTAATAGAACGAGTATCCATAGCTTGCGCAGTAGGGTTAGAAAGAGCATTTGAAAAACTACTACTCTTCTTAAACACGTCATTAATAGCACTTGGATTTTCTGACATCATTTTTTTGAATTTCTCTTTGTCTAAAGATAGTTTGCCATCTTCGTCCTTAGAAAACCCTATTTTTTGTAATGCACCAAAGTTGTTAGTAACAGCATCCTTTAGGCCTTTTTCAATGCCTTGAACGGATTTAGAATAGGATGGCGCATAGTACAGAGAATTAACAGATGAATTGTAGGTCTTAGAAAACGTGTCTAAAGAAGATTGAATATCCTTCGTTGTCTCCTCAGAAACCTTACCGTCTTTTTTGAACTCCTTGGTAGCCTCACTACCAAATCCTTCTAAAGCGGCCATTGACGTCTTTGTAGCCATGGCAGATGTACGAAGTGTGTTGGAAAACTGATAGGCAGTATTAAGAACATCACTCATATTAGGTGCTTTTGGCGCTGAACTTGTAGTTGCGCTCCAAGGGAAGCTACTACTCGAACTAGTACTAGAGTTATTATTACCAACACCAAGAGCGGCATTGGCCTTCAATTGGGCATTAAGATAACTATAGGAACTGGCTCCTCCGATTCTCATTTTGCGTACCTCCTTGCACTGCATATATTTTTACAGCATCATTATATGTCAAATCACATGAAAAGTCAATAAAAAAAGCTGTTTTTTTTACCTTCTTTTTAAATTTTCTGTAATACTTGACGGCTTTGTGAATAGAATTCTAAGAGCCAATATACTCGAGGAGGATACACATTACATGAACGGACAGAGGGCGATAAAAGGTTTAATAATGACGGTGGCCATTATCACAGGTCTAGCAGTGGCTGCCATGAGTACATATACATTCATGTACGATACCATAGCAACGGCCACAGGGCAAAAACTACTGCCCATATATTCAGTGGACACCCAAGAGAAAAAGATTGCCATCAGCTTTGATGCCGCCTGGGGGGATGACTATACCCAGGGTATTCTGGATATATTGCGAAAATACAATGTCAAATCAACATTTTTCTTAGTGGGGTTTTGGGTAGATAAGTACCCAAAAGATGTTGAAAAAATCTATTTAGATGGCCATGAGATAGGCAACCATTCCAGCACCCACCCCAATATGACAGAAAAATCAAAAGAGCAGATGGCAAAGGAA
>JAVBKP010000147.1:0-10433 GCA_031553975.1 Anaerovoracaceae bacterium | reverse complement strand
CGCCAATTTTCCCATAGACGCCATAAGGTCCCAGATATGCGAAGCGGTGGATATAATAATCCAGCTGGGCAGGCTAAAAGATAAAAGCAGAAGGGTATTAGAAATCGTGGAGGTAGAAGGTTATCAGAACGCGCAAGTTCTATTAAACCCACTGTACAAGTATAAAGTAAATGCCGCAGGCAAGGGAATGCTCACAGCCACTGGTAATAAGTTGAAGAACACCGAAAAACTTCAATTAAGAGGAGGGGATGGATATGCCCTCATCATATGATCAATATAGCCTTTGCAGGGAAGAAAAAATCAAATGCCTATGCGTTTGCAGTGCCATGGTATTCACCATGACCTATATTTTTTACAAAAGCTGGTTGCTCTCTTTTTTTAGCATTGGGTTGTCCTACTATAGCTTAAGGATATATGCAGACCACTTGGTCAGAAGAAGAAAACGCATGCTCACCCTACAGTTTAAAGATGCCATCTACTCTATCTCTGCCGCCATAGCAGCAGGGAGGCAATTGCCCCAAGCCATCCAAGAGAGCGCAGTTACCATGAAAATGTTATATGGAGAAGAAGGACTGATCACAAAGGAGCTAGTACATATTAGTAAAAGAATATTCTATATGAACGAACCAGAAAATCAAGTGTTGCTGGATTTTGCAAGCCGAACCAATATACCAGATATTCGAAATTTTGTGGATATCTACATAACGTGTAAGACGGCAGGCGCAGATGTTGAACAGGTCTTAGCAAAAACATCCCGAATGATCATTGACAAGATAACCATAGATAAAGAGATCAAGGCCATCACGTCTCAAAAAAAGTTGGAGGCAAATATTTTGGTCATAATGCCTGTGATTGTAATAGGGTTTATGCAAATCGTATCGGCAGAATATATTGATGTTATGTATAGTACGTCGACTGGTCGGTTAGTAATGACAGGCTCACTTCTTGCCATTGCTTGGGCATATAAAACTTGTCAAAAAATAACAAATATTTCTTTGTAGGGGGTGTGATGAAGGGAAAAATCATAAAAGCCATATTGCCAAATAGTACAGAACTCCAAACAAAATATAGGCAGATTTACGGCGATACAGATGTATCAAAACATGTTACAGGTCACCAAGAGAAAGTACTAAAACGGTACAAACAAATATTACTGGGTATAGTAGCATTCGCCATAATTGGCATAATCAACAGCGGAATTGACAAGTCAGAAATATTCAATATAACTCGCCCAGAATATGGGAAATCCCCTATGGCAAAATCGGTTAAAGTAGAGGCAACCTATGGGAAATCTAAGGTTAGTGAAAATTTTGACATCTTAATAAAACCTACGTTGCTTACAGAGGATGAGAAAGAAAAACGTTTAAATGACTGTGCTAACCAGTTGGAGTATAAAATAAAAAACCAGAACAATGACTTAAGCAACGTGACAAAAGACTTAAATTTAGCCACTTTTGATAAAGAGACAGGCGTAAAAATACGTTGGGCATCAGATGCACCGGACTTTGTTGATGATTCTGGCAAGGTAGTACCCATTGGTTTATTGTTGGGTCCCCAAAGTTCTCCGAATTTAGGGGTGCAGCCGTCCCAAGCCGTCACTTTAACAGCCAATCTAGAGATAGATGGCAAACGACTAGAGCGTGAAATAAAGGTCACAGTGGTGGAATCAAGCCAAGAGGCAGATATTATGAAGGCTTTAGCCACGCGGCTAACAGATATAAAATCTCAGCTCAGCCAGAGCCAGGGTGGCGAGGCTGTGGACTTGTATAAGAACTATGGTCGTGGAACAAAGTTGGAATGGCGAGGGTATACCCCTAGTTATACAGCAGAGATTCTTTTCGTTGGGTTGCTAATTTTAATAATTGTTTATTTTGACAAATATGGAAAAATAGACAAAGAAATAAAACAAAGAAAGGAGCAGATAGTTAAGGAATTACCCGAATTTGTGGACAAACTTGTCTTGTTACTTAACGCAGGCGTAGTAGTAAATACAGCTCTTGTCAAAATGGCAGAAGATTATGAGCGAAACAAAAACCCCAGTGACAAGAAAGAGATTTTTGAAGAACTGTCCATCATAAACCAAAAGATGAAGAACACCAACACATCATTGATAGAGGAACTGGTAAAACTATCAGAGAGACTAGGCACAAAAGGACTTATGAGGCTTGTGGCAATTATAAGAGAAAACATTAATAAAGGCAGCACATTAGCAGAAAAATTGGAAATAGAAGGAGAATTGTTATGGCAAACCAGGAAAAAGCAGGTGGAAGAATTGGGTCGTTTGGCCGACACAAAATTAGTAGTGCCATTGATGGTGTTACTTTGTGTATTAATCGTAGTGACTATTATGCCGGCGATGGTAGATATGTAATGGAAAGGGGGTGATCATATGAAAAAGATGAAGAAAATTTTAGCTAGCAATGGTGGCATGGAAATGGTGCAAGTGGCGATTTTAGTCGCATTGGCGGTGGGCCTTGGCATCATATTCAAAAGTAGAATAACCGCATTTGTTACAGCTACATTTGATGGGCTTTCGTCGGCGGGATTCTAGGATGGCAAAAGCAAAAAAGATATTAAATAGCAAGGGAACGGCTATGGTGGAGGCAGCTATCATATTTCCCATATTGTTTTTAGCAGCTATGGCATTGCTACAAATGACCATAAGCTTGTACCAAGAATCTGAGAAGAATATTGAGGACAATGCGGTGACAAAGTGGGCGGTAGAGGATGAAACAGAGTATATTAGGAAAGGAGAGCTGGTATTTGATTAAATGTATACAAAATACAAAAGGCGCGGGCAGTGTGTTCCTTTGTTTCATGTTCATGAGCCTTATTATTGTTGTTGCTGTCACCACGGAAATCATATGCGAGTATGCCGCAAAAACTACACGTTCAAGAACCGTGGAGCTGGCATCTCGGTCAGTTTTATCAGAATACGATACGTATCTTTACGACCAATACGGTATCTTTGCTATAGCAACTGATGAAAAAACAGTGGAATCCAAAGCCGAAAAATATGTAAAGACCACATTAGGACATAGCAGTGAAAAGGTTTTAGATATTGTAAAACTAAGGTTAGAGCAGATTGAAATCGACCTGAAATCATTTGCATTGATAGACTTAGATAATTTTGAGGAGCAAATCAGCAAGGCTGTGCAATATAAAATCATTGAGGATACTGCTAAAAGAATTAGTCAAGTGGCAGATGCAAAGCAGTTGGTCGCAACCAAAGAAGATGAAGCCAAAAGAGCAGAGATAGCGGCTAAGGAGTGGGAAAAAAATCAGGAAGATGCAGAGCAAACCAAGCCCACAAATAAACCTTCCATTGATATTGAACAAATAAAAAAAGCGTCAGAGAACAAAGCAAAAGAAGCGATTGATGATGAGGCGCATAGCACAAAAATCTTAAAGAACGAGAAAATCATAAATGCCTTACCGTCTAGGCTGGCGGGCATACGCGAAACCGCCATAAACCTAGATGTACCAAAGCCTAGCTCCATAGCCATCAATGAATACATATTAAAGTATTGTAATTATCACCTAAGCAACGACGACCAGTCTTTCTTTAGAAATGAAGCGGAGTATATTTTGTTTGGCAATCTCAGCGACGAGGCAAATTATAAAGGCTTTAAAGCAGAGTTCATGGTCATGAGGACGGCCTTAAACCTAGCATATATCTATAAAGACAATATTATGCGTCAAGAACTATTTACCTTAGCTAGTTCTCTGACACCAGGACCTGCTGTAGCAATAACACAATTGGTCTTGGCAACTGCTTGGGCAGGTGCTGAATCGGCCCAAGATCTTAAAACCATCGAGGGAGGAAATTCTGTACCACTTTTGAAAACAAAAATCTCATGGCAAATTTCCATAGAAAACCTATTGGCAGGCAACCTAGACGGCAGATCGGCTGCCAACGAGGAAGGGCTAGATTATAGAGAATACCTTAGAATATTTCTCTATGCGGCCGATAGAGAAGTGAAATTGCTGCGGATGATGGATATTATTCAGATAAATATGAAAGGCAGATTTAATAGTACGTTTGACATAAGGGATTATTACATAGGCTTTGAAATAACGGCTAAGGCAGACAGAAAAAACTTTGCAAGCATAGCAAGAAAGGATTATGCGTCATGGGTGCACACAAATTCTGCCCAAACATACTAAAAGGTAAAAATAGATGCCGAGGTTCGTTAATCGTCGAGGCGGCCATATTCTTACCTGTATTCATCATAGGTATACTCTCCATGGCCCTTATCATGCGGTATATAGCCATGGGGGAGGAGATAAATCACCATTTGCTTTTAGAGGCCCAAGGGGCAAGCGCAGAAGCGCACTTTATAGGTCCCTATGTTGCCAAAACCCATCTAGCCGCAAAGGTAAATGATATTAACAATAGGAGTTTTTTTGCGGACCAAGTAGACACTAAAATAGTTACAGACAATGTGATTTTCTTACAGGCAAAATACACTCCTACCAAAAGACTCCCCTTGGATTTTATTGGCGAAAGGGTGTTAGAGCAACAAATATTATTTCGCTGTTGGGTAGGAACGGCACCAACTATAGATCCAATGCCTTGGGACGAGATGGAGAAGGAAGAGGAGTCAGAAAATGTATTTGTGTTTCCAAGAGCGGGAGAGAGGTATCACAAAGAATCCTGCACATATATTACAAATTCGCCTATAGAACTACTGTTGAGTTCCCAAGTGAAAAACAGATATAGCCCATGCAAACTCTGCGAAGCAAGATCTACGCCAATGTACAATGTGGTGTATTGCTTTACAAAAACGGGACAAGTTTATCATGTCGCCACTTGCGAATTGGTAGACAAATACGTAATAGAAATGGAAAAAGGGCATGCCACAGAAAGGGGGTATACACCATGTATGAAATGTTATTAGGTTGTTTAGTGTCCATGTTTGATGGAGAAATACATAAAATAGGGAAGGCGGATTATATCATTGGGCGAGAAGGGCCGAGCAACGGGTTGATCATCAACGAGGCCATCGTCAGTAGAAACCATGCGTTGATTCGTTGGAGAGAGGGTGCATACTATTTGCACGACAATAATTCTTCCAATGGAACTTTTGTCAATGGGCAAAAAATAAACCCGGAGGAAGAATATCAGCTTGCACATCTTGACGAAATAGAATTTTCAAAGTGCAAATACATGTTCAAAATCATTGGAGAAGACAGTTGGAGCAAACCATTTGGTCAAATAGAATTGTCAATGGATTTGACAAAAGAAAAAAGGCAAATTGCTGTGCAAATGCCAAAGGCAAGCTTGTCTAACTATCAACTAAAAATGATGGAATACAACAAAATAAGAGGACTTATCGTACCACAAGTAATAGAGGAAGGCGATAGAATCAGCCTATATTATCATACTGAAGGGCTAGAGATGCTACAAACCGCTGTATTAAAAGAGACTATAGAGCATCAAGAGAAAATGGAAATATTTTTAAGTGCGGTTGCTTGCCTCCAGCGAATGGGAAAATATTTGCTAGATATGAATAATCTATGTATTCAGCCTGAAACTTTGGTTTACCATAAAGAGGAGAGGCAACTCAAATTAATGTATGTGCCATATGCGGGAGAACCTCCTTTTTCATGGCAAGATCAGATTAAATCTGTGGCAAAATTGATGATACCAGAGGAGGAAGACGTTAGGGAGATGTTAGAAAACAATGATATAACAATTAACCAAATCATAAATTTTTTGCGTGAGAGAAAATCAGAAAAAGTGAAGAAAGATGCAGATATTATTGTAAGCCAGCCGAAAATAGAAATTTCTAAAAATGAGCCAATCAAAAGGTTATTAAAAGTAAATTTAAAATTCAACAATCCACTACATATTCAAATTCCAGTTGTACTGCTCTTGTTTGTTGTATACATGACCAATGCGCTGAAACCTATCGACTTTGCAGGTTTTTTCGCAATTACAGTTGTTGTGGACTTTTGGATTATTAGAACAATGAAAAACAATAAAGGAACCACATGATTAGAGAAATTCAGATGGACAAAAGGAAATTGTCTGTAGGTTATGATGAAAGGTATTTGACAAAAGTCAAGCATAAAAATATAGTAAGGATATTTGCAACCTGCCAAGAAAAATCCATTATAACACTTTGGGAAGAGGAAATCCGAGGTTTCACTTTAGGAGAATGGCGCAACGGCAAAACCAGGAGCAGCCGGCAAATTAAAAAAGTTTTTAAGCAACTATGCAAAGGCATCCAGTACCTACATGAAAAGTGTCCAGTTCAAATCATACATGGAGATATAAAACCAGAGAATATTATGATAACTCGGTTTAGACAAGTTAAGATTATTGATTTTTCCGCTTCTATCATGAAAGACAAGGATAGCCAAGAGTGCATAGAACAGTCTTTTATATATGGAACCATTCCCTATTCTTCGCCAGAAGTGCTGTCAGGAAAAGGAGATAGCATTACGAGAGACGTATATAGTCTTGGCATGGTGCTTTACTTTCTGCTGAGGGGAGATGAAATATTTTCAGAAGATGTGGAAAAAGATATTTTGTGCGAAAAGTCACTAAAGGATATTCATCTTCTAAAAATAGCGTATAGTTGCATTCGATTTGACCCAAATCTGCGATACCAATCCATCAGAGCAATAATAAAAGACCTATAAAATTGGGGACGGTTCTAAATGATGCAAATGGGGACGGTTCTAGATTACTGACTGCACAGTCAGCAATCTAGAACCGTCCCCAAACACGTGCTGACCAAGAGGTTGATAATTTAGAACCGTCCCCAATTGCCATGCACTCAAATCATTGAACCGTATACCGAACGGTATGTGCAGTGGTGAGAGCGGTCGGCTACTCAACTAATTGGTAGAATCCTACTCGATACAATTTTTGGTTTTCAATTGAAATAAAAGAAATTGTATAATATAATAACAATAAATAAGTGTAAAATAGCATTTGCAATTAGATTATTTTTTGTATAGATGAAGCAATACGTAACTTGTGCCCAAACTTGTACCCCCATTGTATTGATTGATAAGACAAGAAAATTGGTTCTTGTGGTGACAAGGAAACAGTTTGGGAGGGGAAAATTATGCAAGGAGGATGAAGATTGAGACATGTCAAGTATTTTAGAATACTTTGCCATGGTGTTCAGAATCAATGAAAAATAATGCAGGATAGAGTAAAAATAAATGCGAGTACGTTCAAATGTTACTTGCAGAAAAGGAGAAAACAAATGAGAAGAATTGTAATATCTACAGTACTTACATGTACACTTATTGTTACATCCGCTACCATGGCATTTGCGCAAACAGCAAGTTTAGAAAACGATAATGCACAGACTTCTTACGCTTTATTAGAAGATGTAGGAACAATACAAAACTACCAAAAGCAAGGTGATTTAGAAACTTATAACGTAGAGTTTGAGAATGGCACAGTTTCAAATGTGGAGGTTGTGACATCAAAAAATGGAGATATGACATATAATATAACAGAAGGGCAACTTTCAAATGAAGTTATTGTTCAGACAGACGGCACGGTAATCCTTGATGGGAATGAAGTTAGATTGGAAGAGACGGTTGAACCAAGCACAAACATGACTTTGCGATCAACATACTCATATGAAACGGAGACTTCCCCAATTGGTACGCAATATGATTACCAAAAGTACGTAGGGCAGACAAAAAAGGCAGATTTAAGATTAGGTAATGTGGCAAGTGCTATAACATTTGCAGCATTTTGTGTCATACTGGAGGTTGTATTTAAAATTCCAACAGCTGTATCTTTCGTGATAGGTGTAGTATATGATGCGCTTGTAACATACACCCCATATTCCAACGCAATTTCGTACGTTCAAACTAGTTATTATCATAATAATAGCGCTAGTGGTGGATTAATGGGTGGAAGAGTGATTCAAAAGAGGGTTACACAATTTTATGGTAATACAAACTTCGTTTCGTTTTTAGGAGAAACGGTTACATATCTTGTTACTGAATTATAAAGCCAACAGGAAAATTATTGTAGAATGTATCAGTGCTTATTATGAACTATTTAGTAAGTAGTGAGAAAGAGGTGTTAGCATGAACAGGCATAAATACGGAATATCAAGGATGATTGGCTATATGTTTATGCAAGTATCTCTTTTTATCTTGATATATACTGACAAATCTGGTGAAGTTCTAATAACACCAAATCAGATTAGATGCTTATCAGTAATATATGCAACGTTAATGATTATAGAATATCTAATTAGAGAAATCGCATATCGAATTAAGGTTGCTTTTAACAAGCGTCAATAAAACAATGTAAAATCGGGGCTTGAAAACTAAAGTAAAATTAAAGTTTTGCAATTTACGGCTTTAGCTGCGGCTAGAACCGTATTTTTATTAAATAATTCTCACTTTAAGCATAAAAAAAAAGCCGAGCTATTAGCTCGGCTTTATCTTGCCTTAATTAGTCTCTAGATGGTCTTCTCTCGTGTTTTTTCTTGTCGCGACAAGGTTTACATCTTTTAGGTTCGTTGTCAAAACCTTTTTCTTTGTAAAACTCTTGCTCACCGATTGTGAAAATGAAATCTTGACCGCAGTCTTGGCATATTAGTGTTCTTTCTTCCATGGGATCCTCCAAATTTTTATTGTGCGATATTTAAAATAAAAGAATGGGAATCGACAACCATAGGATGAATCGGGCCATTAGGTATTTTAAATATTCTGTTACAGCCCTATTATATCGGAAGATTGGACATATGTCTACCTTTATTTTTGCAATATAGCAAAATATTTTTTAAAATTGAAATAATCAAGCAAATATGGTATAATTATAGTCATGAAATTTAGAAAAATCAATGATAAAAGGTAGGACCTAGGGAGAAGCAAGATTGGTAGCAGCAAATGGCGAAAAAATCAAATTATACGGATTTAATAATCTGACAAAAACTTTGAGTTTTAACATGTATGATATATGTTATACCAAATCTGTTGAGGATAGAAAAGCCTATATTGAATACATAGATGAGCAGTATAATGCAGAGAAACTAACTGAGATATTAAAAAAAGTTACAGAGATTATTGGTGCTAATATTTTAAACATAGCAGTGCAAGATTATGACCCGCAAGGGGCCAGTGTAACTATTTTGATATGTGAAGAATCACAGCCACCTGTGGCAGGGGTTTATATCAGTGAACTGCAAAGAGAAAAATCAGATGCGGTGGTTGCTCACTTAGATAAAAGCCATATAACGGTTCACACATATCCAGAGTATCACCCTGATGGTGGCGTTTGCACATTTAGAGCAGACATTGATGTATCTACATGTGGAGAGATATCGCCCCTGACAGCACTGAATTTTCTTATTGATAGTTTTGAGACCGATATTATGACCATTGATTATCGTGTTCGCGGATTCACGAGAGACATAACAGGTAAAAAACTATTCATAGACCACGAATTGACTTCTATTCAAGATTATGTTCGTAGTGATTTTCAAGACAAGTACCAAATGATAGATGTGAATGTATATCAAGAAAACATTTTTCATACAAAATGTAAGTTAAAAGATTTAGACTTAGATAATTATTTCTTTAATTTTACACCAGATGATATTAGTAAAAAAGAAATTCAAACAATTACAAGCAAACTTCAGAGAGAAATGGATGAGATTTTTTATGGTAGAAATCTACCGCCATTGAAAGCGTAGGTGTTAATAATGATAAATAAAACAGGGCAGATTTTGGGCAAAAATCATGATACTTGGTATTCTGAATATTATATGGAGGATGATGTAAAATTTTCCTTAAATGTAGAAGTTCTCCATACTGAGCAGACGCCATTTCAAAAGCTTACAATTATGAAAAACGCCACATTTGGTAAATTTATGACGTTAGATGGATATGTACAAGTCACTGAAAAGGATGAGTTTGTATATCATGATATGATTGTTCATCCAGCCATGGCAGTGAATCCAGACATAAAAAACATATTGATTATAGGCGGTGGCGACGGTGGAACGGCTAGGGAATGTGCCAGATACAAGTCAGTAGAACGGATTGATATGATAGAAATCGACGAGAGAGTTGTTCGAGTTTGTCAGGAATATCTTCCGTCCATGGCTAGTACACTAGAGAAAGACCCTAGGATCAACCTCCTGTTTGAAGACGGACTGGCTTTTGTGAAGAATGCAAAAGATGCTAGCTATGACTTGATTTTAGTAGATTCAACAGACCCGGACGGACCAGGAGAGGGGCTATTTACAGTAGATTTTTATGAGAATTGCTTTAGGGTGTTATCGGATAAAGGCATTGTTGTCAATCAGCATGAAGGGGCATTCTTTGAGGGCGATATCAATGAAATGAAAAAGGCGCATAGCAAAATAAAACAAGTATTTCCTATAGCGAGGGTGTATGGATTTAACATTCCTACCTATGCCTCAGGGTATTGGTATTTT
>JAVBKP010000113.1:0-5551 GCA_031553975.1 Anaerovoracaceae bacterium | reverse complement strand
AAATCTCTTTCCAAAAGTTCTTCCGCTGTATGAAGGCTCTTCTGCATTTTGTTCAATTTCATGGATGTCCTTAGAGATAACAGTATAGACATAATGAGAACGCCCACACCTATGACAATCATCATGAATACCATCTTACGGTTTTGGTCCTTGATTATGTTTGCTGTCTCCGTATCATTAAAAATCACATTTATATCATCTTTGTAGTTGCCTGTCCCTACGATCCAGTCAAATGGCTCAAAGTATTTGCTATAGCTACGTTTTGCGATGGGATTGCTGGAATTTGGCTTTGAAAAATAATATTCTGAATATCCGCCATCTATTTTTTTGCCGTTGCTAATTAATTCACGTGCATAGTAATTGCCTTTCATATCCACAAAATCAAATTCGTTCCCCCCCTCCAGTAGGGATCCCCTATCAATTATGATTACGCCTTTCGAATTGTACACGAAGTAATAATTACCATCGCCGTAATTCATATTGCGCACAATGTTTGCGGCTTGCGCCATCGCTTCATCTTTTGTAAGTTGTCCATCTAGAACTTTTTTGTTATATGTTTCTAATATGCTGATAACAGATTGTGTTTGTCTTTTAACCATAAGATCGAAATTGTTTCTGAGTGTAGATTCTTGTTGCTCTAAGCGTGAATCTCCAATTTGATTTAGACTAAAAAGTGTAAAAAATATAAATACTCCAATAATAGTTACGCTCGACAAAAAAGTGTTTTTAATAAGTGTCAATGTAATATTCTTCTCTTTCATATTCAATACTCCAATCACAAAAACTTCAGCCTAGACATATCTCTGCTTGCTTGATAATAACATATGCATCACGTATTTTCTACTTATCTTTTGTTTTTTCTGTATCAACCTCTATCTATCGCTGGATAAATCCAGATTCAAGATTTGAGCAATTTTTTCATATTGGAAAGTATCAATCAATGATTTAATCAGATTGTACTCTCCTACAGTGATGAATTCCATCATTATGTCTAAAATTTCAAGTGCTTCATTAAAATCTGCCATGTTAACGGCTTCCTCTAAACGCTCTAATAAGATTGCTGGTACCGTATCAAAGTTCACATCCGTATCTTGTGCCACTATAGCCTCTACTGTGTCTTCCTCGTAAATGTATTCGATATTAAGGTACTTTTCGATTATATTAAAAAGGGATTTTCTTTGAAAAGGCTTTCTGACGAAGTCATCTATTCCGATGTCATAAACACGTTGTTTGTCTTCCTCAAAGGCGCTGGCCGTCAAAGCAATAATCGGAATGTCTCCATGCTTTTCTGATTCTCTGATCCTAATGGACGCCTCATAGCCGTCCATGACTGGCATACGCATATCCATCAAAATCAAGTCTAGCGATTCTTTTTCAAAAATGTCAAGTGCCTCCCTACCATCCCGTGCCTCACGAATGATGAACCCAACTGGCCCAAGCAGTTCTCGAAGAACTAGAATATTATCCTCCTTATCGTCAACAACAAGAATTCTAGGATGCTTATCTTCTGCAATTGCAACAACATTCTGAACCGTTTCTGCCTTCGCTTGGCTCAGTGCATCACCAATTTTCACTGGAAGCTCTACCCTAAATGTAGTTCCTACGCCATACTCGCTTTTGGCATAAATATCTCCTCCAAGGAACCTTGCAAGTTGCCTACTGATTGCAAGTCCAAGACCTGTCCCTCCATTTTTTTTACCACTCTCGCTTTGCTCAAAAGGTTCAAAAATATGTTCCAGTTCATCATGCTCTATCCCTACGCCCGTATCGGTAATTTCAAAAATAAGTGTATTTTGCTCTTCTACATTGTTGCATTTTAATATCCAAGAAAGTCCGCCACTTTGGGTGAATTTAACTGCATTGCCAAGCAAATTGATCATAATTTGCATCAACTTACTCTCATCGGAAAATATATACCTAGGCAAATCATCATACTCTACAACAAATGAAATGTTTTTGGCCTTTGTGCGCACCATGAACATATTCTTAACTTCTAAAATCATGGCGTATAAATCAATATTCGACGGATTATAGGTGATCGCTCCTGCTTCTATTTTAGACATTTCCAACACATCATTGATGAGTGTTAGCAAATGCTCCCCACTTTTATTGATGGAATGAATAAATTCTTTTTGCTTATGATCTAGGGCTTTATCAGAAATCAATATTTGCGAAAAACCAAGTATTGCATTCATAGGCGTTCTTATTTCATGACTCATGTTGGCTAAAAATACACTTTTCATCTTGTTTGCTTCACGCTCTTTTTTTGCTGCGTTTAATAAATGTTCAGATTCCTTCTTTTGGGCTGATATATTCTGGCATACAAAGATAATACATTCGTCATTTTTATAGTTGATTTCACTGGCATATATTTTTAAATCTTTTTTTGTTTCTGGTGAAATGTCATATACAAATTCAAATTTAACATTGTCTCCATACTCGTGCTTATTTGCATAAAACAAATCAACAATTTGTGCTAATTTATCATCTGCTTTTTCCTTCAGCTCATCAAATTCAAAGATAGAAGAGGCATAATCGTTGACATATATTATTTTTATGTCAGCTTTTCGAATGATAATCATTGGTACTGGTTGTGTGTCCACTATCTTTTGTAAGTCTTTTTCTGCAAGACTTAAGGCATCCTTTTGCGCCTCTACCTCCTCAACTGACACAACCCATGTAATAAATGCAATTTCATTGGCATACTCCACAGTGTTATAATTAAGCTGAAAACGATGGGCCTCTCCCGTCACTGTCTTTAAATACACAGTTCGACCGCGCGCTGACCTTCCCTCATCAAATTTTTTGAGTATGTCCTCACGTTCTAATGGGTCAAGGTAAACTTCTCTTACTGGTTGATTGATTTTTAAACCAAACATGTCATCAATATAGCTATTTGTTTCTATAACTATGCCATCTATTGTAACTACATATCCGATTGGTGCGCTTCCTATAGATTTTTCTAGTCTATTTTTTATTTCTTTAATGATCAAATCTCTTTCCAAAAGTTCTTCTGCTGTATGCAAGCTCTTTTGTATTTCAATTAGTTCTGTATTGCGTCTTCTGGTTACCACCGAAAATACGCCTAATATGCCAGCCACAATTAGTATTAAAATAATTATGCTTATCACTGTTACGACTAAAACAGGGTCACTTTCATGAATTGGTGGCTTCTTGTTAATAATTGTACTGTCCTTAGGAAAGAGATTGTAATTGAAGTAAAACTGATCGGCTACTTGGTAGTCAAACACCCATTCATTTATGCCATTAGGGCTAAAAATAATCGGTATCTCATTTGGAGGTGTTCCGTATAATACTTTCAGTGCCATTTTTGCTGCAGCAGAGCCATGGTTATAGCTACTGGTAATTTTGCCCCCCAAAACACCAAGATCAAATGTGCCAGGATACAAAGTAAAAAAAGCATTTTTGCTGCCAGCTTGAATGATTTGGGAAACGTCAGCTTCTGAATAGTAATCTCCATTGTCATCTGTAAAATAAGTCCCTAGCAAAACCAAAGTATCCTTGTCAAGAGATTCTATCTTTTTCGCTAGGTCTGAAATAGAAAGATTCTCATTATACTCAAAGGACACATTTCCTTTGTAGCCTCCCAAGTCTTCTACAATAGAATCCTTTATTTTCTGACCCGATAAAGAATAGTCATTGATCATAAACACTTTTTTTGTATTGGGATATAGTTTAACCATTTCCTCAACAGTTTCTCGTGCAGAAACACACTCTACTACACCAGTGGAATAATCATCTAATCCGTTAAGCATTGAACTATGGAATTGATTTATACCACAAAAAACAATAGGCACATTAACAAATAGTGTAGCATAATTGCTGACAACAAAGTTAAGCGCATTGTTATCAGAAACAATCAGTACATCTGGTATTTTTTCTAATAATTCATCGCAAAGATAATCTCTTGCTATATCTTTATTTAAATCTGCACCTTGTTGCCGTCTTGTATTAAGAGGTACATTAATATATGTGATTTCCTCATGGTCTTTCAAACTATCTTTTGTACCCTGTATCAATTGGTTTTCCCATACCATATCAGTATTATAGGAAGAGACATGCAGTACAATTTTTCCCTCTTTGTCTTTAATCGGCTGTTGGTTTTTTATTTTGTCTAGTGTTCCATCCTGCCTCATCTCTTTATATTCAGCTGTAAGTTGTGGCGCCAAATACGCATACTCTTTGTTAACGTAAGAATATGCAGCCAATGTATCAACTGCTTTGGTCTTTACAATTCCTTTTGGTACTATATTGTCGGCATAGTCAAATTCTAAAATGATTACAGCGTCAGCTTGGTTGTTTTGAAGCGCCTCAAATGCTTTTTCTGAATTATTAAATTTTAACGGGTTGTCACAGTATTGTTGCAAATTATTTTCAATATAAATTTGGTTTGAGTTATACGCAATTCTAAGATCACGGACGTCTTGCCAAGAATTAATAACCACATCGCTACCTTCTTTTACATAGACCATGCAATCGCTTGCTGAAACAACTTCTGGCACACGGATTAAGTTTGTACCATGTTCCTCCATCCCTGATACTGCACCGAGTATATACTTGTCACCAACGTCTACGGAGTTGATCGCCGTTTTGGTTTCCATCCGTTCAATCACAGGATCATAACCCAGTCTTTTTAATGCTGTGTAAAGCACTCTATCAATGACAATGACAGAACTGTTAGAAATCGCCACAAGTACGGTCTTATCCTCTGGTTGCTGTGCATACACCGCGCTCTGCATCAATATAAGCGCTGAGATTACGCACACTACTATTTTGGAAAATCGTTTATACACTGTAGTCTCCTCCTAAGCTCTGTCCCTGTCGCGTGATCCTCTGACGAAGCTTTACTATCTGCTAGCCAGCATTCGGCTTAGAATTTCAGCAACTTTTTCATATTGGAAAGTATCAATCAATGATTTAGTCAGATTAAATTCCCCTACGGTTGCAAATTCTCTCATTTGATTTAAAGTTTCAAGCGCTTCATTAAAGTCAGCCATGTTAACGGCTTCCTCTAAACGCTCTAATAGCATGGTTGGCACTGTATCAAAATTCACATCATCTTCTTGTGCAACAATGATCTCTGCTGATTCATCCTCATAAATGTATTCAAGATTAAGATGTTTTTTGATGACATTAAAAAGAGTTTTCCTTTGGAAAGGCTTCCTGATGAAATCATCTATGCCAATATCATAGACACGTTGTTTGTCTTCCTCAAAAGCACTAGCCGTCAAAGCAACAATAGGAATATCTCCATGCTTTTCTGCTTTTCTTATCCTAATGGACGCCTCGTAGCCGTCCATCACTGGCATGCGCAGATCCATCAAAATCAAATCAAATGATTCTTTTTCTAAGATGTCAAGTGCCTCTTGTCCATTTTGCGCCTCACTAATGATGAACCCCGCTGGCGTTAGCAACTCACGAAGCACATGAATATTATCTTCCTTATCGTCAACAACAAGAAGTTTAGGACACTTGCCGTCTGCGATTGAAAGAACATTCTGATCCGTCTCCTGCTCTATCGGGATAAACG
>JAVBKP010000027.1:0-9713 GCA_031553975.1 Anaerovoracaceae bacterium | reverse complement strand
AATATATAGTAGGTAAGGAGGCATTATGAAAAGATTAAATACTAAAAAAATAACCACAGGGATTTTATCATTGGTACTGGTGGCCACAAGTAGTTTTCCAGCATTTGCAGCGACGGGGCTAGGAAATGTAGTGTATGAAGAGGCCAGCTACATAGCACCCGATGTTACATATAAAAAACAAATTGCTTTTCAAAATAACGGTAACAGACAGTCTGCTTTTACAATAGAGTTCAATACCCTCACAGGAAAATTAGCACCCTATGTGTTTACAGGAAATGTGACCAGCAAATATACTTTGTCCAACAAGATAAATACGTTGAAAAATCAAGGGTATAACGTGATTGCTGGCATCAATGGGGATTTTTATAACGTGAGCACAGGCGTACCCCTAGGGCTTACCATTCACGATGGGAAGATAAAGACTTCAGGGGTGAATAGTAGCAATGTACTTGCGTTTAATCAAGATGGAACAGCCTTTATGGCGGGATCTAATCTAGAATATAACATGACCATCAATGGGGGCGCAGGTGTGGGCACCATTGGTCTAATCAATAAAATGCAAGGGGACAGCACATCTGTTAACTTTTACAATTCTGAGTTTGGCGCTACTACGCTGACCAGTAAAAACAGTGTAGAAGTGGTGGTATCTGCCCCTGAGGGAGCGGAGCCTTTCATTGGAGGGATTATCAAAGGGACGGTAAAATCAGTCAATATGAAAGCAAAAGCCACAGCACTAATGCCAGGGGAGTTTGTATTGTCTACTGATGCCAGCAAACCAAATGCAAAGTATCTAGAGAGCATAAAAATTGGGGATGAAATAGCTGTGTCCGTGGTGGATAAGTCAACCGCTGGCAATTGGAACCAAGTAAAGGAATGCATTGGAGCCTACCAGAATATTGTAAAAAATGGTGTGGTAAATACCACCGATAAGACCTCCAATCCTCGTACCTGTGTGGGAATCAAAGGGGACGGTTCACTCTTAATATATGTAGTAGATGGTCGCCAGACAGGGTATTCGGTAGGAATGAACCTAGTGGACATTGCCAACTATATGATAGAGCAGGGCTGCGTCAACGTAGCAAATTTTGACGGTGGTGGCTCTACGACAATGAGTGCGAAAATGCCGTGGGAACAAACGGCTGGACTTGTGAACAAGCCTTCTGGCGGCGTGCAGCGTGCTGTGTCTAACTCACTTATATTCGTAGCAAAAGAGACTGGTGATGGTGTAGCACAAAACATCAGCATGACGCAAAAAAATGTGAAATTTTTAACAGGCGCACAGAACAAGTTCAATGCCGTGTTATCAGATAGTATGTATACGTTGGTGCCTTTCTTGGAAGGGGATATTAGGTATGTCAAAGACACCCTTCCTGAGAGTATGGGGGCTGCCTCCGTTGGTATGGTAGACGAAAAAGGCTATTTCATAGCAGGTACTAGCAGTGCTAGTGGGCAGATAAAAGCTGTTTTTGGAGAGAAGGAAAGTGCTGCCAATATAACTGTATTAAGTGTTGATCAGGCCATGCTAAGCCTCAATGGACCAAATGATGCCGGGATTCAAACCCCTGTCAATGGCAACGTCAATGTGAAGCCGGGCGCGACGAAAGATTTTAATATGGTTGTAACAGATGCTTATAAGCTACCAGTCATCGCATCAGATGCACAATTCTTATGGTATAGCGATACTAACATAGGAACCATTGACGAGAATGGCAAATTCACGGCCTCAACAGAAGTGGGTGCAGAGGGTAAAATCAAAGTGTATTATTCCACGTCTCAGAGCGGGATTGTCAGTCAAAGTGGGATTACCACCAGTAGCGGACTGACCTCTGAGGGAGGTATTATTACTACACCAGAGGCCATAAGCGTGGAGCCAGGAAAGCTAATCAAAGAGTTTAGTGTCATCGTGGGAAATCCTCCTCTAATCCTTGCTGATTTTGAGAGTGGAATAGCAGGTTGGACCACAGGCGGTATGTCTATGGGTACCAACGGAGTAGCCATAAAGCAAGAGACATTTGCTGCCATGCCAGAAAATGTTTTCTTTGGTAAAGGTTCTCTTAAGATCTACTATGATATGAAGACAAAAGGCTACAAAAAAGGCGCAGCTGGAGCTTATGCCATAAAGCCCATTGCTATGACAGGATACCCTAAGAAAATCGGAATGTGGGTGTATGGAGACGGTAAAGGCCACTGGTTACGTTCTCAAATCAAGGACGCGGCAGGCACTACAGTCCTCATTGATTACACAGATGACAAAGTTGGCGTGAACTGGACGGGTTGGAAGTATGTAGAAGCTACTGTTCCTACAGGGCTAAAGGCACCACTTACCTTGGATATTCCAGTTAGATATATGGAAAAGGTAGAGGCAAACAAAGGAAAAGGCTCTATATGGATAGACAACATCCGTGCTGTATACGACTATGTCAACGATGACAAAGTGGCACCGACTATGGATGCACCAAGTATTACAACAGATGCTACCATTACATCAAAGAGCGAGTTTACCATCCAGATGTATGACGATATAAAAGGGTCAGGTATCAACTGGGATAGGGTAAAACTGTTCTTAGATGACAAGGAAATCGTCAAAGGCATAGTGAAAAACACTGACAATGACGGTGTACTAAGATGGAATATGATCAATGCTGATCCAGTAAAAGACGGTAAACACACAATAAAAGTAGTGGTAAAAGATAACTTCCAAAATACAACCACCATGCAATGGGAATATGGGTTCGTGAAATAAGTTTCTTGAGGAGAATTTAAGATGAAAAGTTATTTGAAAATTCTTGTTGCAGTAATAGCAGTTATGTCTCTGGTGGAAGTGTGACATACAGTTCACTAACCTTAAATCCAAGAAATGTACCAAATCCTGTGCTATCAGTCAATGCAAGTGGCAGCTATGTACACTGACGGTTACTATAAAACACCCGATACCGACGAAAAAATGTCGGTACCGGGTGTTTTGATTTGGAGAAGGCCATATGTAAATAAAATATCTACATGTAATATATTGACAAATAAATATAATTATGGTAATGTACATTTAGGATTACCGCTTGGTAGGATCGTGAATACCTTTGACATAACTGGGGAATTGACTTGCATTGAAAAAGGGGGTATGGGGTTAGCCGAAAGGAAGGTACTTTTATATGGTCAGCTATGAAGAAATGTTTACATTTTGTCTTGTGGTCATCGGCATAATTGCGCTTTGCAAGGATCGCTGGGAAAGATAAAACCGCCTAGCTAAGTAGGCGGCAACACACGAACACCGCCGAACAAAAAGCGGTAATCCATTATCTACATAATACACTTGGCACTTAAAGCTGTCAAGTGTATTGTTTTTTTCATTTAACCCCTTAACCACTCAGCTAGATTATACCAACCTTGGCTCCACGTACAACGTCTTATGGTGATCAAAGATCACCATACCCGGCTTCGCGCCTGAGGGTTTGTGGACATGCTTTACTAGGGTATAGTCAACAGGTACATTGGACGACGCCCTTGCTTTGCTGTGATAAGCGGCTATGCCTGCCACCTCTTTTAGTGTTGCTTCCGTTGGTTCTTTTCCTTCCGTGAAGAGTATGACATGAGAGCCAGGTATATCTTTTGTATGGAACCAGATATCCTTGTTGGAGGCAGTCTTTAGGGTTAGGGTATCATTTTGTTTGTTGTTGCGCCCTACAGCCAATTTAAAGCCATCTGTGGTGGTGTATGCATATGGTTTTAGACCAGACTTTTCAGGCTTTTGCTTGCCCCCCTTTTTTCGTATATATCGAAGTTCGATCAACTCCTGCCTAATATCTGTCACATCCCCAAAATCTTGAGCGTTCTCAATGAAACTTAAAACAGATTCTAAATATTCAATATCTCCATTGGTCTCAGCCAATTGGATATTTTTTTCTTTTATGGCAGTTTTTGATTTGTT
Organism: Anaerovoracaceae bacterium; assembly: GCA_031553975.1. Lineage (GTDB taxonomy): Bacteria > Bacillota > Clostridia > Peptostreptococcales > Anaerovoracaceae > JAVBKP01. The sequence goes on along the minus strand of JAVBKP010000027.1, from coordinate 5,788 downwards.
GTATTTTTTATAATATCTCTGTGCGTTGTCAGCAGGGGATAGCATAGCATCTAGCCGTATTGTCAGTTTTGTGTTGTCGTAATAATTATCTACCTCAATGGAGGTATCCCCCTGATTGATTCTAAAAATATTAGCAGTGAGCAATTCTCCAATTAACTTTTGCTCTTCGCTATTTTCGGCCTGCTGAATATCTGAAAGCAGTCTCTTTTTCTTTAGCTTCACCTTTTCTAATGCAGTGGTTACGACCTTCAACAGATCAGCTGACTTTTGCTTGATATGGCTAGAGGCAGACTTATTTTCATAATAAAACTCCAACGCATTGGAAAGAGAGTCAAATCGCTTAATGTCAATGGCAGATGCCTGTTGTATTAGCGCAAAGGGGTAAAAGTCAACAGGAGCATGATTGTCAGTATTTACATACACTACAGGTGAGAACTGTGAATTCTCAATATTTTGCAGTAGCGAAGCAAGGTTTGCAAATAGACCCTCGAACATGTCTGCCGTGCAAGACTGGAAATCAAGACTAGGATCAATGTTAGACTGACCACATAAAGTCTTAACCAATATAGGACTTAGGCCTTGTATGGCGTTTAGCATAATGTGTGAAATGTTTATATTGTCCAATTGGACAGGGTTTTCACTGCGTTCCACATCAAATCTTGCCGAAAGAATATTTTTGAATTCGGTTACGGCGTTGATTTGGATAAAGGGTACTTTGTTTTGCGATGGGGGATAGACATACCCTAGCCCAGGGAGCAATTGTCTGTATCTATTCACGTCACCCGAAATGCGTTTAATGCTATCTAGGATACGACCGGTTTTCATATCCACGAGACTAATATTGCTATGTTTTCCCATGATTTCAATAATAAGTTTTTTCTGAACAGAAAATCCCATTTCATCTGTAGCATCAATGCTGATTTCAAGGATACGCTCCGTTTCCTTTTGGGAGATTTCTCGGATACGGCCATTTTGCAGGTGCTTTCGCAGTAGCATACAAAAGGATGGCGCTGTAGAAGGATTTTCAACAGAACCTTCTATTAGATGCAAGCGGGCATGAGAACTTCCGGCTGAAACAAGGAGCCTGTGCTTTGTTCGATCCACATGAAGGGTAAACACCAATTCTTCAGGTGCTGGTTGATGTATTTTTTCTATTCGACCATTCAGTATGGTAGTATTTAATTCACCCACAATACAGCGGGTAGTAATTCCGTCAAAAGGCATTGATTTTCTCCTATAAATACGTTAAAATGATTGAGGTATCTTGAAGACTATTTTATCATGAAAAATGAAAAGAAGATACGGATTTTTAATTTGGAAGGTATTAATTATGATTAAGAGCATGACTGGTTTTGGCCGAAGTGAACATAACGATGGCAAGAGAAACATAATCGCCGAAATAAAGGCAATCAATCACAGATATAGTGAAGTATCTGTAAGAATGCCGAGAAGATACACATTTGCAGAAGAAAAATTAAAAAACACGGTGAAAACCGTGGCAAAACGCGGAAAAATAGAACTGAGCGTTATGGTGGAAAACATCACAGAGGACGATGTGAATATCAAGCTAAATACCATGCTGGCAAAACAGTATATCGAAAATCTTAGAGAGCTAAAATCAACATTTGACTTGGCGGGGGAGATTAATGTCCAATTTGTTTCTACTCTACCGGACGTGATGAAAAGCATGGCGGATGTAGAAGATGAGGCACAAATCCTAGAAGCTCTGACTATTCCAGTATTAGCCGCTGTTAAGGCCCTAGATGAGATGAGAGCCATCGAAGGGCAAAAACTGGCAGAAGATATTCTTTTTAGAGGAAATCTAATAAAGGATATGGCTGCTAAAATCAATGAAAGGTCACCTGAGGTCGTTATAGCGTATAAGGCGAAGCTGACAGATCGAATCAATGACTTGCTGGACAAAAATATTGAAGTACCAGAAGAGCGCATTGCCATTGAGTGTGCTATTCTTGCAGACAAATGCAGTGTGACAGAAGAGCTGGTAAGACTAGACAGCCATATTTCTCAACTGAATACAATTATTAATAGTAGCAATCAACCAGATGGCAAAAAATTAGATTTTCTCATTCAAGAAATGAACAGAGAGGCCAACACCATAGGTTCAAAAGCCAACGACATTCAGATTACAAACATTGTGGTGGAGATCAAGAGTGAGATTGAAAAAATAAGAGAACAGGTACAAAATATCGAATAATTTTTCATTCACTCAAATAAGGTGGGCTTCGCCCAATACTTTTTGGGGAATAAAAGTCTTGATATTATCTGTGTTTTGGTATAGAATAATTATTTAATTACAAATGATAGAGTATGCGCTAAAAAGGAGTAGAAAGCATGGAAGGACGTTTATTTATAGTTTCGGGACCATCAGGCACAGGCAAAGGTACACTGTGCAAAGCGCTACTTGAAAGAAGAGATTTTAAACTTTCTGTATCAATGACCACACGTCAAGCTCGTGAGGGTGAAATAGAAGGAAAGAGTTATTTTTTTAGTACAAAAGAAAAATTTGAAGAGCTTATAGCCAACGATGGGCTGTTAGAGCATGCGGAAGTGTATGGTAATTATTACGGAACACCAAAAGCGTTTGTAATGGAACAGCTACAAAGGGGCAAAGACGTCGTTCTTGAAATAGACATTCAAGGCGCGTTGCAGGTGAGAAAGAATTTCCCCAATGGGGTATTTATTTTTATTTTACCACCATCTATGAAAGAACTGAGAAAACGAATCACTGGTCGAAAATCAGAGACAGAAGAGTCACTGAATAGAAGGATGAGCGAAGCGTTAAAAGAAGTTTCATACATAGATAAGTATGACTATGTTATTGTGAATGACGATGTAGAAGGTGCCGTGCAGAGGCTTGAAAGCGTTGTCCGCGCAGAACATTGCAGAGTATCAAGACACATAATGGAGTTAATAGAAACCTATAAGGAGGAAGTATAATGTTAGAACCAGCAGTGAGTGTACTGAGAGAAAAGACAGATAGCAGATATTCTCTAGTCGTAATGGCGGCAAAAAGAGCGAGAGATTTGGTGGATGGAAAACCTGCGTTAATCAGAGAAGACGAATTAATGAAAATGGGTTTAACAAAGCCAGTATCCATCGCAGTGAATGAAATAGCGAGAGATTTAGTTTCATACAACATGAACGTAGCCATTGAACGCGATGAAATGAATGAATAGTTAGAGAAATCCATGAAAAAACATGTGCTAATTGGTGTTACTGGTGGGATTGCCGCCTATAAAATCCTAGATCTGATCAGTAATCTGAGAAAACAAGATATAGAAATCTCCGTGGTGATGACAGAAAATGCCTGTGAATTTGTGACACCGCTCACATTCCAGACGGTTTCGGGAAACAAAGTTCATACGGAGATGTTCAAAGTAGCCGAGACTTGGGCAGTAGAACATATTGAGCTAGCAAAAAAAGCCGATGTAGTTCTAGTGGCCCCAGCTACGGCCAATTGTATTGGAAAAGTGGCAGCGGGCATAGCAGATGATATGCTTACGACCATTCTAATGGCTACCAAAGCACCTATTATCTTTGCACCTGCTATGAATACAAACATGTATTTAAATCCATTGTTTCAAGAAAATGTAAAAAAACTAAAAAGTTTAGGCTATGAATTCATAGAGCCAGCCTCAGGGCAACTGGCTTGTGGAGATATTGGGGTAGGAAAACTAGCGCCAATAGATGAAATTGCGCAGATTGTTGTAGCGAAGGTAAATGCTATAGACGGACGATCAGAAAGAATTTTTTTGCCTCATGATGTAAACCAAGATTTGAGCGGCAAGAAGATTTTAGTCACAGCAGGTCCTACCATAGAGGCCATTGATCCCGTTAGATATATTACAAACCACTCTTCGGGTAAGATGGGTTTTGCCATAGCAGAGGCAGCGTTTGCTAGAGGAGCAGAGGTCACGTTGGTATCAGGACCAGTGAACCTTACCTGTAGCCAAGGCATCAACAGAGTAGACATTAAGTCTACAGGGGATATGCTAGTGGCTGTGAAGAGCAGATTTGATGGTGTTGATGCTGTTATCAAAGCCGCCGCACCGGCAGACTACCGGCCAGCAGAAATATCTGATAAAAAGATTAAGAAAAAACAAGGGGACTTGACAGTTACTTTCGTGAGAAATTTAGATATTCTAGAGACATTGGGCAAGATGAAGGGTGATAAAGTGCTAGTAGGCTTTGCCGCAGAGACAGATGACCTGGTGGTTTATGCCAAAGACAAGATAAAAAGAAAGAATCTAGACTTCATTGTGGCCAACAATGTAGCTCTTGAAGGCGCAGGCTTCAAACAAGATACCAATATAATTACCATCATTGATGGGGAGGAAAATATCACCGAATATGACAAGATGAGCAAGAAAGACGCGGCTCATGTGATATTAGATAAGCTAAAACAATATTTTTAATGCAAAAGACGGTTATCGTGATAAGCTTGCCTAAGAGGCAGACAAGTTGGATACCGTTCTTTCATGTCTAAAAGGAAAAGCAAACGATGAAATACGCAAAGGTAGCCATTCTCCAAAAGGGCAATAACATAGATACACTATATACATATGGCTGTGAGAGCGACAACATCAAAGTTGGTGATAAAGTTTTCGTACCTTTTGGCATGGGGAATAGGCTAAAAGAGGCCTTTGTGTTTGCAGTGTTAGATGAAGAACCAGATGTAAAATACAGGCTCAAATCCATCAGCAAAATAGATGAAAATGTATGGTTACCAGAAGAAATGATGTCTCTATGCACATGGCTAAAAGACAAATATCTCTGCACATACACAGAAGCCCTAAATGGGTGTACGCCCACAGATATAAAAAAACAGCGGGATAGGGTGCCGCACAAGGATATGAAATTAGAAAACCCAGAGATAAAAGCCCTTACCAAGGAGCAAGAGATGGCACTAGCAGAGATTAATCCTTATATCGAAGCGAACAAACATCAAACGTTCTTGTTGCATGGGGTGACAGGTAGCGGAAAAACAGAAGTCTATTTGCAAGCCATAAAAAAGGCTGTAGAGGCAGGCAAGACGGCTATTGTCCTCGTACCAGAAATATCTCTTACCATACAGACCATCAGCAGGTTCAAAGGCAGATTTGGTTCCGACCAAGTGGCCATACTTCACAGCAAACTCTCAGCAGGAGAGCGTTATGACGAGTGGATGAAAATTCGCGATGGGCAGGTTAAAATCGTAGTGGGTGTTAGGTCGGTTGTGTTTGCCCCAGTGACAAACATTGGTGTCATTATCATAGACGAAGAACATGAAGGGACATACAAATCCGAACAATCGCCCAAGTACGACGCCATAGAAGTGGCGGGAAAACGGGCTAAGGACAACAACGCCATCCTAATACTAGGAAGTGCAACGCCATCCGTGTCCACATACAACAAAGCGCAAACCGGCGTGTATAAGACGCTTACCCTAAAGGAAAGATACAACAAGAATCCATTGCCAGTGATGGAAGTGGTAGACATGCGGGAAGAGCTGAAAAATGGTAACAAAAGCATGTTTAGCGTCACATTGTATACAGAGATGCGAAAATGCCTTGACGCAGGTAAGAGTGTCATTTTATTTCTGAACAAACGAGGATATTCCTCTTTCGTGTCTTGTCGGAGTTGTGGTTTCGTGATAAAATGCCCAGATTGCGGATTGTCTATGACATATCATAAATCTGAAAATCGAGTCGTTTTGCATTTTTGTGGGGAGTGGCCGGCCGGGCCAAAACATTGTGAAGAATTGGGGTGCAAATATATTAAAAATTTT
>JAVBKP010000037.1:0-3716 GCA_031553975.1 Anaerovoracaceae bacterium | reverse complement strand
CGCCCAAAATAAAAGACTGAGCTTTTATTTCAAAACTTACTCTATCAGTAGTGCCTCGCTTTCCATACTTTTTGTCAAGCTGTGCATCCCATGATACAATTTTATTTTTTGACCTTTTTATTTTTTCCATTTCTTAAATCAATTTCTTTGTCTAGGAAATACTGTTTTTTTAATTTTTCAGCTAACGCAATTTCTTTTGGTGGTGTTTTTTGTGTTTTCTTCTGAAAAGCATTTAGTAGTACAACTAGCTTCCCATCATCAAAAAAGCAAAAGATCCTATATATGTTACTTTCATATTCAACTCTTATTTCATAAAGTCCATCAGTTCCTTCCAAATGCTTGAAAAATTGTTGAGGTATAAACATCAATGTTTTGACCATCTCAAAGACGTAATCAATTTTTTCCTGTACTGATGTGCCTAGGGTTGAATAAAATTCTAAAAAGTACTTTCCATAGGTGGATATTGTCCGGTTCATACTCATACAAAGGTAACGAATTAGTGAACATATAGAAACTGTAGTCAGAAATTTACTTATGGCGGTTTTACATAGCCTTTCTTGTCCTGCCTATCTGTTCTAATGATGAACTGGACACTAAATGTATTAGGTGTCATGAAATGTTGAATTTTAAAAAATGCAATATTAAAACCCTTTGTAGGTAAGGCTTATTGCCGAAAAAGTGGTGCTAGGCGTGGTCTCCGAATTGGTGCTGGAAAATGAGCTCAAAAACGAGTATTTCTACCAATAATGAAAAGTAGGAGAGAAATTCTGGAAAATCGCTGAAACTATTGCTGCACTTGAATTATGCCGTCACTAATGTGCATAAAAAAAGAGTCATCACTTTCGTAATAACTCTCTTTTGTCGGGAAGACAGGACCTTTAAATATCTTATCAAAAAAAATCTACAACTCACTACAATGGGCTAAAAGCCAACACTCCCAACTGTTCCAAATTGTCTCGATGTTGTCTAATAATAAAATGAAGTTTAGAATATCATTGTCCCGTAAAGAAAAAATGACAACGAAACCGACAACAGGCATTTGATTAATTTTTGAACAGAGGGGGTAATGAAATTTAATACACGCTATAATTTACGGAGACAGGACAGTAGAAAGCCTGAAAAGATATACCTGATTTGCCGCTTTAGTGGTGAAAGATTGGTATATCCTACTTGCCATAGTGTTTTGCCAAAGCATTGGAATACAGGAAGGGGAGAGGTTAAAAACGTTATTGATGAGACAAACAGAGATAGCGTAAAGAATTATTTGTATGAACTTAACAAGGTAGCGAGGGGCTTTTATAATGAAGCAGTTGCTTCGCGGTATCCTGTTACAGAGATAAAAGAGATAATAAAAAAGAACTTAGATAGGTGGACGGGCAGGGTAGTTGAAGAAAAGCCCGAGAAACCAAACTTTTGGAAGTTTGTCAACAACTACATAGAGACATCCGATAAACGGATTGATCCGCGGACGGGGCGGTTTATCAACTTTAGGACCATACAAGATTATAATACTACAGTTAAGGTCCTGCATGAGCTTGAAAAAGAAACGGGCGAAACGATAGACTTTGATAATATAAGCGTAAACACTCTTTCAGATTATCGGGACTTTCTCACCACTCGCAAAGGCTACGCCGTTAATAACATAGCAAAGCATATTAATAATGTAAGGCAATTCTTACGGGCTGCATATGCTCAAAAAATACCATTCGATACTGATACAATAGATACAAAAAAGTTCATAAATGCTCACGAAACCGCGTACAATGTTTATTTGAATGAAAATGAATTGTTGGCTATTGCAGCCCTTGACTTAACAGAGAACCCCAGTCTTGACAAAGCACGCGACTTGTTTTTAATGGGCTGTTATACTGGGTTAAGAATAAGCGACTATAATAATATGCAGCGGCATCATATAAAGGGAAACATGATAGACTTATACCAAAGCAAAACAGGGGGACGGGTTGTAATACCGATACACCCAACAGTTAAAGCAATTCTTGCAAAATATGAAGGGGGTAAGTTGCCGAAGTTGTCCGATCAAAAATTAAACGACTACATAAAAGAGGTATGCCAAATGGCAGAGATAAAAGAGCATACAGAGAAGCAACAAACCAAAGGCGGGGCTAAAATATCAACAGTATTAGAAAAATGGCAAATGGTGAGCAGTCATACCGCCCGCCGTTCGTTTGCTACCAATATGATTAAACAAGGTGTGCCGATGCAAACCATTATGTCCATAACAGGGCATAAGAAAGAAAGCACGTTTATGAAGTATGTAAAATTGTCCTCTGCCGAACATGCCGAAATAATGAGACAACATTGGGACAAAAACGAACAGGCAAAACAAGAAGCCGCCTAAACTTTTGAAATGTTATGAATGTAGCAGCATTTGAACAAAGCCAAGCCTTAATGAATGTTCACTCCAAGATTGCCCCTATTATAGCGGCGTATGGTAAAATTATGCCGGTACTAAAGATGTTGTCTATTGTAACGGGGGGAGATTATAAACAAGATAGGCAGCACATAGATAAAACTACTTCCAACACATTACCTGCTTCCAAACAAGCAAGAACCACGACCAAAGAAAATGAGTATAGCTATAATGAAATAGCCCTTGCATTGTGTTACGGCAATATTTATGATAGTAGAAAAACGGACCAATTGCTTATATACTTAGGAATTACGGCTAAAACGGGTAAGGACAATATTCAACGCAAAGCCAATGAGTATAGGAAGCACAGGAAAGGTAAATGGCAGCTCAGGACGCGTGAATTAAAAGCTATTTTAACGCTATCACGCAAAGCAATTGAACTAATGAGATGCAACGGTATTAAAGGGATAAAAGTAGCGCAAGATAATTGCCGCTACATAGAGAATATGTTGTTTTATTAGAGCGGTTCAGCCACATATTAGATAAGCCGTATGAAAAATCATGTTATTTTTGCCATCCCTATGAACTATGACAAGTACGAAAATCTGGAAATTTCCGTTGACGGAATGGAATATGGGTTTGTAAGTATTGGAAGAAAAGGAACTTTTTCAAAGCTAATACAATTCACACCCATGAGTATCACCGGAATGTACAATATGGCATTACTGGATATTCAAGATGATGGAAGTTATAGTGATAAATCCATATCCGATAATGGAGATAGGAATAAAATACTTGCAACAGTTTACTCTGTGGTACATAACTTCTTTTTTCAATCTCCTGAATGTCTGATTTTTTTCACCGGTAGCACAGACAGCAGAACAAGGCTTTACAGGATGGCAATCACACTTAATTTAGAAATATTACAAAACGATTTTGATATTATTGGAGTTTTGAGAGACTTAGATTCTTACGTGTATGTTCCTTTTGAAAAGAACGTAAATTATTATGGTTTCTTAATTAAAAGGAAATAAATTAACTTAGCAATATGAAACAGAAAATTTCATTCAAAAAATATACAGACTTAGGTGTTACATTTACCGTTAACCCTAACCTAAAGCCTATCCCCAAAGACCATCCAGTTATGGTTCAAAAAATGGAAAAAGCGAATAATATTATCTCTAATCTTAAAGGGATTGATAAATTATTTAAACCTGCTTAGATAACTCTTTGAAGTCAATTTGATTATCAAAAGCCTGAAATAATAATATTTCATAAACCGTTGAAACGTATTTCAGCGGTTTTTTATTGCCCGTACTATATCAAAGCAATATCGAAAGTGTAT
>JAVBKP010000041.1:0-19627 GCA_031553975.1 Anaerovoracaceae bacterium | reverse complement strand
TTCTTTCACTTTATGTTTTTTAAATTTGTCTAACATGGTATATGCCACTGGGACGATGAACAAGGTCAACATTGTAGAGGAAATCAATCCTCCTATGATTACCTGGGCCATTGGTGCCCTCAACTCTGTACCAGCCCCTTGTGCCAGTGCCAGTGGTAGCATACCAAAAATCATAGCCAGCGATGTCATAATAATGGGACGAAGTCTGATGGTTCCCGCTTCTATCAATGCCTCCACGCAAGAAAGTCCCTCCCTCATACGTTGTTTTGCAAAGTCGATGAGCAAAATCGCGTTTTTAGCCACAAGTCCCATGAGCATGATGACCCCAATCATGGAGACCAAACTAAGCTCACTTCGGCAAATGAAGAGTCCCAATATACCTCCAATGAGAGCCAGTGGTAACGAAAACATGATGGCGATTGGATCGATGAAGCTTTCAAACTGCACAGCCATAATCATGAACAGGAATAGGATACCTAGTACCAATGCAATCACAAGGGAGCTCATACCATTTTGCATCTGCTCATTGGCCATGCCTTGTTTGATTTGTACCCCTTCTGGTAAATCCAACTCCTTGGTGAATTTTTCTGTATACATATTGATGAAGTCTCCCGACGGCATCCCTGTCATGTTACAAGACAATTCAATGGAATTGATTCTATCATACCTATGAAGTTCTGCTGGGGCTGTTTTTAGCACCATATCTGTCACTTGAGACAGAGGGACCATTCTGCCGATGTTACTTGGAATCAATATACCATCTAGGCTGTTCAAATCCATTCTAAGGGCATCATTCATCAAAACCGTAATATCATAACGACCACTGCCATCGTCAAATTTTCCTACAGTAATACCATTGTAAAGGGTCCTAATGGTCTCTGCCGCCGCACCTGGATTTACGCTCAAATCCTCAGCTTTGTCACGATTCACATCTAGGCTCACCTCTGGTGTGCCAATTTTGTAATTCACGTTGATATCAACAGCATGTGAATCACTATGAAGCAGTGTATTGGCCCTGCCCACAAAAGCCTCTAATGCGGCAAAATCGTTACCTGTGATTTGGAATGTAACATCATAGTCACCCATGCCAGCCACAATAGAGCTTTGATTCACCGAACTGCTGATTCCTGCAATGCTTTTCATATCCGTTCGTAGCATCTGGGCAAACTCTCCAATGGACATGTCCCTGTGATTTTTGTCCACAGTTTGTACATGGGCACGGATGACATTCTTTTTGATGCTAATATATGTATACTCTACCTCTTCATGCTGTTCAATGGCAGCCTGCACTTCTTGGGCTTTTTTGAGGGCCGCTTCTAATGACAACCCTGCATCAAGTTCACATACTACATTTAACTCTCCGTTATCCACCTTTGGCATAAAGGCAAAGCCAAGCTGTGGTATCAGCGCCAAGCTTCCTACGAACAAAATCATGGCCAATCCTAATGTTTTCAGTCGGTTGCTCAATACATACCTAAGAGCTTTACCGTACCACGTAGCCAAGCGATCAAATTGCGTATTAAATTTTTCTAAAAATCTTCCAACAAACGTTTTACTCTCTTTGTGCCCTATCTTGAGCAGTCTAGAGGACATCAGTGGCGCCATTGTAAAGGAAACGAATAGGGAAACCAACATACTGATGGCCACTGTTATACCAAATTCGATGAAGTATCTTCCTACAATACCTTGTACCATGGCAATCGGAACGAACACCGCCACTACAGCCAATGTGGTTGCCATAACAGCAAGACCGATTTCTGCTGTGGCCTCTTTGGCCGCCTGGACAGGCGATTTGCCCATGTGAAGGTGCCTTACAATATTCTCGATGACCACGATGGTATCATCAATTAACATTCCAACAGCCAGAGATAAGGCCATCAATGACATGGTATTCAGCGAAAATCCCATGATTTTTAGCCCAATAAACGTTGAAATAATCGAGATTGGAAGTGTTAGGGCACTGATCAACGTACTTTCCCACTCTCTTAAGAATATGAAGACCACCAATATGGCTAAAATACAGCCTTCTAGTATGGTTTTCACTACTTCGTCTACAAGGTTTCTAATGGGCACAGAGTTGTCGATGGCCATATGTACCTCAACCCCTTCTGGAAGGGTCTCTTGCAGTTTTTTAACCTCCTTTTGAATACTTTCTGCTACCATTACTGTGTTGGCACCAGATTGCTTCGTGATCTCAAGACCAATGGCTTCTTTCCCATTGTAAAGGGACATGGAGTCCCTGGCTTTTACGGTATCTACGATCTGGGCAATATCCCCTAGTGCAATCTGTGTTCCACCACGTTTGGCCACAAGCATTTTGCTAAAATCTTCCATTTTTTGGATTTTGGAATTGGTCCTGATGGAAATCTCTTCAGACTCATTCTCTATGGACCCACTAGGAACATCTAGATTGTTCACTTTGAGGGCACTGATAACCTCTGTGGTGGTTAGGCCATAATAGGCCATCTTGGTAGAATCAAGTTGTATCTGAATTTCTCTTTCCACATCACCGTAGGTAGATACATTGCCCACGCCATTGATAGAACTAATCTTTTTGGTAATATTCTCTTCTATAAAGTCAGAAAGGGCTAATTTGTCCATATCCCCTATGACAGCAAGTGATAAAATTGGTGCTGCCGATGGGTCATATTTCATGATAATCGGGTCCTGAATATCATCTGGCAACTCACCACGAATGGAGCTTACTTTGTCATGAACCTCTTGTGATGCAATATCTGCTGATTTGCTAAGAGAGAACTGGATGATTGTGGTACACACGCTTTCAGAAATATTAGTGGTAACGTGCTCTACGCCTGATATCTGCGCTACAGCATCTTCCACATTCTTTGCCACTTTAGCAGAAATATCCTCTGCCGATACCCCTGGTTCCACTACTACTACTGCAACAATGGGAAGGTCCGCCGCTGGCATGTCATTGATGGGAAGCGATACATAGCTAAGCAGTCCTACTAACAATAAAAAAATGAAAATTACAGTGACAAAAACAGGGCGCTTTAAGCTAATATCTGTAATCTTCATGGATTATGCCCCCTCTTTTGCGTTGACCTGATAGCCATCTTGTATGGTGCTTAGGTTGGTTGTTATGATTTTATCGCCTTCTTGTATACCTGATAATATCTCTATGCGATTGTCTTTAATAGTTCCTGTCTCCACACTGACTTTACGGGCTACGCCCTCTTTGTATACAAATACAGCATAGTTGTCTTGTGTTCCAGAAAGCACTTGAATAGGAACCATGATTCCCTTTTGCTTTGCCCCTGTGCTAATAGCTACTTCTACAAAAACACCTGGTTTTAGGGCTAATGTCTCATTGGGGATCTCAATTCTTACGTTAAAGGTTCTAGCCTCAAGACTCGCTGAGGCATCAATGGTCTTTACCACACCTTCAAAATGCTGTCCGTCAAAATTCACATCTGCCTTTAGGCCTTGGGTTATACTACTAAGGTCATCCTGTTGCACTTGAATAATGGCGTGAATTGGCGTGGTAACTTTAATTTTAGCCAGGGCGCCCGCCTCTGGTGCTGCAAACTGACCTAGCACCACCATTTTTTCGTCCACCATTCCTGCAATTGGTGCTTTGACCACAGTATTGGCTATAATATCATTTAACATGGCAATGTTTGTGTTGGCATTTCGGATACCCACCTGTGCTGCGTTCACACCAGAATCAGCGCTTTTTGAGTCACCTTGGGCCTTCTTGTACGTCATCTCCATGTTTTCAAATTCCATTTTGGAGATAGCCCCTGCTTCATAGAGCAATTTTGTTCGGTCATAGTTGTATCTAACTGTATCAAGCCCAGTTCTTGCAACATCCGCTTGGTTTTTTGCAATCTGATATTGGCTTTGACTGGCTGCCAATTGATTTCTTGCTTGGGATAGCTGGAATTGATAATCTTTTTTATCCAAAATAATCAATGGGGCGCCGGCCTGAACCATATCCCCGTTCTCAAATAGGATTTGCTCTACTTTTCCCGAAGCCTTTGTACTGACCACAGCAAGCTCTGATGGGAGAATGGTTCCTTTATATGTAAGATTCCCGTCAATTTCTTCTGATTTGGCTGTGATAACATCTACAGTCATTGCATTTATTGCACTTTCACTGCTCGCATCTGAGCTGGTATTCACCGCTGGGGCGCATCCTGTCATCCCCAATGCAGTAATAAAAACTAGTACTATTAGACTTTTTCTCATTTTGCTTCTACTCCTCTGAGGGCTCACTTGTGCCCAATATTCGTTCAATCATTCCTTGGATCAATGACTCATGTAATGTATCTTCCTCGTCTGGCATATAAAGACCGCTCAACCCACTCAATAGGAATTTAGCATATTCTCTTGGTGCAGGGCAACAAATAGAACCGTCCCCAACGCCTGTTTCTATGATGTTCTCTATGATAGGCGAAACTGAAAGTATTATCTTTGAGCGTATGTATTCTACAAGGCTGCGATCACTTTCAAGGCTTTGCTCCAACTTTATGTAATCTATAAAAGTCTGCATATTCACCAGTCTCTTTAGGATCAGCGTGCTAAGCGTATGAAAGGCATTCTCACAATCCAGCTCCTTTGCTTGGTCTCCTATACTTAATGCAAATTCATCCCCAAGTTGCTGGATGACAGCATATAAAATCTCGTTTTTTGACTTAAAGTAATGATATACCAGACCTTGCGCCACATTTATTTCCTGCGCGATATCTGTTATCATCGTCTTGTCAAACCCTTTGTCACAGAAAAGCGTTCGTGCTGCCATGATAATCTCTTCCCGACGCTCTTCTGGTGGTTTGGATATACGTGCCATATTCATTCCTCCCTTTGCTTGTAAATTTTCTGCGCAAATATATAATCATTATATCTTATTGAATGAATTCAGTCAATGTATTTTTATTGCCAGCCTAACGCGAATGTGGTAAGCTAAAAAGATGTTACTATCCGCAAATATGTATTACTTTGGAGGTTCAACCATGCCGTTAGTATTGGCATTTTCAATATTCATCTTATCTATGATATTCTGCCTTGCTACAGGTCTTTCTGTGCTATTTTCCATGCTCATGGGCCTATTCGTCTTTGTTGGTGTCGGGCGGTTTAACGGTTTTTCTATGGCCAGTCTACTAAAAATGGCGGCTACGGGGGGCAAAGAATCCCTGATTGTCATTCGGTTCATGCTTTTCATTGGTGCTCTGACTGCCATTTGGCGTTCTTCTGGCACTATTGCTTTCTTTGTGTATTATGGCATTCAGCTCATCACGCCATCTATGTTTATCCTGATTGCCTTTTTGCTTTGCTGCCTTCTTTCTTATATCCTAGGTACGAGTTATGGTGTCACTGGAACACTTGGCGTGATTCTCATGGCCCTTGCCCGCAGTGGGGACGTGAATGAGCTTATTACTGCTGGTGCTATCCTCTCGGGGGTTTATTTTGGCGATCGAACCTCACCGGCCGCCTCTAGTGCTATTCTTGTGGCTTCCCTGACAAGCACGGATCTTTATAGCAACGTGAAGCTCATGCTAAAAACAGCCGTAATTCCAATGGTCTTCGTCACCATTGCCTATGGGGCATTGTCTATAGCCAATCCACTATCGGCCATAGATGCTACCATTATGTCAGATTTTTATAACAACTTCAAAATAAATATTTTTTGTATTATCCCTGCACTTTTTATGCTTTTTCTTCCCCTACTAAAAGTACCTATCTTGTGGGTATTTGTGGCCAGTATAGCCAGCGGCATTGGATTGACTATTTTCATGCAAGGTTTTCAAATACAAGCAACCCTTTCTATCTTACTTTCTGGGTATACATCCCAAAGTATGAGCCTTGGCAAAATCTTAAATGGGGGTGGTATTACCTCCATGCTCACGGTGTGCTTTATTGTACTGCTATCTTCTTGCTATTCTGGGATTTTTAAGGAAACCTCTATGCTAAGCAGCTTGCAAGACAAGCTGGCTTTTTTGGCAAAAAAAATAGGTCGCTTTGGTGCGACCACCGTCAGTTCAACTTTGATTATTTGTATTTTTTGCAATCAGACAATTGCCTCTATCCTATGTCGGGATTTGCTGGGCAAACTCTATGAAGATGCTGGTGCAACCAACACCGAACTGGCCATTGACATTGAAAATTCATCCATTGTCATCTCAGGTATAGTCCCTTGGGCTATTTCTTGCTCTGTACCTCTTCATATGCTAGGGGTGGGATTTGGTGCCATTCCCTATGCCCTCTTGCTGTTTGCCATCCCTATTTCATATATGATTACTAAACGAAGATTTTTCCCTTTTTAACTGTTTTTTACTGTTTATCCTCTGTGTCATTGTATAGTTCTATCACTCTATTCTTCCACGAGTCCACGAATTCATCAAGGTGGGCCTCATTGTCCACCATGTTTTTGATCCCCTTTTCATCAAAGAGCTCGCCAGTTTTTTGATCTATGAGATCATACTCTTCAGATATTTCTAAGATTTCAGACATCAATATGTTGGTATTGCTACCCTGCTCATCAAACACCTTATCCTTGATCGCGATGGGTATTATTAGAATTAGGGTCTGGGCTAGTATTGTAGTTAAAATATCATGTATATCGAACGGACTGTTGAGAAAAAAATGGTGAATAACTTCCGAAATGATAGCCAGCGCTAAAACCGACAGGCAGGCCAGCACATGCCTTTTAATCGTATACTTTCTCTTACATATATATTGTATCAACCATGCGCCAAACATGGTTGCAGCCCATGCAGCACCTAGGTTAGGCAGTATCCCCCTAAAAAATATGTATGTCCCATTTCCAGAAAACGAACTTTCACGCAAAAGCACAACCGCACCCCAAATCACCATGCCAAGAATACCAAATATTTCAATGTTTCCTAGTCGAATTTTATTCATACGCTCTCCTTATTTTTATTTTTTGATAATTTTTCTATTTTTAATCATACTAAATTTGTGAACAAAAATCAAAATTATCTTTTATTGTTCTACATTGTAACTCAAAAAGGAGGCTCATTATGAGAGTATTAGACAAAATCGCCCTATTTCTAGTAATAGTAGGTGCGATAAACTGGGGACTTATTGGATTTTTTAGTTTTAACCTCGTAGACAGTATTTTCGGTGCTGCCACAGTATTTTCTAAAATCATCTACGTGTTAGTAGGACTATCTGGACTGTATTGCATCAAAATATTATTTGAAGGCGAACGGCGCAGGGACTACGTGGCAGACTAAAGCCATAGTTAAAAGGCTCAAAAATGTAAATTTCACACATTTTTGAGCCTTTACATATTAGACTATTAGGATGGGTATAGCAAAGCGCATATCCTATTGTCTTTGGAAGATAGCATGATCAATCTCATTTTATGATTTGAATTGAATATAAAAACCCTCTCAATATTTCTATTGAATGCGTTCATATTGAATGGTATTATAAATCTAGTATTTTTATTAGTAGCGCAATCACTAACGATGTTTTGCATTGTAGTGAGCATATATTGGGAAGGTGAGGCATATGCCCTATTCATACTTTTCATCTTTGGGTGAATATTATATTTTTGGCTTAATTTTTATTGTTTTCTTCATATCAGAGATTGTGATAAAAATTTACGCAGATATAAACAGACTAAAATCACGCAATAAAAGAAAATCCTCCGACTTTGGTTCAATGTTTGTTGCCATTATCGGTCTATTTGGAAGCCTTCAATTGAGCCTTTTTCTATCAAATAATAGCATGTCCTTGTCTCCCATAAAGCAGTATCTCCCTGGTTTTTTTTACTTCTTCGGAGCGGTATTTATGATTGGTGGGATTGTGCTTCGTTGTGCATCTGTACTAACATTGCGACGTGCTTTTACCGTTATCGTACAAACCACCGACGACCAGAGGCTAATTAAACATGGTGTCTACAAATTCTTACGAAACCCCTCTTATACAGGTTTGCTACTCTTTACAATCGGTGTTGCTCTTTCTCTGCGAAATATTATTGCTGTAATACTATCATTAATTCTTTGTACTATATGCTTTGGAATAAGAATTTTAGTTGAAGAGAAAGCACTAAAGGAGAGATTTGGACAAGAGTTTGATGAATACCGTATTAGTACATGGAGACTGATTCCTTTTATTTGGTGAACAGTATGACCTATGTATTTTCTAGTACCACTTTATATCTGCCTCTTTGCGTGGCGCGCTTCTATGATATGTCACCTCTGGATAGCCGATTACCATACAGGAAACCACTTCTTTTGTTCCATCTATTCCTAAAAATTCCTTTATTTTCTGATTCCCTGCTGCTGCCCTTATGAAAAATCCACTAAATAGCGAGCCTAGCCCCTCTGCATTTACCATAAGCTCCATGTTAGATGCTGCCAAATGCCCATCCACAGGCGTATCTGTCACCACTAAAATCACAGTCTTAGACTTGAAAAATAGCATGGTCGGCTCTTCTGGGTTGGTTTTGTATTTATCTGCCATATCTACCCATCTTTGCGCGTATCCCTTGATCAATGGCGAAGCGTTGACATCCGCCAGAAAACCTTGCCCAATCTCAGCCAATCTTTCTACGGCCATGCCTAGCACTTCTGGCAATTTGTCTTGCAGTACTATGTATGAAACGCTTTGTCTATTGCTAGCCGTAGGGGTAAATCTCCCTGCTTGGAGGATTCTTTCAATTTTCTCTTTTTCCACTGGTTGGTCTGTGAAGTTCCTCACTGTTCTTCTCATCTTGATGAAATCTAAAAGCGCATTTGGTGCAATGGCCTCCAAATCCTTCTTTTCTATCAGTGCTTCATCTGGGTATGCTGCAATGGTCACTGCATTCTCTGGACAGATGGCCACACAATGCCCACATAAAAAACATTTATCGCTATTTGTGCTAGCCTTGCCATTTTCCACTTTTAGGTTCATATTGAAGCAATCTTTCACACACTGCCCGCACCCTACACATTTTTCACTGTCAATTTTTACCATTTTATCACTCATTTCTCAACCTCCATCACTGTCATACTTGTTTGTCTAACTGTTTTTCAGTTTAAAGTTACTAACCATATTATACAATGTATGCGCCTGACCTGCCATTTCTTCACTTGCTGATGCTGTCTCTTCCGCTGCTGCAGTATTGTCTTGGGTTACTTTGGATACTTGCTCTATACCATTGTCAATTTGAGCAATTGCTGATGCTTGCTGTGCGGAGGCTTCTGCAATTGTTTCGACAATATCTACTGTAGCAGTTACACCTGATACGATTTTGTTTAACGCACCTGCTGTCTCATTTGCTATCTTTGACCCAATTTCTACTCTATTTATAGAGTTTTCTATCATGTCTGTGGTCTCTTTTGCAGCAGTTGCACTCCTAGCAGCTAAGTTCCTCACCTCTTCTGCCACTACAGCAAATCCCTTGCCATGTTCACCAGCCCTAGCCGCTTCAACTGCGGCGTTTAATGCCAATATGTTTGTTTGGAACGCAATATCTTCGATAACTTTTATGATATTCGCTATTCCCTGTGAAGCTTCTTTGATATCTCCCATGGCGACAACCATCTCGCCCATTTGTCTATTCCCCACCTCTGCATCTTTTTTTGCAGAGAGTGAAATGCTATTTGCCCTATTTGCATTGTCCGCATTGCTTTTGGTCTGCTCAGCAACGATTGCAACAGTCGAGCTAATTTGCTCTATAGCGCTGGCTTGCTCAGAGGCTCCTTGCGAAAGGGTCTGCGATGCACTGGCCATTTGAGAAGACCCGGTTTGCACTTGGTTTGTGGCTGATAGAATTTCTCCAAACACATCATTTAGATTTTCTGCGATGTTGTTAATAGATGTCTTCAATGCCGTAAAGTCGCCTAAATATTCTCTATCAATGCCTATATTTAGATCTTTATCTGCAATTTTACCCAATATATCTGATAATTCACTGATATAGCTCTTAATTGTTGAACAACTGCTTTCTAATGTAATTCCTATTTTTTGGAAGTTCTCATAAACCTCTCTAATGTCTTCGTCGACCTGATTTCGACCTGGTGGTGCTACAATATTCAAATCACCTACAGCAAGTTTTTCAAGTGATTCAATCAACATTTGCACTGCCGTTTGCTGGAATTTTGATTGTTTTTCAGCTACTACCATCTGGGCAGCAACTGCTGCTGCTTGCCTTTGAGATTCCCTTTGGGATGTTTTTACCTCAGTCTGATCAATTCCTATTTCTAAATTTCCCATAGCCTGCCCTACTTCATTGCAAAATGCAGAAGTTTGTTTGTCAATATTACTAGGATCAATTTGCCTATAGCTCTGTACCGTTTTATTTTCAAATAGAACATTGTTTCCAGTATCACTAATTGTGACTGCCAATGGAATCGCATTAAAATGCCCTACGAATATGTCCAGTATGCCGTTAATTCCACCTATGATTTCTTTATACTTACCACTGATTTTATCAGCTTCTACGCGTTTTGTAATATCTCCCTTTGTTGCGCATTCTTTAAGGGTTTCTGTGTTTTCACTTAAAATAGTAAGTGCATCTATTACTTCTGTGAAGGCTCTTGCCACATCACCAATTTCGTCCTTTTGATTATAATCCACCCTCACATCAAGATTGCCTTGTGCCACTTGCTGCGCTGCTCTTTTGACATTTAGCAATGGGTATATAATACTTCTAACAATAATCAATGCCAGTATGAACGTTAAAATAATTTGCCCTGTTCCAAGAGCCAATGTTAGTTTTTCTGCATTGTCTGCCTTGTCAATTGACTCATTATAAAAATTCTCTGCATTTACCATGGCAATATCTTCAATCTCAAGCAAGAGTTTTTGGCAAGCCTGATAATGTTCCATATATTCTTCATTTAAAATTTTCATTGCCAAATCATTATTCAATGCCAAAGCAGCCGCATCTACCTCTTGCCTATGCACATCCGCTTCTTTATCTTGCTTGAAAAACTCTTCTAGTTTTTCTCGTCTTTCTGGCTTGGCATCCTTTGCAAAAATCGGTGCGAGTTCTTCTCCCATGGCCTCGAACCCTTCACCCAACTCATTGGCCTCATCAAGCCATTTTTTTGTCTCTTCCATGGTAGGTGCCACAACAGCTCTTAACATATCTTTTTCTATTGTAACCAAATCTCTTTCCATGTCCATGACTATATTGGTCACCTTAAATGGCCTATTGTACAAGTCTACCGTAGTTTGTGATACAATGCCAAGGCTATTGATGGCATTGATAGATAGTCCTATGCCTAAAAAACCCACCAAAAAGAATGCTGCGATAAGTCTTGGTCTGATGCTTAATTTCTGAGTAAATTCAACAAAAAAACTTTGTTTTAACCCACTATTGTTGTTTTTAGCCATTTTTTCCTCCTACAATTCGAAAAATGCTTTATGCCACGGCTTAGAGTTTATAACATTTATAGCTTAAAGTCAATATTTTCAACAAGAAAAATCCAATTTTTTGTTGTAAAATCAAACCGCCGTGCAGATTAGGATTGCCCTCCCTGCATGGCGGTTTGTATTTATATTTTACTATTTATAATATGTGTTTTATTCTACTGCTATATCGGTTTTCTTGTTCTTTTTCACTCTTTTTTTCTTTTCTCTTGTGGCAATGACAAATCCATGTGCCGCCAGTGCAAGGAGTATTGAGTTGACTAGCACTGCTACCCAAACCCAAGATGGCACGCCTACTCTTGCCAGCTCAAAAGCATTGCTATTGGCCATTGTGAATAATACGTTTTTGCTTGATTTTCTCAGGTTTTGTTGTGCAGTAGCTGATTCAGTATCTGCGAATTTGAGTGGAATTGAGCTTAATAGCAAATCATTTCCTGCCTCTGCTGCTTGATCCGGGCTCATGAAGCTACCTACCATGGCATTGTCAGTGATGACCATACCTTCAAAGCCCCACTCATCCCTAAGAACATTTGTCAAAAGTGCTTTGCTGGCTCCTGTCCATGTTGTTCCTATTCTGTTCCATGCAGACATGATGGCTTTGGTGCCACCTTCTTTTACAGTTAGCTCGTACGGTTTTAGGTATATTTCTCTAATGGCCTGCTCATTGCTCCATACAGATATGCCTTGGGCATGTGTCTCTTGGTCGTACAGTGCAAAGTGTTTCACATATGTGTATGTGTTGGTTTTGTTAGTACCTCTTACGGTAGCTGCACCCATCTTACCAGATAAGAATCCGTCCTCTGAGTAATACTCGAAGTTACGTCCTCCAAAGGCTTGACGGTGAATATTCATAGAAGGACCGTATATACCATTTACTTTTTTAGCATAGGCTTCTTTACCTAACAACTCTCCGAACTGCTCCACTATGTCAGTATTCCAAGTATTGGCTATTACCACTTCGCTGGTGTACTGGTTGCCCATGACCCCATTGATGAGTCCATTCAGTCCAGCAGGACCATCTATGTCACTTGTCTGCGGTTTTCCGATGGATCTAATGTGTGGCGTCTGCCAACCACCTGTACCTAGTAGATACGTCATGTCTTTAACGCTGATTTGCTCCATGAACTCATCCCATTTAGGATCATCATAAGGTAGCCCCTTCATGTCTGCCAATTTGATACCGTGGTTTTTCACTACGATTGGCTCAGCCTTTTCATCTATGTCTATTGAAATATCACCCAGTGCCGCTTTTAGCTCTTCTGTCACTGGTACTTCTGTAGCCATTTGTTTTGGCATAGTGCCTGCCCAGTCAGCACGGCTCACATATTGAATATCACTTGCCGCATCATCAAACTGATTTGTGGCAGTGGCAATATCATCACGACCGGCTGCCTCACCACTTAAGGTGCGCACTTCAAAATAATTGCGACTATCTATGACTTCATGACTGTTTTTCATTAGCTTAATCGCATAGTTTCCAGTCTCTCTTACATAAGCTTTGGCGTTTTTATAGTCATAGCTACACATATCCGCTTTGTCAAATGTCAGCTTTATCACTTGGCTCTTTCCTGGTGCTACTATATCAGTCTTATCAAAAGCCAATAGGTTCACATGTGCTTTTTCGATGCCTCCTTTTGTATAAGGCGGGGTGTAGTACAATTGTACCACTTCTTTACCAGCTTTGTTCCCTGTGTTGGTCACGGTTACATCTACTGATATTTTATCTCCATTAACTACCAAATTTCCCATTTTTTGTTCAAACGTCGTGTAGGATAGTCCATATCCAAATGGGTATTGTACTGTTTTGGCATAATCAATATATCCGTCAGCCGCGGCTGTCTCATAGTACCTATATCCTACGTAGATACCCTCTTTGTAGTTAACAAAGTACCTTCTTGGTGTATCGGATGAGAATGCTTTGCCCAAAAGAGCTGTCTCTTCAAACTCAGAACCAGTATAGGCAAAGGCCCCTGAGTTAAGGAATGCTGGCGCGGATTTTACATCGTAGGCATATGTATCCCCAAGACGTCCTGATGGATTCACCTCACCTGATAGCACGCTGCCTAGTGCATTGAGCCCTGTAGACCCTGGTCCACCAATCCATACGGCACCAGTGATATAATTCTCATCTAATACGCCCAAATTCATAGGCGCTGATGAATTCACTCCCACTACCACATTCTTAAAGTTCTCACCTGCCATCTTTAGTAGGTCCTTCTCGTTGTCTGTCAGCTCCATATAGTGCTGTCCCGCCTTACCGCCTGTATACTCTGCCATATCAGTAGGCATGTCGGCACCCTCGCCCCCTTTACGGGCGATGATCACAAGGGCCGTATCAGAAAACGCTTTGGCTTTGCTGATCAAATCCGTACTGTACTCACTGACAGGAGATTCTGGAATATTATAATCAGCACCTAGCATCTCAAGTACGTTCGTAGCCTTTTTCTTATAAATGCGTTCATTGTAGAATGCCATTAAGTCTTCGTTTAACGTAAACCCTTTGTTTTTGAGGGCTGTTTGAAGGCTCACATTCTTTGTCTCATCTGCTGCACCAGACCCAGCACCGCCATACACAATGTAGTTAGAAGAGTATCCAAATACATTGATATTTTTGTTGGCTAGCGGGAGGGCATTGTCTTTGTTTTTGAGAAGTACGATGCCCTCTGCCTCCATTTGCTCTGTCAAAGCCTTAGCGTCATTGGTCAATTTGTCGATTTCCTCGCTGGCAAAAGTCCTTCTATCCAGCAATTGGTTAATCATGACACCACCTGCATTGATTACTAAATTAAAGCCAACCACGATGATTAATAAAATGGTTAGAAAAATAGTCCGAACCTTTCTCCAACGCTTTAGCGTTACCGCCCTGTAGATAAATGAACCAAAAATCAGCAATGCTGTCAATGTAACACCTAGACTCATTAGCTTTGTGATAAGTCTGATGTCATACCCAAGGGGATTGGGAAATATAATCGCTGCCAAAATAGCAATGACTATCACCCCACCTACTGCCATTCCAATCTTCTTGGCAATTCCTTGTTGCAAGAATATGTTTTTTTTAGAATCGTCCATACCATTACTCCTTTAATTTTATTTGGTTTTGCATGAGTTATATAAATCAAGGCTCAATCCTATGACCTTGTCCATATCATAATAAGCGTACTGACCTAAGCGCCCGCCAAAAATCACCTTTTCACCATCTGCCAAACTCTTGTATTTTGTATACAATTCATCATTGGTCTCATCATTGATTGGGTAGTAAGGCTCAACGCCCAACTGCCAAGTCTGGCTGTATTCCTTGCTGATGACAGTTTTGGGTTGCTGCCCAAATACAAAATGTTTATGCTCTATGACCCTGGTGTAGGGTACACTGGCCTGGGTATAGTTAACCACTGCATTTCCTTGGTAGTTAGCCATATCTAGCACTTCTGTCTCAAAGTTCAGGCTTCGGTAGGCAAGAGCCCCTAGTCGGTAATCAAAATACGCAGCTATAGCTCCTGTATACACCACTTGCGTGGTCATTTCATTCCATTTTGCCCTGTCCATCAGATAATCCTGATTTAACATTACATGTGCGCCTTCTAGCATGTTCTCCACCATTTTGGTATATCCGTCTGTTGGTATTCCTTGATATAAGGCATCAAAGTAATTGTTGTCATAGGTAAACCTAACAGGAATACGTTTGATAATAGACGGAGGTAGATCTTTACACTCTCTGCCCCACTGCTTTTGTGTATAGCCTTTAATTAGTTTTTCATATATGTCAGTTCCTACCAGATTAATGGCCTGCTCTTCTAAATTCTTGGGATTCTCGGTGAAAAACAACCTTCGTTGCTCCTCGATTTTTATCTTTGCCTCTTCTGGCGTGATCACACCCCACATGGCATGAAACGTGTTCATATTGAAGGGCATATTGTAAATTTGCCCCTTATAGTTGGCTATAGGGCTATTGGTGTAGCGATTAAACGTAGCAAAGGTATTCACATAGTCCCAGACCATCTTGTCGTTGGTGTGAAAAATGTGGGCCCCGTATCGGTGGACTTGTATGCCTTCTATCTCTTCTGTATACGCATTGCCCCCTAGGTGTCCCCTCTTATCTATGACTAGGCAGCTCTTGCCATCTGCTACCGCCTTTTGGGCAAAGGTAGCGCCAAACAAACCTGCTCCTACTATTATATAATCATACTTTTTCATAGTTCACCTTAATTAAATCCAACGAAAACTCGTGAGACTTTGTACAGAATTAACACTACAATTCGCCCAGGCTTACCCGGAATATTGACAATACGTCCCATGATCCCTCGCCGTAGCATCTTGTAGAGATTCCCATTGAATTTCTTTATATATGCCCATAACTCTTGCTTTTTCATCAAGTTCTCAGGTGTACCACTGACTATCAGTAGCCCCGATGATGCCAAAGTAATCACTTCTGCATAATGATACAAAATTTTTCTTAGGTTAGGATTTTTCACTGTCCCTAAGTCTAAACTATTGATCAGCAACTTATTCACAAATATTTGCTGGTCTATGCGGCTAATCATTACCTTTTCATTGACAGATTGATCCTGCCTTCCAATAAAGTAATGATAAAAATCAACATCAAGATAATATAGCTTTTTCACATGTCTCATGGGTATGGTGACATATAAATTGTCTACATAGAAGGTGTACCTAGGTAGGTCCATTTCGCTTTCTCTCACCAAATCAGTACGGTAAATCACAGAGTGCATCAGTATATACTGGTCTGCACGAAAACGTTTTATCTCATCCCAACCTATAATCCTATCTTGGGGGATGGCGTTGGCATATCGCATGACTTTTTTGTGCCTTGCCTCCACCTTGTCATATATGAAGTTGGCCAGCAGCAAATCAATTGACTGCCCCTGATCTGCCAATGATTTCAGGCATACAAGCACCTTTTGATATGCCTCCTGACCTACCCAGTCATCTGAGTCAACCACTTTCACATACTGCCCTGTGGCGGCTTTTAGCCCTGCCATAATAGCCCCACCGTGACCAGCATTTTCTTGATGTATGACCCTAACAATGTCGGGATGTTCTTGCATATACTTGTCCGCCATGTCTTTTGTATTATCACTAGACCCATCGTTGACAATGATTATTTCTATGTCAACGCCTCCTACTAAGAGGGAATCCAAGCACGTATGCATATAATCTTGTGAATTATAACATGGCACAATGAATGTTAAGAGTTTAATTTTAATCCACCTCAATTTGAACACTTTCTAAGATTTAATCCATTACTTTTTCTCTCTAAAAATCACCTTAAATATTGGGAAGAATACCCAGAAGGATATGGCTGCGTTTATTATCATCGTCACAAAGTCTGCTATTGTTTCCCCTGTGGCGCCCATGCCCCATGTATTCATCAACAAATCATATATTGGCGTTTTGTATAGTCCCTGTGCCAGTGCCGCCACCATGGTGATGATGATGTAGGCAAATGTATACCAAATGGCCGCTTTTTTAATATTACTTTTGGACTTGAAGGTCACATTGCGCTGAAGGAAAAAGTTAATAATCTGGGCTATGGCCATGGTGATTTGCACCGATAAGAAATAAGCCAACCCACCTCCGCCTCCTGATGCCAAACTACCTTCTGCATAGTTAAACATATAGTATGGGCTACCATCTAAGTTGTTACCAACTTGCCAGACTTGCAAATTGATATCCACCATATTGGTCGCACTTAAAAACCCTTTAAAAACTGGCATTAATAACATTTGCAGCAAGGTAACACCATTGCTAAGGAGGAAGAACATTAAAAACTGCCCCATGTTAGGATGATTTTTGGTAAAGCCCTGCCATTTGGTCCTAACAAACCTACCATTGACAATGGACAAAATTGTCTCTGCCATTCTCATACTCACCCTGCCACCTGTCATTTTGGCAAGGCCCCTAAATGGCATATTATATATAAATAGTATGTTTAAGTCTGGCTTGCCTTTGGCAATGCTTCTGTCCTTCATATAGGTTAGCACTTTATAGGCTAGTCGCGCAACCCAAGATTTGGCATAGTACATCTGGCTCAGCGTATCATTCATGCCTAGCGGTGCCTTGGTATCCCAGTTAGGCTCTGGTGCCTTATGGCCTAATA
Organism: Anaerovoracaceae bacterium; assembly: GCA_031553975.1. Lineage (GTDB taxonomy): Bacteria > Bacillota > Clostridia > Peptostreptococcales > Anaerovoracaceae > JAVBKP01. The sequence continues at coordinate 2,157 of JAVBKP010000041.1, read as the reverse complement.
ACTGTTCAAACTCCTCTGTAGTAACCTTTTCCACATGACCAGAATAGTAAGACTTTAATGTTTCTGGATTATATGGACTAGTCGCGCCTGTTCCCTGTATGTCTATGCTCTCCACTAACTTGATGTCTGATACACTAGCACCAATCATCACGCTGTAGGTGCCGTGTTCTATCTCCCAGCTGTTGGTCTTTACATTAAAATATCTGAACGCTTTGTCATCTAAAGCAATGGTGACTTTTTTACTCTCCCCTGGCTCTAAAAACACCTTCGCAAACCCTTTTAGCTCCTTTGCAGGTCTAAATACCTTGCTATCCTCACAGCCAATATACAGCTGTGCCACCTCTGCACCAGCTACTTCTCCTATGTTTTTCAATGTAAAACTAGCCTTGGTAGGAGTCACAGACAGATTTTCGTATTCAAAATTTGTATAGCTAAGTCCATACCCAAAAGGAAACGCTACAGCCTTATGCACAGTTTCAAAATACCTATATCCTATATATAGGCTCTCCCTGTATTCTGCGCTCTTTTGGTGCTGATGGAAGTATTTTGATACAGGTGCATCTTCATAGCTTGCTGCAAAGGTCTCTGCTAATTTTCCACTTGGATTCACCTTGCCCGTGACTACATTTAAGATAGCCCTTGCCCCAGCTTGGCCGCCTAGTCCTGCATATAAAAGCCCTTGTGCCTCTTTAGCCCACCACATTTCCACGTTGCAACCTGCCGAGAAGACCACCACTATTTTGGAATTTGCTTCTTGTATTTTATGTAACAATTTCACTTGGTTTTCTGGAATACCAATATGGCTACGATCCATGCCTTCCGTCTCATATATCTCTGGCAGTCCCATACACAATAGTACCACCTCTGCCTTCTTGGCTAAACCTACGGCCTCTTTGGTTAGCCTATGATCATCGCTACCATCCCTAGCAAACCCCTGCGCATACCCTACTTTTTCTAAATCAAAGTGACCAAAAACCTCCAATAGGTTTTCTAGTTTGGTTGGATTCACCGCGCTGCTGCCTGCACCTTGGTATCTAGGCGTTTGGGCAAAATCTCCAATTATAGCAACTTTTGTATTCGCCTTTAGTGGCAATATCTTATTTTCATTCTTTAATAGTACAATGGACTCTTCTGCCGCCTTTACCGCCATGGTATGGTGAGATTCTATATCAAAATTTTCTGTTTTTTCACATCCTGCCAATTGGGTAGTCATAATCAACCCTAGTATTTCATCTACCCTTTGATCAATGAGGTTCTCAGCAATACGCCCCGACTTTACAGCTTCTACCAGCTGCCTGTCGCTATCCCCGCCAGTTCCTGGCATTTCTAAATGGCTCCCAGCGCGGACACCTTCCACATGGTCATTGGATCCGCCCCAGTCAGTGACAACAGCCCCATCAAATCCCCAGTCATCCACTAGGATTTCCCTGAGCAGATGTTCATCTTCATTTGTATATACGCCGTTGATCAAATTGTAGGAACTCATAATGGATTTGGGTTTGCCCTCTGTCACAGCAATCTCAAAGTTGGTAAGATACATCTCCCGCAAGGTTCTCTCATCAATAACACTGTCACTGGCCATGCGTCTTAGCTCTTGGCTATTGGCAGCAAAATGCTTAGGACATGCTGCGATACCGTGGCTCTGAATCCCTTGAATAAACCCTGCCGCCATCTTGCCTGATAAGTATGGGTCTTCAGAAAAATATTCAAAATTCCGGCCACAAAGAGAACTGCGCTTTGTATTCAGTCCTGGTCCTAAGACCACACTAACCCCTTGGCTGACGGCCTCTGCACCTAGATGCTCTCCTACACTCGCTGCCAACTCTTCATTCCAAGATGCAGCTATTGCTGCAGCACTAGGCCAGCATGTGGCTGGTTGGGATGCATTGAGACCTAAATGATCCGCTTCTCCCAATTGCTTCCTCAGTCCACTAGGTCCATCCGACAAAAAGATTGATTGTATTCCCAATCTCTCAATGGGTTTGGTGCTCCATATATCACGCCCTGTCAAAAGTCCACATTTTTCTTCTAAGGTCATTTGTCCGATCAATTCTTTATGTTTCAATGTCCTCACCTCTACCATCTTAATCGTTATTGTTCCTATTTTAGCACAAAAAAGCTGCTTGGCAGATTTTTTGCACAAACAGCTGCTTTTTT
>JAVBKP010000062.1:0-17609 GCA_031553975.1 Anaerovoracaceae bacterium | reverse complement strand
CATATATGATTTTCTCAAAATCTGGGCTGGATTGTTTGCTCAACGCCACAATGGCAGCACTTTCCTCTGGAATACTATTCTCACTACCGCCACCTTTCCAAGTAGCAATGTCAAAATCAATTCCTTTGGCCTCTGCCCTAGCAAATATCTCTGCCATGATTTTTAGGGCATTGGCACGTTTTCTCCACATGTCATTGCCTTCAGATCCACCTTCAAATCCTGTAACATCAACCCTCAAGGCTCTTTCTTTATTGTTCTTAACCATGACTGAGGGTCTTGTATATGTTTCTCGCCTAACACTGGCACTTCCTGCGACAATATCGTTGGCCTGGTACCCATCTAAGCTTATAAGATACTTGGCATTCTCCACATACATTGAATCAATAGCCTTTGCCCCACTCATGTCATTTTCTCCATTGGAGGTTAGTATGAGGCGAATGGGCCCGTGTATATACTCTGGCCTTGATATATAATACAGCATAGCCGCAATCCCTATCCCATTGTCTGCCCCAAGTGCTGTTTTCCCATCACTGGAGATTTTTTCATTGGTTCCACCAGTCATGATTGGTTTGCTTCGCATTTTAACTGCATCTAGCTCCGTATCCGTTGTCACCATATCTAAATGAGCTTGGAGTATGGTCAGCGGTGCTTTTTCGTACCCTTTTGTAGCTGGAATTTCAGCGATAACATTGTTTGTTTCATCTCTAACGCAGGTATAGCCCATTTGATTTAGTCTAAACTCAATATCTTGGCTAAGTTTTCTCTCGTGCCCGCTGGTATGTGGAATTTTACAAAAAGCATAAAAAAGCCATAACACCTCTGTCACTATATCGGTGTCATCTGGCTCTACTGCGATTTTCGTTCCTTCCACTTCTTTTTCTTTAGAACAGCCAACCATGGTAAATAGTAATGCTATAATTAAAATCCATGCTATTTTCTTTTTCATATATTATTTCCTTAAAGTCTCGTGGGCAGCGTCTACAATGGTTGTTACGTCTAATCCACTTAATTCTTGTTCCGATTTTTTTAAATACAATAAATATTCAATATTTCCTTTCGCACCAGTCACTGGTGAAAAAGTAAGACCCACCGTGGCCAGTCCTGAGGCAAGCCCATAATTCATCACGTTCTCTATGACCTGAATATGAACTGATTTTTCTCTTATAATTCCATTCTTACCAACTTGTTCCCGACCTGCTTCAAACTGCGGCTTGACCAAGCAGATAATCTCTGCCCCGTCTCTCAAAAATTGTATCATCACTGGGAATATCAGCTTCACAGAGATAAAAGACACATCAATGCTCACAAAATCTATTTCATCTGGGATCTTATCTTTCGTCAAATGTCTAAAGTTAGTTTTTTCCATATTTACCACTTTAGGGTCATTTCTTAATTTCCAATCAAGCTGTCCATATCCTACATCAATTGCATAAACCTTGGTGGCACCTTCTTTTAGCATACAATCTGTAAATCCACCTGTAGAGGCACCAATATCCATTCCAACAACGGATGTTAGTTGTAATTCAAACGCCTCCACGGCTTTTTTTAGCTTTAATCCACCGCGGCTAACATAGGGACATATGTCTTCTTTTATGAAAATATTGGCTTCTGTATCAATACTCATACCAGGTTTGTCACTGACAAAATTATTGACAAAAACCACACCTGCCATAATGGCACCTTTGGCCTTTTCTCTAGACTCAAAAAAGCCTTTTTCTACCAACAATATATCTAATCTTTCTTTCAAATACTACCTCTTATCTAAAAAGCCCTTTTTTCTTTGGCGCATTCTCTTTTAATTTTACTATTGCGTCTGCAATCCCTTGAGGTGACAATCCATGTCTTTCTTCTAGTTGAGACATACTGCCTTGTTTTATAATCTCGTCTGGCCAGCCAATGGTAACAAACCCTGCTAAAGATTTATTGTTATTTGCCAGGATTCTTGCCACCCCAGCCCCAAATCCACCTTTTATGGTATTGTCCTCCAATGTGACTATGAATTTATATTGATCAGCCAACGCAAGTATACCACTCTCATCAATGGGATTGGCAAATCTAGCATTGACAACAGTAACATCTATACTTTGCCCATACAGTATTTTACCTGCTTCTAGGCTATTTGACACCATTTTGCCTAGTGCCAAAAGACAAATATCACTCCTGCCTTCTTTCAAAATTTCAATTTTTCCATCAAGTGGTTGATTTCTATCAAAATCCGAGAAATCTTCTGCATGACCCCTTGGATATCTAATGGCCACTGGGCCTGATAAAGTTAACGCATGCTCCATCATCTTCTTTAGCTCTGGACCGTCTTTGGGCGCCATGACGGTCATATTCGGCATATGTGACAAATAGGAAATATCGTAGATACCATGGTGTGTTTCCCCGTCGTTTCCAACATTCCCGCCTCTATCAAGGCAAAAAATCACTGGTAGATTTTGCATACAAATATCAATTAGAATCTGATCATAGGCTCTTTGCAAAAACGTAGAGTAAATGGCAACAACAGGTCTGAAGCCCTCTACTGCCAGCCCTGCCGCAACATCCACAGCATGCTGTTCTGCTATGGCCGCATCAAAGATACGCATTGGGAATTTTTCTTTGAACTGGCTAAGTCCAACCCCATCGATCATGGCGGCACTGATTGCTACTAGATTTTTATTTTTCTCTGCTAATTCAATCATGCTCTGTCCAAAGACACTAGAATACGAAGGTGTTACCCCTCCTCCAAGCATATTGCCTGTTGCTTTATCAAATGGTCCTGGTCCATGAAATTTTCCTGGGTTTAGTTCAGCTGGTTTGTAACCTTTTCCTTTTTTGGTGATAACATGAAGCAGCACTGGCCCATCTATGTTTTTCGCCCCTTCTAGAATGGTAATCATCTCATCTAAATCATTTCCGTTAACTGGTCCTAAATACTTGAATCCAAGACTCTCAAAAAAACCACCAGAAGTGACAGCGAATTTCACTGTATCCCTTGTATGTTCTAGCACTTCATATATACCTTCGCCTACAGCCGGGATGGATTTTAACGTCTTTTTTAGCCCGCGTTTAAAGTTGTTATACGTTGCTGTTGAGCGCAAATTGCTTAAATATTGTGTCATTCCACCAATGTTTTTACCAATGGACATTTCATTGTCATTTAAAATCACTAGCAAATTGGTCTTTTGTCCGTTATCATTTGCTTGCCCTGCACTATTTAGTGCTTCAAAGGCCATGCCACCAGTCAACGCACCGTCGCCAATAATAGCTACTACCTTATGGTTCTCACCTTTTAGGTCTCTCGCTACAGCCATGCCATAAGCGGCCGATATAGAATTGCTACTGTGTCCTGCATTGAATGTATCATGAGGGCTCTCACTGCGTTTTGGAAACCCACTAAGTCCATCTAACATACGAAGTCCGCTGAATTTGTCAGCTCTTCCTGTTAGTATCTTATGTACGTAGGCTTGATGTCCTACATCCCAAACGAATTTGTCCTTTGGGCTATTGAATACTTTGTGTAGCGCAAGTGTTATCTCCACAACGCCAAGATTAGAAGCCAAATGTCCCCCAGTTACAGATACGTTGTCAATTAAAAACTCTCGTATCTCACAGGCAAGTGCTTCCATCTTTGATTTTGACATATTCTTTAAGTCTTCTGGAAAATGTCCTTCTTTGATCATTTACGTAAACCTTTTCTATTTGCTAAAGACGGAAAGGCCGTTAGCTACTAACATAATTATATCTTTAGAAAGTTTCATTGCTATTTCTTTTCCCACGGCTTTACCACCAATGGTCAAGGAAGCAACAAATCCACTTAGTATTGCCGAAAAAATCACCATATTGGTGTCTGGGTATGTACTGGCTATTTTTGCAATGATAAACGCTGCCGAAGCACCGCTTATGATTCCACAAATATCACCAACTACATCGTTACAAAAGCTAGATACTTTGCTAGCGTTCCTAATGAGCACAAGGGCATGTTTGGCGCCTTTTACCTTGGCTGCCGCCATGGAGTGAAATGGTTTTTCTTCTCCCACTGTTACAGCCACCCCGATGGCATCAAATACAATACCAATCACGATGATACCTATAAGTATGACAAATGAAATGATTACATTCGCCTTAGTTAGTAACTGCTCAGCAAAGAAGTTCATCAATATGGACAAAAAAAATGCTGCTATTGTGATTAATATTACCCATTTTGAGTGACTTAGCTCTTTGTTTTTATTTTTCTTTATCTTCATCTCTTGTTCCTTTAAATATAAAGTGGCAACACACCAAGTAAACTTTACGGCTTAGGTCCGGTTGGATTTCCCAAAGCGATACTGACAAGTCGCCTCGTCAGCGGTTCCCCTTTACTTCCCTCTGTACATTGTTACCAAATGTACTACCGGATTACCACTCAGTCCGTACTGCAATCCAAAGTGTGTCTCTACAAACAGTCTAGGAGTTTTCCTCGGCAGTCCTGTCATCTCTTAGCCGCTTTTGCAGAAAATGTTTCAAGCAGCAATTGCGTAATTCACCGGGCCCTGGTTAACTACACATGAACCTGTTTTCCCCTTTTTCCACTCACAGCAGGCTACACTGGCCCAAGGCTATAGCTAAGCCTTGACTCAGGTTTATACTTTGGCGCCCTTAGGCCACCAAAGCCTCCACGAAGAGAGGGTTCGCGCCCATATGCCATTATGGATCGCCCTGTTCTTCATTCTCACTGCAAAAACCCCCGACTGGGCGTCGGCAGCCAATACAACGAGCTTCATCGATGTGCCCTTTAGCGGATTTTTAGCCCCGCCCTCCAAGGTGACATTTCTGACTAGAATACTGCACCACTTTAATGGTATTATACCATATTTCATCTATTTTTAGTATGAAAATTTGATTAATTTATATGCTCATTGTATAATGTTTTAATGAGGTGTGAAGTTTTGACAAAAGAGCAAGTTTTAAAAGAATATTTTGGATATGATACGTTCAGAGAGGGACAAGCCCATCTGATTGATAGTATTCTCAGCGGTAATGATGTGGTGGGGGTCATGCCCACTGGTGCTGGCAAATCTATTTGTTTTTGGGTTCCTGCTATGATGATGGAAGGAATTACCCTTGTCATATCGCCCTTGATCTCTCTCATGAAGGACCAAGTAAATACATTGGTTCAGTCTGGCATTCGTGGTGCCTATCTGAATAGTTCTCTCAATCTAAAGCAACAGAGCAAAGTCCTTGCCAATGCTAGAGAAGGTCTCTATAAAATTATCTATGTGGCCCCCGAACGACTTCTTTCTGAGGATTTTCTTGATTTCGTACAGTTTTCTAACATATCAATGGTGGTCATCGATGAAGCCCATTGTATATCCCAATGGGGTCAGGATTTTCGTCCTAGTTATTTGAAAATCTTAGATTTTGTGGAAAGCTTTAAAAAGCGTCCCGTACTCTCTGCCTTCACTGCTACCGCTACAAAGCGGGTCCGAGAAGATATTATCAGCATTTTAAATCTAAAATCACCTGAACTGCTAGTCACAGGGTTTAATCGAAAAAATCTGTATTTTGAAGTGCAAAAACCTGTTGATAAATTTGCTGCTTTGGCTGCATTTTTGAAAGACAAACAAGAAAAGTCTGGCGTTATATATTGTAATACCCGTAAGGCGGTAGAAGAAGTCTGTGAGCGGTTGTGCGGGGCTGGTTACCTTGCTACGCGCTATCACGCAGGGCTATCTGATAAAGAGCGTCTTGAGAACCAAGATGATTTTATTTTTGACCGCAAGCCAATCATAGTTGCTACCAATGCTTTTGGAATGGGTATTGACAAATCCAATGTATCCTATGTGGTTCATTTTAATATGCCAAAGGATATTGAAAGCTACTATCAAGAAGCGGGCAGAGCTGGCCGTGATGGCGCAAACGCTGACTGTATTTTGCTCTATAGCGGACAAGATGTACGGACCAATCTATTTTTGATTGAAAATAGCAAAGATGTAGAATACCCAGACGCAGCAACCGAACAAATGCTAAAAGAGCGCGAGCGTGAGCGTCTTAAGGTCATGACTTTTTATTGTACTACCAACGACTGTCTTCGTGAATACATCATGAGATATTTCGGCGAGAATCCGAAAAACTTTTGTGAAAATTGTAGCAATTGCAATACCAATTTTGAAATTGTGGACATTACTCTTGATGTAAAGAAAATATTGTCTTGCATCAAAATGATGAACGAACGATTTGGTGTGAAAATGATTACGGACACCTTGCGCGGTAGCAAGAATGAAAGGATTGTAAAGCTCGGTCTTAATGAAATATCAACCTATGGCATCCTAAAAGATGTGAGCGAAAAAAGAATACGAGATATAATCAACTACCTAATTTTACAAAATTATCTATTAGTTACCAATGACGAATACCCTATCGTAAAGCTAGGGGAACGTGCAAGCGAATCACTATCAGGTGATGCTACGCTTGAAATGAAATTGACAAAACAAGTAGAAGTTGAAATTTCCCGCAAAAAATCAAAATCAGCTGATATACTTAACCCAGATGACGAACAGCTTTTCATCAGGCTAAAAGCACTGCGCCGCTCTATGGCAGAACGTCGAAGCGTTCCAGCCTTTGTTATATTTTCAGATGCCACCCTTTTGGATATGTGCATAAAAAAACCTACTACTGAGAATGAACTTTTAAACGTCTCAGGTGTAGGCCAAGTAAAACTTCAGAATTATGGGCAATATTTTTTAGATGAGATTGCTGGGTTTTTGGGGGCGTGAGTGGATTAACAATGCCGAATCACTTCAAATCGCTCCATGGAGTAGCTGTCTGTTGGCAATATACCGCCTTTTTGCAGTGCAATTTCCACTTGCTGAGAAGGTTTTGTGATGCCGTCTAGATTCGGAAGCAACAGCCCACGTTTGTGGCCTTTGCTGACGATGACTCCGTACTTTTTCACATCGAGTTGATCTATACTCTCGATAGATTCGGCTTCTCCTAGCACATCTACACTGTAGACAAGCTGGGACAATTCATCAATTGTCACAGGGTCAAACCTTGGATCTCCGATTCCTGCACTGACTGCATTTTTTATGATTTCTGCTGCTATATCAGGCTGGGTGGCAGAAATGGTGCCAATACAGCCTCTCAGCCTACCATCTTTTTTTAGGGATACAAATACCCCTGCTTTCTGATCTGTCATTTTTTTGGGTAATGTGCTTGCGCATTTTATTTCTCTTCTTTCCTTAATAAAGGTTTCTAGTGAAAGTCTGGCAAGTTTTACATATTCATCCTCATTGGCCCTGCGTTCCTGTAGATTCTGTTGTTTGTATTGCTGAAATTGCTCACCAAAATTTCTATCTTTGTTCACATCTCCTATCTTAAAGCCACAAACAGCATATCCTACACCAAATGTGCCTTCATAGGACAAGAAATTTGTTGTGACGTCCCGTCTATCTACACCACCTGCCATGATGATAAACGAGCGTAACCCGCACTCCCCTGCGTTTTCGGCAAAGTCTTCTGAGAATGTTAAAAAATCGAGAAAATTTCCCGACTTCATGGCGGCAGTCACTTGTTGGTCAAACTGAGTCCCCTCTTCTGCGTACTCATAAGGTCCTTGGTCTTTCAGTTTGTGTGACAAATCACCACTGGCAATAATCACAGTCTTTCGTCCTAGTTTTTCTATGGCACTTTGAAGGCAAACCCCAAATTGGTAATGCTCTGCAAAGGAAAGCCCCGAGATAGAAATCCGAACCACTTTATAATCCTTGCAATACTTGTTCACAAAGTATAAAGGCACCAACGTGCCGTGGTCTAGTGTTTTTTCCTTTTGTCCAAGGGTTCCTGCATTGATTCCTGTCTCTTCGGCTTCTTTTGCTATCTCTGATGCAAGTTGCGCATCGTAGTTGACTTTCAGCCCGACTTCAGCCACACCAAACTGGCTAAGGTCTCCCTCAGCCTTTTCATAAGGCGATATATGAATATAGTCTGCATACATGACAGAATGTGGCGATATCACCACAATTGTCTCAGGTGACAAATCGCCTATTTCTCGTGCTATTTTCTCATAGGCGTCTACTGTGCTTTGCACCTTTTTTTCTTGTCCACGTCCAACCTCTGGAACGATCACTGGAGGGTGCGGCAGTATATAGGCAGCAAGTATGCTTGCATTGTTTATCATGTTCACCTCTTGTCGTTGCGCTCTTCCATTTGTATATTACTAGTTATACATTTCGCCTAAAAACAATACCTTCTCTGCATCAAGTACATCATCAAAATTATCCTTGAGAATTTTTGGATAAAATGCTAATTTATGTACTTCGTTTAGATCGACCCATTCATGATCGGTTTGGTCTGTATCTTTCTTGATGATTTCTGATATTTTTTCATCTTTCAAGTGGCATAAAAAAGTAAAAAACACTTTGTGTGCGTGATTTGGATATCTGCGTTTAAATTCTTCGCTTAGGGCAATCTCTTCAAACACAGCAACCATCCTGTCCACCTCTATAGTGTGTCCAGTTTCTTCAATACATTCTCTTTTAACTGCTTGTTTTAGGGATTCAAATTCGTTTTGACCTCCCCCTGGCACTGTATAATACACACCATCATCTGGATCATTGCATTTTGTCAGTAATATTTTGTTCCCTTTTATTATGAATGCCTTTGCACTGTTTCTCACTGCCATCTCCCAATCCTCCTTGCGACTTAATTCATAAGCTCACATGTGTAGTATCGGATGTATTTGATTTTTTTCAATCAAAAAGACCAAGAAATATTGGTCTTTTACTTTTTTTAATTCTTTCTATTCACTAAGTCCCCAGCCAAATCAATGAAAAACTGTCCTTTTTCTCCGTATTTTTTCATAATATTGCAAGCTGTCTCATGGAGTTCTTCTACTTTTGCCTTACAGGTTTCTATTCCATATAGGGATGGATAGGTTTGCTTGTTGTTTTGTGCATCGCTTCCTACTTTTTTACCTAGCTCTTTTTCGTCTCCGTAGATATCAAGCAAGTCGTCAGCGATTTGAAAGGAAAGTCCTATACATTCTCCATATTTTGTTAGGTCTTTGAGCATTTCATCTGTGGCACCGCCTACGTGGGCACCGGCCCTAATGGCGGCTATGATCAAGGCCCCTGTTTTGTTGGTATGGATATAATCAAGCATTTCTTTAGACATTTGTTTGTTTTCCATCTCCATGTCGGAGACTTGCCCCGCCACCATGCCTCTAACCCCTGCCCCTTTGGCTATCTCATACGACGCTTTTACGGCATTTTTCAGCTTGGTAGGATTATCAAAATACGTAATCATGTCTCTATTCATGGCTTCAAAGGCAGAGTTTAACAATCCATCTCCCGCAAGAATGGCCATTGCCTCACCATAAACTTTGTGATTGGTGGGTTTTCCACGTCTTAGGTCATCATTGTCCATGGCAGGCAGGTCGTCGTGAATCAAAGAATAGGTATGGATATACTCTATAGCACAAGCATACGGCAAAGCCTCTTTTACTTGCCCACCACAAAACTGACATGCTGCCAAAATCAGTACAGGTCTAATGCGCTTACCGCCAGCTTCTAGGCTATATTTCATGGCTTCTTCTAGGGTTTTGCTATGGGGTTCTACCGTTGGCAAGAAATCAAAGATATGCTCATTAAATTTGTTGTATAGCGCTAAATACTCTTGGCTTTTCATTTATTCCACTTCCTTCAATTCGTCTAGACGACGATCATATACTTGAATCTTTTGCTTTAACTCATCAAGCATTTTTTGACATGTCTCATAGTATTCCATGCCTTCTTTATAATTATTATACGACTCTTCTAGGGTTAAGTCATCACTTTTTAATGAATTGGACGCTTTTTCTAGTTTTTCAAAGCAATCTTCAAAGGACAATGCCTTTTCTTTTGCTATACTAGTCTCTTTTTTACTCGCCATCTTGCCCCTCCTTAGGTTTTTCCTCAAATTCTGCGCTAAATGCCTTATTCAATTCCTTTGCTGCTACCGTCACGTCTCCTTTGTTTTGCACTACCGCTTCATAGGCAAACTGGTCGCTTTTGTGCTGGTACATTGGGTCATAGTACTCTACCATGAGCATTTCTGCTATTTGATCAAAATTTCCTACTTCTAGCAATGCTATCATATGGGAAAATTTTACTTTACATACATGTTTTTCTATCCCTGCCATGGCGGCTCTTGCTTCTTCCATCCAGCCTGCCCTCTGTCCATATTCTTTTCGCAGGACTTCCACTCTCACTGGTATATCAGCTTGAATGAGCACATGTTTTCCTGTCATCATTTTTTCATGGATACATTCTGGGATCAGCACTTTTCCAATTTTTTTGCTCTCCGCCTCAATAAACACAACGCCCGATTTGCAGTTCACCATCTGGTTAAACAATTGAGATTCAAACCACTTTTGTGAGTTGATCTGTCCTAATCCTATGGCTCCTAATAGGGACCCTCTGTGGTTGGCTGCGCCTTCTAGGTCTAGTACGTCTCTTCCAATTTGTGTAAGTGCATGGAGAATATCAGTTTTACCTGTCCCTGTGTTGCCGTGAAGCACTACGTACTCAATCTCTTCATTTAGCTTTGGCATGGTTTCTCTGACAACTCTTCTGTATTCTTTATAGCCGCCTTCTAGCTGACAAACAAATATATCGATGGCGTTGAAAACCGAAACAAAAAAGCTGCTACGATACCCGCCTTTGGCGCAATAGCAAACTAAATTTGAATTCTGAGCCCTCAGTTCTGTGATTTTGTCCATAAACTCTGGTAGTTTTGTTGCCACGTATTTGGCTGCAATCTGCTTTGCTTTGTATCTGTCCACTTGCACATATGTTGTCCCTATTTCGGCACGCTCTTCGTCTGTAAATATGGGGATATTCACCGCCTCTGGGATATGATCTTCCTCGTACTCCTTTGGGCTTCGCACATCAATAAAAGTATGGGTTAGTCTAGCTTCTTCATATGTTATTATTTTAACGTTGTTTACCATGTTATTTTTTTTTCCTCTTTGGCTTTTCTGTGGATTGATTCACCCCTTCTACTAGGCAGTCAAGGCTTCCATCGGATAGGTTGACAATTATATTTTTTCCTGTCTCAGTATTATCTACTGAATGTAAGAAAACGCCATTTGCATCTGTTACTGCGGCATAGCCTCTTTCTAATAGCTTTGACGGGTTTAGGCTTTCTAAAATCAATTTGTGATTGTTGACTTGGGTGGTTGCTTGCTCTAACGTACGCGTTAGGTTTTCTGCAATTTGTCCTATCATGTGAGTGGTTTGGACTTGATATTTTTCAATTTTGTTGAGTAGCGCGCCCTTTAGCACATCCATATTGCTAACTGTCAGCCTTAACTGATAGTGGCGTATTCTGCCTTCAAGGTTGTATTTTAGGTTTGATCTCATCTCTGATAAATCTCTTTTTAGTTTGTAGCTATCAAAGGCGGCGAGTTCAGCAGCAGCCGTTGGCGTAGCAGAACGATAATCCGCCACAAAATCTGAAATCGTAAAGTCTGTCTCATGGCCCACAGCAGAGATAATAGGAATTTTTGATTCGTATATGCTTCTAGCAACAATCTCTTCATTGAAAGCCCAAAGCTCCTCAATGGAACCGCCCCCACGTCCTAAGATAATACAATCCACCTCAGGGAACAGTACATTGACCTGCTTTATAGCCTGGGAAATATCTGCCGCTGCCCCATTGCCTTGTACTAAGCAAGGGTATACAATCACATCAATTTTGTTGTTTTTATTTTGAATGGTTCTCAGTATATCTCTGACAGCAGCACCGGTTTCGGCGGTGATGACTGCGATTTTCTTTGAGAACATGGGAATTTGTTTTTTATGCTTTTGATGAAATAGTCCTTCTTTTTCTAGTTTTTCTTTTAGCTTTTGGAAAGCAATTGTCAAATCGCCAATGCCAGAGACTTCAATGCCTGAAACATACAGTGAATAGGTGCCACCTTTTTCATAAACATTGACCCTGCCCATGGCGGTAACTTCCATACCATCTTCTAGTTCATATCGTACATTGGCTAGATTGGATTCTGGTAAAAAGCAACTGAGTTTGCTGCCTTCGTCCTTTAGGGTGAAGTATACATGACCTGTGTCATGGTATTTCAAATTGGAAATCTCCCCTGTGACAGAAAGGTTCCCTAAGATTGGATCCGTGCCCAAAATCCTCTTAATATAGCTATTCACTTGTGATACTTTGATTGGTTTTAATGCCATCTATGTGTTTCCTTTATCTAGCTGCATACGCCTCTAACCCCAATAGGGCAATGCCTACTGCGTTATCTGTACCTAGGCCTTTGATTGACCTTTTGTTTAGTCCCATGAACTGGCTATCTGATACGCCTCCAATGTAGAGGACATCTTGTATACCTGTTTCAGCTTGGGCATTTTTGACCAGTGTATGCAAAGCTTTTTTCACCTTTGAGAACAATTCGTAGGAGAGTCTTTGCTGAAAATCTTCTAAGGCGTTTTCTTTGTCATGCTTTGTATTTGTAATGATTCGCTGACACTGGCTCTCTATGCCTGAAAGATTCAGCCAAGTGTCTTCTATGTGGATTGGTTTGACCCCCGCCAAAACTGAGGGTTTTGAGGTGTCCACCTTTGCATTCTCTGTTAGAACTTGAAATTCATTGGCTAGCCTGTCCATCTCTTTGCCGCACGGAAAACCTATACCCATACCAACACCTACACGGTCCACAAGTTGCCCGATGGATATATCCTTTGTGCCTCCTATAATGTGAATATCATACCCAATATCATGTGGCACTACTTCTAGTAGCTCTGTGGTGCCGCCAGACAGATGAAATGCTAAGAATGAAGCATTTCCCTGTGATTGCCTATTGCCTTGGTCATTTGGGGCCACATTGCCGTAAATGGCCGCCCTAATATGTCCCTCTTGATGAGAATATGTATAGAGTGGAATTCTCATCACAGATGCTAAAGAGGCTCCTAGGTTAAGACCTGCACCAAATACGGGCATATAGGAGCCTTCTACTGGGCGGGGCCTGGCGCTAGCAGCCATGGCCAAGACGTCTGCGTCTTGGCCTAGATCAGCCATGAGGCTCTGGATTAGACTGGGCAAATTCTGTATATGCTGAAAAAGAGCCTCTGACTGTCTGAGGCCCCTCTCTCCTGGTTTTACTGTTAATATGGTCCGCCTATCGGATATTATACCTGCCTGCAAGTCACAGGCAGCTACAGACGTGGTATAATTGCTAGTGTCTATTCCTATAATACATTGTTTTTTCATTCTTTATCGCTTTTGTTTTTGCTTTTTACTATTTTTCCTAGTACGCCGTTGATGAATTTGCTGGATTCATCTGTGCCGAATTTTTTTCCAAGTTCTACCGCCTCATTTATGGCGATTGCATCTGCTGTCTCTTCTATAAATAAAATTTCAGCCACACCAATTCTAATGATAGCCAAGTCCACTTTGGCAATTCTGTCTATTTTCCAATTTTCCATGTGGGACTCTATGGTCTGGTCAATCATGGCTATCCTGTTGGCCACAATGTTATATACCTCCTCAAAGTACTTTGCTTTCTTGTCTGTGTCTAAAAATCTCACAGAAAACGCAGCCATAGCTTCTCCGCTAAAGTCTTCTTGTACTCCCATTTGGTATATCATCTGCATCAATACTTCTCTTTGCTCTGATCTTTTCATTCTATTCTTCCTCTTCAAATGCAACGCCTTGTACGTGAATGTTCACACCTTTTACTGCATATCCTGTCGCTAATTCTATTTCTTTTTTAACACTTTCTTGTATATTCCATGCTACTTCAGGTATTTTAACGCCATACTTCACTATGATGAATAGGTCTATTATAACATCTTCCTTCTCTGTTATGAGCACTTTAATCCCTTTGGTTGGTGAGCTTTTACCCAATATATTCTTCGATAGGCTTTCTGTAATGCCACCAGACAAAGCCGATACCCCTTCTGTATTCATGACAGCCACAGCGCAAAGCTTGACTATAACGTCCTCAGATATCTTGATTTGTCCTAGGCCTTCTTCGTGCATGCCGTTCCCCTTATATGTAAATGAATTGGTTTAATGCTACCTTCTATTATATTATGTTTGCTGTCAGATGTAAAGCGTGGATGGTTATTTGTGTGTTTAGCCTTGGATCCACCTGAAATTCGTCTGCTTTATATAAAATGGGGACGGTTCTAAATGAAAAGTTAGATAATCACTTTTCATTTAGAACCGTCCCCATTGAGTATTGATTTTTATTTGCTATGGTAGTGAACATGAAGCATTTCATGCTCTTTGCCTTTGATCACTTTGTCATATATGCTATCCATGAGAGGATTTTCCTCTGAACGTTTTACGGTAGACATACGGTCTGCTTCGTACAAACCTTCCATACGTTGTTCTTGCAGTGTAGCTTTTGCATGAGGTTGACCTGCCCCAGAGATACATCCATTCGGACATGCCATGACTTCGATAAAGTCATATTCTACTTCACCAGACTGGATTTTTTTGATTAGGGTATCAGCGTTTTTAAGTCCACTGACTATGGCAATCCTAACTTTATTCTCTCCTACTGGCAATATGAATTCTTTAACGCCTTTTAGCCCTCTCACGCCTTTGAAAGCAATGTTTTTCAGGGAGGCATTTGTTTTTTCTTCTGATACTCTGCGTACCACCGCTTCTGTCACGCCACCTGTCACTCCGAAAATCACCCCAGCACCGCTGCTGATTCCAAATGGCATATCTACGGCTTCTTCTTCTACTTCGTTGAATAAAATACCTGATTCCATGACCATGTGAATTAATTCACGAGTGGTTAGCACATAGTCAATATTGGGAATGCCGTCTATTTTAAATTCATCTCTTGCCGCCTCAAATTTTTTGGCTGTGCATGGCATGATTGCAACAGATACAACTTTTCTGTCGTCATTTTTATAATACTCTTTTATCACTGAGCCAAACATTTGCATTGGTGAGCGACATGTTGAAATATTTGGTCATAACTCTGGGTATTGGTTTTCTACTTGCTGAATCCATGCAGGGCAGCAAGATGTGAACAACGGTAGTTTTTCACCTTTTTCAAGCCTAGCAACGAATTCCTTTGTCTCTTCCATTACAGTAAGGTCTGCCCCTGTAGAGGTATCGAATACTTGGTCAAATCCCATCCGTCTTAACACGGCTACAATCCTGCCCATACTATTTTGACCCGGTTCCATGCCCAATTCTCTTCCAATACCAACACGGACAGCTGGTGCGATTTGAACCACCACTCTTGTGTTTTTGTCTGTAATGGCCTCCCATATTGGGTTGATGTTCCTTTTGACAATGATGGCACCTGTAGGACATACTGCTGCGCACTGACCGCATCCTACGCAATTGGTTTCAGCCAATGGTGTTCCAAAGGCTGTATCCACAGTCATCTTAGACCCTCTGTGCATAAAGTCTATAACACCTACGTTTTGCACTTCGGCGCACATTCTCACACAGTCTCCGCATAGGATACATTTTTCTGGGTGTCTTTCAATACATAAAGATGAAGTATCTCTTTGCATTTCTGGTTTTGTATAGTTGTATTTTGTCATGTTAATACCAAATCGCAACGCAAGGCTTTGCAGTTTGCAAGATAGGTTCCTATAACATGTGGTACAATCTGTACAGTGCTCTGCAAGGAGTAGCTCTAGTATATTTTTACGGTATTTTCTAAGTCTTTCTGTGTTGGTGAATACAACCATACCTTCTTTTGGCACCATGGAACAAGAGGCTTCTATGCCGCCCCATTGGTCTTCCACCACACACATACGGCATGCACCGTAGATAGAAAGATCTGAATAGTAACAAAATGTTGGAAGGTCAATTCCAGCTTTTCTAATCACTTCTAGTACATTTTTTTCGTCTTTTATAGCAACGGCAATGTTATCTACCATCATAAATTTTTCCATATCTTAGTCCTCCTTTATTGCCTTGAATGGGCAAGATTCAATACATGCACCGCATTTAATACAAGTATCTTTGTTGATGGCAAACGGGCTTTTTAGTGCGCCAGATATTGCATTCACTGGGCATGTTTTTGCACATTTAGAACAGCCTTTGCATAACTCATCATCAATATAGATACGTTTTAACTTTGTACATGTCTTTGAAGGACATACTTTGTCTACAATATGAGCAATATACTCATCTCTAAAATATTTTAGTGTACTAGACACTGGTGAGGCTGCGGTTTTGCCTAAGCCACAAAGTGCTGTGCTAGAAATCGTATCCGCTAAGTTTTCAAGCTCATCTATGTCTTCCATCTTTCCTTGTCCGGCTACAATTCTTTCCAAAATCTCTAGCATACGTTTTGTGCCTTCACGACATGGTACGCATTTGCCGCAAGATTCATTTTGGGTAAAGTTCATGAAAAATCTAGCAACTTCTACCATACACGTCTTGTCGTCCATGACAACAAGTCCACCTGAACCTATCATGGCACCTACTTTTTTGAGAGAATCAAAGTCTAGTGGTAGGTCAAAGTGTTCTTTTGTAAGACATCCGCCTGAAGGTCCTCCGATTTGAACTGCTTTAAACTCAGCCCCATCTCTCATGCCACCGCCAATGTCAAATATGATTTCTTTTAATGGGGTTCCCATAGGTACTTCAATCAACCCTGTGTTGGTAATATTCCCTGTCAAAGCAAAGGCTTTTGTTCCTGGGCTCTTTTCAGGTCCAATGGCTTTAAACCATTCTGCCCCTTTTTCTAATATCATTGGTACACAGGCAAATGTTTCTACATTGTTTAGCACTGTTGGTTTTGCAAAAAGACCTTGTTCTACTGTACGTGGGGGCTTGGTTCTAGGCATACCACGTTTGCCTTCAATAGAGGCCGTCAGCGCACTACCTTCTCCGCAAACAAAGGCACCTGCTCCTTTATTTATTTTTAAATCAAAGGAGAAATCACTTCCTAAAATATTTTCCCCTAACAATCCGATTTCACGGGCTTGTGCTATGGCGTTTTTAAGACGACCTACAGCTAGTGGGTATTCTGCACGAACATAGATATATCCCATGTTAGCGCCGCAAGCTACCCCTGCAATCATCATACCTTCTAGTAGTTTGTGAGGGTCACCTTCCATGATACTTCTGTCCATGAAAGCACCTGGATCTCCTTCGTCACCATTACATACAATGTATTTTTGTGGCTCTGTTTGGCGTTTCACTTGTGACCATTTGACACCGGTTTTGAACCCTCCGCCTCCACGTCCACGTAGATTGGACTCTTCTACCAACTGAACTACTTCGTCTCTTGTCATGTCAAAAATAGCTTTTTCTAAAGACTTGTACCCGCCATTGCCTATATATTCTTGGATGGAAGTAGCGTCTATTTTTCCGCATTTTCCAAGAACCAATCTTGTCTGCCTTTTGTAGAATGGAATCTCGTCTTGGGTGCTGTAGATTGTGTCTTCTTGTTTGTAGCAAAGTCTATCAATGAGCTCGCCTCCTATGATGGTCTTTTCTACAATCTCTTCACAGTCTTCTAATTTCACTTTGATATATAAGTATCCCCATGGCTCTATTCTAACCAGTGGTCCCATCTCGCAAAATCCATGGCAACCACTTTTTTTCATGCCAACGCCGTCTGTTTCCTCTTCTAGGCTAACAGAGCCTGATACATTTTTTTCTTTTAA
>JAVBKP010000067.1:0-9149 GCA_031553975.1 Anaerovoracaceae bacterium | reverse complement strand
TATTTTGCTAAAAGGTGTATTTTTATTTATCGCCACTTTATCGCCACTTTGAAATTGATGATTAAAAGGATATTGAATCCAAAACTTCGATGGTCCGTTTCTTTTCGTCATTTTCTACAGAGGTATAGAACTGGGCTAGCTGATATGGAAGATATAAACAAGAGAAATGCCATTGCAAATGACCTTTTTGGAAAAAGCTATGGAGACCTCGCACCATTATTAGACTCGGGTTCAAAAGGAATCACAGAATTGACATTAAGGGCGCAACAGCTAGGGTTAATTCTACAAATGTACCAATATTGGATAACTATGGTTTTTATTTAGGGGCGAATGGTGCATATGATTATGGATATATGGATAGAACATTTGGCAAACCATTTAGAGGAAAAATTGATATGACTAGAGTGTTTACGCGTGATTTAACTGTAGATGAAATTAATAGCCTTTGGAATGGAGGTGCAGGATGCTAATTGTTACAAATATAGATAATCAGCCACAAGATTTTAGATTGATTGCCCAAAACATGTCAACATATGAGGTTTGTGGTTATACAGAGCAGACAGGATTCATAGAAGTAGACGACATACCGCAAGGATTCGAGCAACGTGTATTAGCAGGAAATTACGGGCAAAATCTTACTTCGGTTGAAATTGCAAACTTTGCGTTGATTGAAAATGGAGAATTAAAGAGAACACTGGATAATGCAGATTTAGCAATTATAAATCAATACGAAGTGCAAGTAGCACAAGATGCTGCAATTATAGAAATTTATGAAATGATGGAGGGTAGATAAAATGCACATATCACCAATTAGCCGTAGTTACTGGCGGCTCATAAAAGAGGGAACAAAAAAATCTGGTGAAATCATAGGACACGATAAAAAGGAGCAAGTCGAATACCTTGCAATGGAAGATGTCGAAATCGGTAAAGTAACCAAAGAACGATACGTCGAGTTAATGGGGACGCCTTGCCCAGAAAATTTAGTAGATGCATAGTAGAAATTTATTAAAAGCTGCTTTTAATAAGTAGAAACACTAGTTGAGTTAAATAACATTTAATGGTATGATTGGAAGCATAAAATAATGCTATTAGGAGGATGATTTGAAACAGAAGAATACGGAGAGGTATAACGTAAACAACTCACTGCTACAAGCGTATAGGGGCGTGTTTTTAGCTTCTCAATCAGTCATGATTAGTGCGGGTGCAATAACTTTTGACAAGGATCCATTTGTTAATGCTTTTATTTCTATAATAGCATTGATTCAACTTTTAGTAGGGTTCACAGTAATATCGGCAAGGGCTAAGGTGGTAGACTACTACTATAATGATCTGAGTGAAGTAATGCCGTTGGATAAATACATTCATGATCGAAAAGCACGCAAAGATGAGAATAGGCTTAGAAAAATTAAGAATATATCTCATACGAGATGGAAAATAGATGTTTTTCTACCGTTGAGCTTTGCATCTATTTGGATAGTATTTATTGGATATCAAATAATTTAATAACGGCAAACTATCTATATATAAGAGTGCCAATATGGCGCCTTTTATATTATTTATTTGTTAAACAGTTTAGAGAGCCAATCATGGCTCTCTTTTTTAATGCCTCAAAGGCAAGAAAGGACAAAGTATGATTTACAAAAATCTAAAAGACACAAAGAACTTCAAAGTATCAGAGCTCACATGCAAATGTGGCTGTAAAGCCATCCCAGGCACCAAAGAAGTAGACCTACAGATGGAACTATTGCAAAAAATCCGTGACCACTCGGGCAAGACATTGAAAGTGAATTGTGGGCACCGATGCACGGTTCACAATAAGGCTGTGGGCGGGGTAAAAGGCTCACAGCATCTTACAGGTATAGCGACAGATATAGCTATTCCACAGGAGATTATGACGGCCAGCAGAGACGTTAAAGAGACATGGCTAAAAAATATGCGCAGTTACTGGCATATGATTTGCAAAGAAAAGGGATTAGGTGGTGGTGTGGGGTTTTACGACACCTTTATCCACCTTGACAGCCGTAAGGTGCAGTCAGATTTTGATTATAGGACTAGGAAGTAGGGATACATATGGGAATATTACAACACGGAGTTATATCAGGAGTTAAGAGCCTAGCAACTATGGTGGCAGTCCTTGAATGGGATCTCATTTTTATGTTTGTAGGGCTAATGATAGTTGATCTAATCGTTGGAGGCTACAAGGCCATCAAGACGGATACATTCAAAACTAAGGTTAAAGCTGTATTTGAGGCTGCGTTTGTAGTATAAGAATAATTACTAGGTGGAAAAATATGGTTCACTAAGATTTTTAAAAAATATGTCTTGACATGAGGGACCATTATAGTTGTATGTTAATGATAATTTAAAACGTAGACAAACTCACTTTCTTCGATGTAGAATTTAATTATGGAAAATATGCCACAATTAGATAAAGAATATAAAAGAATTAATTGAGCATCCAATCATTTTCGTGACGTCACGAAAATGATCAAAATAATCTTGCTCAAAGTAATATAGTAATTGTGATTGATAAAGTAATCAGGGATTGTTATACTATAAGAGACAATGAAAAGGAAGTGATTTTATGAAATATGTTGTAACCTTAGTTTGGGACGATGAGACGGCTGTTTGGGTTGCTACTAGCGATGATATTCCAGGATTGGTGTTAGAGGCAGGGTCATTTGATGCGCTCATCGAGCGTATTCGTTTTGCTGCACCTGAACTAATTGAATTAAACGCTCCTGCTGCAAAAGAGTTTACGCTATCGTTTGTATCTGAGCGAAGCGAACTGGTGGTTTTATAATGGCTGAGTACGAGAAAAAAGTACGTGAGATTTTGCGTGAACATGGCTGTTCTTTCTTTAGGCGCGGAAAAGGCGACCATGATATTTGGTACAGCCCTATAAATGATAGGCATGTGACTGTTGATGGTAAAATTAAATCTAGGTTTACGGCAAATGCTATATTAAAGCAGAGTGGCATTGATTATAGGTTTAGATAGCGATATTTGATTAAAATTAAGAGTGTTGATATAGGTGCTTAGCCAGCACTAAACCAATATAATCCGAACCCAATATTTCCAATAGGAGATGGGTTCGGATTTATTGTGATCAAAGCCAGAGTCTATCCCAAAGATTGTGTAAACGCTAAAATCTGATGTAGAATATTAAGAAATAACGATGGGTCGGAGGTCATTAGACAGCTTCCGATCCTTGTCTTTTAGTATACACACCTTTTTAGGCATGTCAAGAAGAGGAGTAATTTTTCTCCTCTTCTTGTGGATTTATAGGTCAAATTTAACTCAGCCTGTCCTCAAAATAGATTTCTAGTTGCGAGTGAATAACGCCCCAATCTCTACGGCTTGAAACCTACGGAACGCCATGCATTATCAATTCGGATCAGGGCAGTCAGTTCACTAGCCACGATTAGATGTAGTATGAAATAATATTTTTTCTTTCTCAAGGGTTACTTTAACTACCCATACAACTAAATTTCCTAAGCGTTCTAATGATTCAAGTTTAGAGGAAACGGTTCAATTCAAAAATCAACTTGGACATGTCTAATGGCTTGCTCACATGCCCATTCATTTTTGCGTCAACGGCGGCCTCAATATCTTCTCGAAAAGCATAAGCCGTCATGGCAATGATGGGAATTGTAGCACCGCGAGGATGTGCGCTGCCTCGGATGGTGCGAGTAGCGGTGTAGCCGTCCATAACAGGCATCTGCACGTCCATTAGAATTATGTCATACATGCCAGGATTTGCCTCAAAGATTTCTACAGCTTCTTTACCGTTTGTTACTTCTGTAATGGCAATGCAGGTGGGTTCAAGCATTGCTTTCAAAATTTCACGATTGATTTCAATGTCTTCAACAAGCAGTGCATGTTTTCCAGAATATTGTACAATCTCTTTTTCATTTGGATGGACATGACCACCGCTGATTCCAAATGCATCGTTTAACTTTGCAAATAAAGCAGTAGGCAAAGTAGGCTTTGGCAAAAATAGGTTAAACCATTCGTGCTTGCCATTTTCCCATTGGGATTGAAGATCGCAAACAGACATCAGAATGAAAGATATTGGGCTCAGTCCTTCAGTACAAACTTGTCTAACCGATTGGATGATGTCATCATCGCCTGGATAATAGTTCATTAAAATAATATTGATAGCGTCGCCCATGGCTTCACATTCTTTGATTATAGAAATCGCTTCTTTAGCATCAGCGGCCATTTGACTACGAACACCTTGGATTTTTAGAAGGGAACAGAAATAGTTACGTGCCTCAAAGTAATCATCTACAACAAGTACGTGCATTTGTTTTCCATTGCTAATGCTACTGTGGGGGTGATTAAGTGGTTCTTCTACAAGATCTAGCCAAACGTTAAAAGTAAAATTGCTGCCTTTGTCAGGTGTACTGGTAACCCAAATCTCGCCACCCATCATAGTTACGATTTCTTTTGAGATGGCAAGTCCCAAACCTGTGCCGCCGTAGCGCTTGGTAAAGCTACTATCAGCTTGTTGAAAAGGTTGGAACAACCTTGTGATTTCTTCTTCGGTGAGTCCAATTCCCTGATCCTCAACGGAAATCTCTATTAGTATTCTATTTTTAGCGCGTGCCTTATCATGTACTGTGACTAAAATTTTAGAATTTTTATCTGAAAATTTAACGGCATTGGCGACAAGATTCATAATCACTTGGGATAGACGCATAGAATCCCCGCATAGCAACATTGACGTGTCATTTTCTATCCGCACCAGTACTTCTTGCATTTTTTCTCTGGCTTTGACCGATATTACGCCAATTAGACTGTTTAGTGTATCTTCCAAATAAAAGGGTGTATTATGCAGTTCTATTTTACCAGCTTCTATTTTTGATATATCTAAAACATCATTAATCAAGGCCAGAAGGTGAGCTGAGGAGGATTCCACAGTTGAAAGACAACCTTTTATTTTATCAATATTGTCCATCTTTTTCGCAATGCTAGTCATACCAATTATCGCATTTAGTGGCGTACGGATCTCATGGCTCATATTTGATAAAAAAAGACTTTTCGCCTCACTCGCAGAATAGGCGGCTTCTTTAAGCTCTTCTGCCGTATGGAGGCTCATTTGCGCTTTGATTAACTGCTTGTTGCGCCGTCCTAAAACAATCATGAACACAGTTAAGGCAATAACAATCGCCAAAGCACCAAAAATCAACGCCAATAAAAGATTAAAAGCAGTTGGGTTAGCCTCGTACAAGCTGATAGGGCGATTGAGTATCTCTGAGTCTATGGGCAGGGAATTGGTCGATATATTCCACTTCTCCAAAACATTATAATCAAATATCCACTTGTTCAAGTAAGTAGTATCAGAGATATTTTGTATTTCATTTGTTGGCTTGTCACTTAAGACTTCCAAAGCCATCTGACCAGCAATTTGTCCCATTTTTTCATTGTTGGAATATTTGCCTCCAAGTTGACCATACCCAATTGAAGTATCCATCAGACTAAAGACAGGGACGGAGGCATTTTCATTGATTCGTGTATGAATATTTTTAGTGGAATACATGGTATCAATACCATCCACATAATAAAAACCTGTGAGAATAAGTGTATCTGGTGGCAAGTTTTTGATAGTTTGGAGTAAATCAGCAAAAGAACTATTTTCATTATGAGATATGTTAACCCTATTCTTTAGGGGCGAAAGTTGTGAGTCTATCTCAGACTTCCACAATCTACCTTTTTGTATATAATCATTGATAACAAAAATATTTTTTGTATCAGGGAATAATTTTAACATCAACTCAGCTGTTTCAAAGGCAGAAATAGTTTCATCAACGCCAGTTACCTGATTTTCAACGCTCCAGAGCATGTCTGAATTAATATCATTTAGGGCGCAATAAATCACGGGAACGTTGGAAAACAAGCGGTTGTAATAATTTTCCAAAAACCCCATTGCCATTTCATCTGAAACGATAATAACATCGGGAATATTTTTGAGGATACTAGCGCGCAAGGGACTGAAAATTGCTTTTGCTCTGCTAATGTCATCCAAAATACGGTTAGAATTGAGGGAAACTGTGTATAAATCAACATTTTCACTCTCAAAAAAAACGGAGTCTATACCTTCGCTTATTTGTTGCTCTCGTTCCATGTCGGTATAAAAAGATGAAATATGTAGCGCAAATTTTCTTTGATCTGCCACAACTTCCTGTTGATTGTTAACCTTATCATAGGTACCATCGGCTTTTAAGGAAGCTATGGATTTTGCAAGCTGAGGAACCAAATATTCATATTTTTTGTTCAAGTAAGAATAGGTCGAAGTGACCTCTGCGATCCCCACTTTTTTCGCATATATGGGAATTGATGTATCGGTTGGCAATGCATTTGTGATGATCACCACATCACATTCGCCAGCCTCCATTGCCTCAAAAAGTAATGGAATCGTATCTTTTCTAATAGGAGGGCTAATATCTTTTGGCAGATGATTTTCGATATATGGTTTTTGGAATTGTATTCCAATGCGTAGCCCTGATAAATCTTCCCATGAAGAAATATTGTATGCACTGTCCGCACGTCCATAAACTTCAAATTTAATGGATCCTACAACTTCGGGAACCATGACAAGATTCGGGTTGGTTTTTTCTAATCCAATGGTTTGTGTACAAATGCCATCTTTTTCACCATTATTTGCCATTAATATAGCACCTGACATACCCATGGCATCGACG
This sequence comes from Anaerovoracaceae bacterium, assembly GCA_031553975.1. Taxonomy (GTDB): domain Bacteria; phylum Bacillota; class Clostridia; order Peptostreptococcales; family Anaerovoracaceae; genus JAVBKP01. The sequence continues at coordinate 2,442 of JAVBKP010000067.1, read as the reverse complement.
TTGACATCATAGCCTATACGTTTAAGCGCAAGATAAAGCAAACGATCCTTGATGATAGGCTCGTCGTAGGAGACGGTTAAATAAAGCATTTTCTTTTCATCAGTGGCCAAAGCAGTGATTGGCATGCTAACACAAAGTATAGCAATCAATAGAATGGGAATTAGTTTTTTTATCATTATCTTTGAGACCGCTCTTTAGCTACATTGTATTTGTGGTTAATAGCAATCAAATCTTTTTCACTCACATACGTGCGGTTAATCTCACCACACTCCAAACACAAATCAGAGCATAATTGCGCTGTGTTACCAAAAATCCCTTTTGAATACCTTAATCCAACAGCATTTGCATCGTATACAACACCCCAAGAGATACCAACTTTAATATTAGCGCTTCCGCAATTCTTACATTCCATGATGAATACCTCCTTGGTTCCGCTTATTATAATTAATTACAAATTATCTTTTCGGTTTCTTTATCAAAAAAGTGAGATTTTTCTAAATCAAAGAAGATTTTTACTTTATCGCCAATGTCATAGTTAAGATGTGCAGGTATTTTAGCAACAAAATTATTGCCAGCTAACGATAGATGTAAAAAAGTCTCTGAGCCCATTAATTCAGCGATTTCTACTGTGGCATCTACTGCAATACTTGAGGCATCAGAAGGGGCGTGAATGCTTATATTCTCAGGTCTTATTCCCATTGCAATGGTTTTGTTCACATAGGAAGTTAATTCGCCTTTTGCATTTTTTGATTTAGGTATAGATAATTTATAATCACCTAAGGTTGCAACAATATTCTGGTTTGCCTCAGCAATGGTAACGTCAAAAAAGTTCATTTGCGGGCTGCCGATGAACCCAGCAACAAACATATTACAAGGTCTTTCATATAGATCTTGCGGTGTGCCCACTTGATTGATAAAGCCACCTTTCATTACAATAATCCGATCACCCATGGTCATGGCTTCCACTTGATCGTGGGTTACATATACGAAAGTCGTACCTAATCTTTTATGTAATTTAGCAATTTCCGTCCTCATTGCGGCTCTTAATTTTGCATCTAGGTTTGATAAAGGCTCATCTAATAAGAACACCTTTGGATTTCTAACCATAGCACGTCCTAGGGCAACACGCTGACGCTGTCCTCCGGAGAGTTGCTTTGGTTTACGATCAAGTAGTTCTTCTATATCTAAAATCTTAGCAGCTTCTTCTACTTTTTGACGAATCTCTTCCTTTGGCATCTTACGAAGTTCCAAGCCAAATGCCATGTTTTTATATACTGACATATGTGGATAAAGTGCATAATTTTGGAAAACCATTGCTATGTCACGATCTTTAGGAGGAACATTATTTACCAATCTGTCTCCAATATAAAGGCTGCCCTGGCTTATGTCCTCAAGGCCAGCAATCATCCTCAAAGTTGTTGATTTACCACAGCCTGAAGGTCCTACCAAAATAATGAATTCTTTGTCTTCAATCTCTAGATTAAAATCATGAACAGCGGTTACGTTACCGGGATACGTTTTATAGATGTTTTGCAAAGATATATTAGCCATAATTTCCTCCTCAAGTTTTATAGTATTCCTTTAATTATAATACAAATCCTATGAACTTCAAACATATTTGTAAAATATTTATTAAGCAAAAGAAAGGTTAATGCAATTTTTTTTAAAAACCTAAAACTTTTTCGCATCCTACTGCGTCTATATTGTGTAAAGTATTTTGCAGGAAAAACGAAAAGATGATAACTCTCATGCATGAGGGGACCCAGAACAGGTGAAATTGAAATGGAGTAGCCAAATGATTTCAAACTTAGAGAACTATCTCATAGAAAATAAGGAAAAATTTTATAGGCTGGCGTATAGTTATGCTAAAAATGAGCAGGATGCGTTAGATATTGTTCAGGAATCAATTTATAAAGCGATTAAAAACCAAAAAACGCTACATGATGATACTATAATCAAAACTTGGTTTTATCAAATTCTTGTCCATACAGCCATTGATTTTATCCGAAAAAATAGCAAGCTCCTACTTGTGACAGAACAAGATTTGGAGAAGAATGTGGGCACCAGTGAAGACGATTATACTGATTTTGATTTGCAAAACGCCTTAGATGCGTTACCAGCTCAGGACAAAATGATTATTACATTGCGATATTTTGAGGATTTAAAAATTGAAGAAATTGCTAATATTCTCATCGAATATGTGAATAGCGTCAAAACAAAACTATACAGAATACTTAAAAAGCTTCGGTTAACGCTAGAGCCGTAATTCTGAAAAACACGAATTTGAATAAGAAATGGGAGGACAAAATCATGTTAAAAAATGACAAAAATGTAGACAACGGGAAAATTGCAAAGTTAAAAACAAACTATTCAGAGGTTGCTATTCCGAAAGAGCTAGACCAGGTGGTGAAAAAAGCAATCATAACAGGTAAAAAAGAAACA
>JAVBKP010000065.1:0-10897 GCA_031553975.1 Anaerovoracaceae bacterium | reverse complement strand
GGAGGGCGATGAGGGATTATACCTGCGTACCACAGGTGAAATGCTCAATGAGTTTTCTTATTTAGATGATAAGACAGCCTACGAAATCGTAGTAGAAAACCCCAAAAAAATCTCAGATAGCATTGAAAAGTTAAGTCCTGTGCCAAAGGACAAGTATCCCCCTAAGATAGAGGGATCTGAGGATGAATTGAGGGAGATGTGTGAGCGCAAGGCGGAGGAAATTTATGGAAGTCCATTGCCTGAAATTGTAGAAGCAAGGTTAAAGCGTGAACTGAATTCTATTATTGGTAACGGATACGCTGTGATGTATATCATCGCCCAAAAGTTGGTTAAAAAATCCATGGATGACGGATATGTAGTAGGCTCAAGGGGATCTGTAGGATCCTCATTTGCCGCCACTATGGCAGGAATAACAGAGGTAAATCCCCTAGAGCCCCATTATATTTGCCCAAGCTGCAAGAATTCAGAGTTCCAAGCGGTGGGTGGCCCTTATGGTTGTGGCGTGGACATGCCAGAAAAAGATTGCCCGAAATGTGGCACGCCGTACAAGCGAGATGGATTTGAGATACCTTTTGAAGTATTTCTAGGATTTGAAGGAGACAAAGAGCCGGATATTGACCTTAACTTCGCAGGAGAATACCAAGGGATCGCACACAAATATACAGAAGTGCTGTTTGGCTCTGAGAATATATTCAAAGCAGGGACCATTGGTACCATAGCAGCAAAGACCGCCTTTGGCTACGTGGCTAAATATTGTGAAGAGCGAGAAGTCATAAAGAGCAAGTGGGAGAAGGAACGTCTTGCCAAGGCCTGTGAAGGGGTGAAAAGGACTACAGGGCAGCATCCAGGAGGCATTATCGTATTGCCAAAAGGCCACGAGATGGAAGAGTTTTGTCCAGTGCAACACCCAGCCAATGATGCCTCTTCAGGTATTAAGACCACCCATTTTGATTACCATTCTATTGATGCTAATTTATTGAAGCTAGACATACTAGGTCACGATGCGCCCAGTATTATTCGTATGCTAAATGACATGACAGGCGTAAATCCACTGACTGTATCACTGAGTGATGCAAAGGTAAATAGTTTGTTCCTGAATACAAGTGCCTTAGATTTAAAGCGCGATGGATTTAAAATAGCAAAAGGAAGCCTAGGTATACCAGAGTTTGGCACGAGCTTTACAAGGCAGATGCTAGAAGATACCAAACCAACCACTTTCTCAGGACTGCTGCGAATCTCTGGATTCTCTCACGGTACAGATGTTTGGCTGAACAATGCCAAAGACTTTATTCTTGATGGTAGCGCAAAGCTAGAAGATGCCATCTCTGTACGTGATGACATCATGGTATATCTCATTGCACATGGCATGGATAAAAAACACGCCTTTAAAATCATGGAAAATGTGCGTAAAGGCAAAGGAATTACCCAAGAGGACGCTGATGCTATGAAGACATGCAATGTGCCAGACTGGTATGCAGAATCCTGTAGGCGCATAAAATACATGTTTCCTAAGGCCCACGCTGTGGCCTATGTCATGATGGCATACCGTATTGCCTACTTTAAGGTGTACCATCCATTGGCATTTTATGCCACGTTCTTTAGCACAAAAGTGACAGATTTCAATGCAGAGGTGATCCTAGCAGGGGTTGATGCCATTGAAGCCAAAATGCAAGAAGTGGCAGATAAGGGAAAAACGGCAACGGCCAAGGAGCTAGGGGAAGTTGTGGTCATGGAACTTGCCTATGAAATGTACTATAGAGGATATGAGTTCTTGTCTGTAGTTCTTGGAAAATCCGATGCCTCTAAGTTCAAGGTGGAAGATGGCAAGGTTCTATTGCCATTCGCAGCTTTAGCAGGCGTAGGAGAAAATGCTGCCAGGTCACTGATGGAAGAATACGAAAAAGGTGAATTTGGCTCATTGGAAGAAATGAGAAAACGCACAGGCCTTAACAAAACAGCGGTAGAAACATTAAAAAACTACGGGATTTTCGCAGGAATTCCAGAGACAGACCAACTATCCTTCTTCTAAAATACACCCCTTTGGAATATGATTTTCCAAGGGGGTGTTTTCTTTTGCTAAAAAAATTACTACAAAATTGGGACGGTTCTAAATTGCTGACCAAAAGGTCACTGCTCGTTTGGGACGGTTCTAAACGACGTGATAAGGTCTTCATCGTTGCATTGGCCATTAACCTTTGCATAGTGACGGTGCTAGGCGTGCAGCTTGGCCTAAATATATCCCAAAACCTAAACCAACAGTTATATGTATCCACCATAACACAAGATGGGGCGATCAGGGGAGGCAAACCGGCTACGAGTATGGCGGCCATAGCTTGTAACGTGGATTGGGGCGAGGCAGAAATCCCCAAAATGATAGATATTTTCAGAGAGAATGATGTGAAAATCAGCTTTTTCCCATGTGGAAGATGGGCTGAAAAAAATCCAGAGGTATTGCGTCAGATGTATGGCGCGGGGCATGAAATTGGAAATCACGGATATGGTCATAAACTTTGCACGCAAATCGGTATGGAGCAGTCAAAGCAGGAAATTTTAAAAACTGAGACGGCCATCAATAGCATTTTAGGCATAAAAACCAATTTGTTTGCACCGCCATCGGGGGATTACAAAAAAGACACTGTTGCTATGGCAGAGGACTTAGGATACAAGACCATACTTTGGACAGCGGATACGGTAGATTGGAAAGAAGGCTCCACAGCAGATGTAATCAAAAAGCGAGTACTGAAAAAAGATTTAAACGGCGCCATTATACTTATGCATCCTAAGCCAGAGACAGTAAAGGCTTTGCCAGAACTTATTGCAGAGATTGAAAAACAAGGGATAAAACTTGTCACTGTCAGTGAGCTACTTGCTGCTTCAGAGGTCAGATAGTGATCATGAAAATCAAGAGAATATGGCTGGGATTAGCTAAAATTAAAGGCAAAATCTTGACATTTTATTCATTAGAATATATAATAGTAGAGTTAAATAGAAAAACTAGAAGTATGTGCAGGTCGGGTGCTTAAATGGCGCTCGACCTTTTAAAAGAATGGAGATATATATGTCAAACAAACAAAAGATAATTAATGTTGCCGTAATTGCCCACGTAGATGCAGGAAAATCTACATTGGTTGATGCTTTTCTAGGCCAAAGTGGGGTATTTCGCGACAACGAAGAAGTCGTTGAACAAGTGATGGATAGCAATGACATAGAGCGAGAGAGAGGAATTACCATTTACTCAAAGAACTGCTCGATCATGCACGGTGATGTTAAGATTAACATAGTAGATACACCAGGACATGCTGACTTTTCTTCAGAGGTAGAACGTATTATCAAAACAGTAGATACCGTAATTCTGCTAGTGGATTCCAGCGAAGGGCCTATGCCGCAGACTCGTTTTGTCTTGCAAAAATCCTTAGAGATGGGGCTAAATCCAATACTGATGATCAATAAAATCGACAAGAAAGACCAACGTGCCAAAGAAGTGGTAGATATGGTATACGACCTTTTCATAGAGTTAGATGCTACAGACGAGCAAATTGAATTTCCGATTTTGTACAGTATAACAAAGAACGGAATTGCACAGCATGAATTAGAAGATGAAGGCAAAGATTTAACACCTTTATTTGACACTATTGCAAAACATTGTCAAGGATACCCTGATTATGACAACGAGCCATTGCAAATGCAAGTATCCACACTGGCCTATGATGACTATATCGGTCGTCTTGGCATTGGTCGTATCTATAAAGGCAGAATTAAAACTGGACAAAGTGTTACTGTGGCAAAGGCTGATGGTAGTATAGGGAACCAGAGAATAAATCAGATTTTTGTGTATAGAGGGCTAAAAAGAGTGCCAGTAGAAGAAGCTGTGTGCGGGGATATCGTAGTAGTATCGGGTATCTCAGATATTTCTATAGGAGAAACCATTTGTGATCCAGGCAACCCGTTGCCTATGGAGATGATACACATAGAAGAGCCTACACTTTCTATGAACTTCTTGGTTAACAAGTCGCCATTTGCAGGAAAAGTGGGCAAATTCGTGACCACACGCCACATAAAAGACAGACTGGAAAAAGAACTAGAAGTAAACGTAGGGTTAATCGTAGTGCCTATGGAGACCACAGATGGATTTAAAGTATCCGGTCGTGGCGAACTCCACCTATCTATTCTAATTGAGAATATGCGAAGAGAAGGCTATGAGTTAGCTGTATCAAAGCCAGAAGTAATCATGCACCGAGAAGGCAAAGACTTAGTTGAGCCAGTGGAGCGTGTGGTAGTAAGTGCGCCAGATGAATATATTGGAGGCATTATTGGAAAACTAAATGTTAGAAAAGGTCTAATGGAGCTAATGGCGGCAAAGGATGGCTTTACAAGAGTGGAATATATTGTGCCGACCCGTGGATTATTAGGATTTAGAAGTGAATTCATCAATGAGACTAGGGGAGAAGGCACTATCGTAAGACGTTTTGAGCGTTTTGAGAAGTTTAAAGGGGATATACCACAGCGTGCAAATGGTGCTATCATTGCCCAAGAACAAGGCGTGACCACACCGTATGCTCTTAATAACATAGGAGAGCGTGCCCAACTGTTTATTCACCCAGGTATCAAAGTATATGAGGGAATGATTGTAGGGGTTAACAGCAGAAATGACGATATGGTAGTCAACCCATGCAAAGCTAAGAAAGTTACCAATATGAGAGCTTCAGGCACAGACGATTCTGTAAAACTCACACCGCCGCGCATCATGACACTAGAGGAATCCTTAGAATTCATCAATGACGATGAGTTAGTAGAGGTAACGCCAACTGAGATCAGGCTGCGCAAAAAACAACTCAAAGAGCTTGACAGACGACGTTCAAATCATACAATACAATAAATCACAAAGAACAATCGAATAAGGTGGGTTATGCCCACATTTTCGATATTTTATGGGGCCCCCAACATAACGCTAACGCATTTGGCTTCTGTTGGGGAATAAATATGGGGGGAAAATAAGGGATGATTGTAACTAAAAAACTAAACTGCGGAGCTACACTTGTCATGGAGCAGATTCCATTTATTAAGTCTGTTGCTGTAGGTATGTGGGCCAAGGTAGGTTCTGTCAACGAGACGGAGAACTTGCTGGGCATTTCACACTTTATTGAGCATATGATTTTTAAAGGCACAGAGAAACGTAGCACCAAGGCCATTGCAGAGGACATTGATAAAATCGGGGGACAAATCAATGCCTTTACGGGGAAAGAGTATACTTGCTATTATGTTAGAGCGTTAGACTCACACCTAGAAGAAGCAAGTGACGTGCTATTTGACATTTTCTTCAACTCAACATTTGATGAAGAGGAGATGGAAAAGGAAAAATCGGTTATCTATGAAGAAATCAGCATGCATGAGGACTCACCAGAGGATGACATCCACGACGTGGTTTACAATACTGTGTTTAAGGACACCCCATTGTGTACGCCCATACTAGGAACCAAGGAAACCCTAAGCGGTATCAGTAGAAAGATGATTTTGGACTATATAGATGAGAATTATTGCATGGACAATGTGGTAATATCAGTGGCAGGTAATTTTGACGAGGCCCAACTTGTGAATATTTGCGAGAGCAAGTTCAAAAAACTCAGAGAGAAAAGTCAACAAAAGGCTAAGTACTCAGATATTTACGTGCCTAGTCAGTTATTTAAGAAAAAAGATATAGAGCAGGCCCATGTCTGTTTGGCTACGAAGGGTGTAAAGTTAGAAGATGAGTATTATCATACTTTGGCGACGCTGAATACAGTAGTAGGCGGTAGTATGAGTTCTAGACTATTCCAGTCCATTCGTGAAGACCACGCCATGGCATATTCTGTGTACTCATACGCTACATCCTATGTGAATGATGGTGTGTTTGCCGTATATGCAGGAGTCAATCCAAGCAAAATCAACGATGTAGTGGACTGCGTGAAGAAAGAGTTTGGGTTGCTAAAGGCAAAGGGTATCACGATAGATGAATTGTCTTCCTCTAAAGAGCAGTTAAAGAGTAACCACATCTTTGGTATGGAAAATGTGAGCAGCAGAATGTTCTCTTTAGGAAGAAGCCAACTGCTAAGAGGAAGAACCTTCTCGCAAGAAGAAGTCATCGCAAAAATAGATGCCGTAAACATGGAAAAAATTGATATAATGATTGAAAAATTCACAGATATGTCAAAATATTCGGGGGCGTTGTTGTCAAAAGAAAAAGTGGAGTTAAATATCTAGATGATAAAAGTAAAAATCATATCTAAAAAAGACCAACTACCAACCTATGCCACACCGGGGGCATCGGGTATGGATCTCATGGCTTGTATAGATGAGACGATCACCATGAAACCAGGAGATAGGGAGCTAGTGCCCACAGGGATTTTTATTGAATTGCCATTGGGGTATGAAGCCCAAGTCAGAGGTCGTAGCGGCATTGGATTTAAAAATGGTGTAGGGCTACCAAATGGAATTGGCACCATAGATAGCGATTATCGCGGAGAGATAAAAGTAAGTCTGATTAACTGGGGCAAAGAGGATTTTGTCATAAAAGATGGAGACCGGATAGCCCAGTTAATCGTTGCAAAATATGAGACCATCCAATGGGAGCAAGTATCAGAACTTTCAGATTCTGACCGAGGCACCCAAGGCTTTGGACATACGGGGAGATAGAGAAAAGTAAGTCAAGTTCGACTTACTTTTTTTAATGCCACGCAGTTGGGGACGGTTCTAAATTACTTTTGACCAAATGGTCATCATGTGGGGACGGTTCTAAATGAGCAAAACTTTTAATTTTATTTTTTGAAAATTTTGGTTGACAATTATATTGAGTTGGTTAATATAATGAACATACAAACAGGCGGTCGGTAGGTAAGAAAGAGGGGTATTATGAAAAAACTCGAAATTATTGCACCGTTTTTTGAAGATATTATTGCGCAAGGACAAAATGAGGGATTATTTCATTGTAGCTACCCCAATGGGTCATTTAGATTTATGAGCGAATCATTAAAGATGGAGGTATATAAATAATGATTACAAAAATTGAAGAAAAAAATCTAAGTGGGAAACTTATTTCAAGATATCTGATATTTACCTTTTAATTATCTTATGGTTGTTGGATTTTTAACGGTTTCCTTTGGGGCTTCTGCCGTCATGGACGGAGTAAACTTATATGCGTCATTGTACATGCCTTTCATTCGCCCTTGGCTATGTATCTTTCTTCACACCTTAATAAACTCTTTTGCAGGGTCGTTTGGGTTGACTAAAGATATTGTAACCGCATCTATCACTGCGATTGCCATGATGATTCTTGCGCTTGTTTGGCATAATAAAAATAAGTGAGAAATCAAATTTACTATAAAAAAGAGAGACAGCCAATTCATAATGGTCGCCTCTCTTTTTCTTCTATTTTGTACTCTTTTTAGTTGCCTTTTTGGTAACTTGACTGGTGGTTGGGGACGGTTCTAAACTACCTTTGACCAAATGGTCATCTTGTGGGGACGGTTCTAAATGAGGGGGTTCATTTTCTTCTATCATTGATTTGAGTTTTGAAAGGGCTGCTTCTAAACCACCTACTTGGTCAATAAGTCCGATATCAACTGCTTCTTTGCCGATTAAAATAGTTCCGATGTCTCCTGCAATATCATCACTTTTGTTCATCAGGTTTACTATAGTATCCTTACCAGATTTTGAGGTGCGAACAATAAATTCTATTATGCGCTCTTGCATTTTGCGGAAATAATTATATGTCTGCTCTGCACCAATCACTAGGCCGTTCATACGGATAGGATGTAGAGTCATGGTGGCAGTTTCGGCGATAAATGAATACTTAGTAGAAGTAGCCAGAGGAATTCCAATGCTGTGACCGCCGCCTAAAACTAAAGATACGGTAGGTTTTGAAATGGAAGAAATCAGCTCGGATATGGCAAGTCCAGCTTCCACATCACCACCCATTGTATTTAATATGACCAAAAGACCTTTTATATTTGGATTTTCCTCCACCGCTACCAATTGTGGGATGACATGTTCGTACTTTGTGGCTTTATTTTGCGGGGGCAGTACATTATGCCCTTCAATACTACCAATTATATTTAAATACTGAATAGGGCTGTTAAAATTAAAAGCGTCGCCAATGGCACCAAAATTATCTATGTTGTCTTGTGGAGCGTCGCCAGTAGGCTTGTCCTCTGGGGTTTGTAGAGCTTCTTGAGACTTTGTAGGTAGATCCTTTTCTTTTTTATCATCAAAATTCATTATATGCCTCCTGTTTATTTACTATTTAGTTAGCATATCAAGAAATTTTGAAAATATACATTTGGGACGGTTCTAATTGAGCGATATTGCAATATCGCTCAATTAGAACCGTCCCAAATCGCTAATTTGATTCAAAAATAATAACATCAGCGCCTATTTTTTTTATACCACTCCAAGCGAGCTGTATGTATTCTGCTTCGCCGCCAAATCCAAAAAAACCTTTACTCTCTCTAAAATCTTCAACGATAATTGCCTTAATTTTTCCTGTGTTTTCATCAAATAAAAGTTCTGCATCGGAAAGCTGCCCAAAGCGCCCTCCGTCTGTTAAATTGATGATTTCTTTTTCGCCTAAGTCTGCTAATCTCATAGTGCCCTCCATTTATTCCCTACACATAATATGCTTTTAAACAGGTAAATATGTTTGGGGTTGGGACGGTTCTAACTTCATTGCACATTACTTTGGGGACGGTTCTAATTAGATGACCAAATGGTCATCTAATTAGAACCGTCCCAACTTGCAGAAAAAATATCATTTAGAACCGTCCCCAAATGCAGACCCAAAGGCAGAGAAAAAATATTTTAAAAAGTACTTTACAAATTTATCCATTTAGTGTAAAATGACCCATAGATAGAAAGGGGTTAAGATACAAAAATGGAAAAATTAGAGATTTTACTTGAGTTAAAGGACAAGCAGTACGAAAGGGCTTTATCTATATTCCTAGCAGGGCAGGGAATGGGGGCCAATGTAAGAATTCTAGATAGTAAAGTTGAGATAGGGGCTGACTCCCAGGGTAAGGTACTTTTGACAGATAAGCACACGGAGATAAAACATATTTTTATGAGCGATTACCCTGTTGAGCAGGAGGCGGAGGATCTAAAAAGCGAAAGTATTGTAGCAAAACCAACAATTTTTAAATATATGGCAGCCCAAGCCATAGCAGACGAACTCATATATCTAGTGCAGGTAATGGAAAATAAGTTATCGTATCCAACTAGGATGGTGACAAAGAGAACAGAAGCTGTATCATTTGTAGGAACCTCAGGAGGGGTGGGAAACACAGTTATATCCCTTGCGATCGCAAGATTAATGGCGAGACAAGGCTACCAAGTTTTATATTTGAACATGGAGGATGACAATTCATCTAATGTATACACTGGGTGTGAAAATATTGAAAATGGCAGATCACTCTCAGATTATATTTATAGAGTGCTTCAGAAAAAAGATGAACACTTACACGATGGAACAAAGGGATTCACGTATGTTGATGGGGATGGAGTAAGGCACTTTAATACCAATAGTGCAGTGAACCAGTTTAAGGAACTGTCTGGAGATGAAATGGCGGTGGTCATAAGGGGAATTTTAGAAGATGGTGTGTATGACTATATTGTAGTAGATATCAGCGGAGGATTATGTGAGGCAACGGATAGTGTCCTTAATTTTTCAAAGGTTATTTGTACAGTCACTGATGAAAAACCAAAGAGTTTTTACAAAAAAGAAGCTTTTATTCGGAGAATGAATTCTCAGAAAAATATTTTAAGAATGGGGAGGCAAATGGATATAACCAATCGGTCAGATCATAAATCATTTATACATGTAGGACAGCACACGGAAGTTAGAGACGACGGCTGCTTTATGGCAGAAGTAAAATACGCATTGGAAAAAATCATAGACGAGGAGATGGACCATGAGTGAGAATAAAGATATGATCAAAATTCTGATCAAAGAGTTGCGGCAAGAGATGGGACAGTTGACAGAGATGGAAAGTGACGATGAAGTTTTGGGGCGAATCGAAAATATTGTTTTATATGATGAGAGGACCAAAGACAAACCCCATGCCCACAAAAGGCAGATAATAGATGTTATTTTTAATGCAATGCGAAAAGAGCTAGATGTACTAGAGCCATTGGCTAACGACGCAGATATAAATGAAATTATGGTAAATGGAATAGAGCATGTCTTTGTTGAGCGAAAGGGGAAAATAGAAAAAGCGGATGTTGTTTTTGATGGCGTGGAACACCTAGAGGAAATCATAAGGCGGGTGGTGTCTAAAATCCATAGGGAGATAAACGAGCTAAATCCAATTGTGGATGCTAGGTTAGAGGATGGTTCAAGGGTAAATGCTGTATACAAGAATGTGGCATTAAACGGCCCAATCCTTACCATAAGAAAATTCCCCAAAACCCAAATCGAGATGGAAGACTTGATAACCATGCAGTCAATAACTCGAGAAGTAGCAGAATTTCTAAAAATATTAGTAAAAGCAGGTTACAACATTTTCATTTCTGGAGGAACCAGCTCAGGGAAGACGACTTTTTTAAATGTGCTGTCTGAATATATTCCGAAGGACGAAAGAGTAATTGTCATAGAAGATTCAGCAGAGTTACAAATAAAAGGTGTATCTAACATTGTGCGGCTAGAATCCAAGAGTGCCAATGCACAGGGAAAAGGCGAAGTTTCAATGAGAAGTCTTATAAAATCATCCCTTAGAATGCGTCCAGATAGGATTATAGTAGGAGAAGTTCGCGGAGGGGAAGTTTTGGATATGATTCAGGCCATGAATACGGGGCATGACGGATCACTATCCACGGGACATGCCAATTCACCTAGTGGCATGATTAGCCGTATGGAAACCATGTTCCTTACGGC
>JAVBKP010000114.1:0-42937 GCA_031553975.1 Anaerovoracaceae bacterium | reverse complement strand
TAGCATGATGACAGCACCAACGATTGTATTCAGTATGCCCACCATGAGAAATTTTCCAAGAGTTCCTTGCAGTAGTTTGTTTATGGTTTTTTTTATCATTCTTTAGGCTCCAGCACTTTGTCTATTATAAATCTTGGTCTTGCTTTGGATTCAATATAAACCTTGCCAACATACTCACCTATAATGCCTATGGATAGCAGTTGTATCCCGCCAATCATCCAAATGGAACAAATCAACGTGGTCCATCCCGGTACAGTTATGCCATAGAACTTTTGGAATAGGGAATAAATCATGAACCCTATGCTGGCAATGAACATTAGAAAACCAGTCATGGTAATATATCTGATGGGTTTTGTGCTAAAGGAGGTGATGCCGTCTAGTGCGAAATTTACCATTTTGCGAACAGTATATTTGGTCTCACCTGCCACTCTCTCGTTTCTCTCATAGTAAACCTTTTCAGACTTATACCCAATGGTAGGAATAATACCGCGGAGAAACAAATTAGCCTCTTTGTAGTCAGCAAGGGACTCTAGTGCCCGTTTGCTCATAAGCCTATAGTCTGCGTGGTTAAATACGATTTCCACGCCGAACTTCTCCATGATGACATAAAAGCCTTCTGCGGTAGCTCTTTTAAAAAAAGTATCTTTGTCCCGCTTTGATCTCACGCCATAGACTACATCAGAACCTTCATAGTGTTTCTTGATGAATTCATCCACTGCATTCACATCATCTTGCAAATCTGCATCCATAGATATGACAAAATCAGCACGGTCTTTGGCATACATAAGCCCTGCCAAAAGAGCGTTCTGATGCCCTCTGTTCCTAGAAAGTTTTACGCCCAAAACGAAATCGTTTGCTTGGTGAAGTTCTTCGATGATGCTCCATGTTTTGTCTCGTGACCCGTCATCTACATACACAACTTTACTCTCTTTAGCAATGAGCCCTTGATCCAGTAGCCCTTGCAGTTTGGACTTTAGTGCCTTAGTCACTTCATATAGCACAGCTTCTTCATTGTAGCAGGGAATGACAATATATAATTTGGAATTTTCCATTTGCACGCTCCTTAAAGGCTTGTTCTCATATGGAATATTGTATCATAAGTAGACTATCCTATCCAATGCAAAAATAAAGTTGATACACCAAATACAATTTGTGATACTTCGCAAGTGAATCCCAATGTATCCCCTGTTATTCCCCCTAGTTTTTTCTTGAAATAAGCCGTCATTACAATGACAGCACTTAGGGCTGTAGCTATACAAAGCATGTAGGTTAGGGCAGCTTGTAAATTTAATCCTATGCCACCAATCATTGGTGAGATAAAGGAAACCAAAATTAATACAATGAGCGTCCAGATGAGTTGTCCGTGTTTGCCCCTACATCCTTCTGAAAAAAATCGTCCAAACCCATCTTTTCTAGCGTACGGAGCCATGTAGGCCGATAGGATCATAGCGGATTTTCCAACTACGGGCAATAAAATTAATGTAAGTTGGTTTATTGTCTCTAGGAGCACAAAAAAGGAAGCCCCCCACACCATGAGTCCCACTACACCGAATACCCCAATGTGACTGTCTTTCATGATTTCAAGCATTTTTGCCCGCTCGCGCCCACTCAATATCCCGTCACAAGTATCTGCTACACCATCTAAATGAATCGCCCCCGTTGTCACAATATAAACAATAAAAAGTGTAGCCATGGCTATCAGGTCAAAATTGCCGATTTGCATACCATATCCCAAATCATACTTCAAGTAATGTATGAGCTTGGATAGTCCAAATAAGATAAAGCCTACCAAAAGCCCTATAATTGGTACGTATTTGATACCGTTTTTATACCTAGCCTCTTCATATTCCACGTGAGGCACAGGTAGTCTGGTAAAGAATGATAACATTAATAAAAAACTTTTCATACTCTCCTCATTTTCTTTGTTGGGGACGGTTCTAATTTGCAGACCGATTGGTCTGCAAATTAGAACCGTCCCCAACCCAGGGCAAAAAAATCATTTTATTTTCATCGGAATGCCTGACACCACAAAATGTACATCGTCAGCATTCTCTGCTACATGGCGATTTGTTCGCCCTAATATGTCCCTATAAAACCTAGCCAATCTATTTTCTGGCACAATACTAAGTCCAACTTCGTTGGTCACCACAACCATTTTCTTTGTTTTAGCTGCGCCAATTAGAGCATCCACCTCAGCCAGCATTTTGTTTTCAATAACTTCTATCTGCCCCAAACTACATGTATCTGGATCAAAGCCCTTTTCATCAAATATTATATTGTTTAGCATAACACCAAGACAATCTAACAATATAATTTCTGCACTTTGGAACTCTGTGATATGTTCCAATTCCCCAAATTTTTTATATTTTTCTAAAGTCTCCCAAGTGTTTGGTCGCCCCTCTTTGTGCTTTCTGATACGATCCTTCATTTCTTCATCAAAAGCCACTGCTGTGGCAACATAAAGCACATTTTGGGGTGTTGGGGACGGTTCTAATTGGCCTGCCTGCCAATTAGAACCGTCCCCATTTACAGACCAATCGGACACTATTTTCTCTGCAAAGGTACTCTTTCCACTGCGGGCTCCGCCCGTTATCAATACCAATCTTCCCATATGCTCTCACCCTCTATACTGTAGGGAAGTAATGCACTCCCCCATATTCGTCTTTTAGTTCCCGTACTTTAACACCATACAGCTGTTCTATATTGTCTTTTGTGATTACATCACAACTCTTACCAAATCGTGCTACTTTACCACGATCTAATATCAGTGTCATATCGGCAAACTGTCTGGCTAGATTAATGTCATGTATAGGTGCTACAATTGTGACCCCTTTTTCTCGCGTCAATGTTCTACACAAATTCAGTATTTCTACTTGAAATTTTAAATCCAGACTTGCCACTGGCTCGTCCATTAATAGTATCTCGGTTTGCTGCGCCAAAGCCTTTGCAATCATCACTCGCTGGAATTCTCCACCTGATAGCTCTGTTATGCTCTTATTCCTGAACTGCCACACCCCACAATATTCCATACATTCTTTGGCTATATTCTCGTCATCAATATTTTTCCATTTCCATGTGCTCTGGTATGCATATCTTCCCATGAGAACAATTTCTTTACACGTCAGACCAAAATTCATATTGGCGTGCTGATGTACAATTGCTATCTCTCTGGCTATCTCTTTCACTTTTAGATATTTTATATCTTTCCCTGCCACGAGAACACTGCCTTTTTGCGGTTTCAATCCCCTGCATATATTTTTGAGCAAAGTGGATTTGCCAGAACCATTAGGCCCTAGCACCGCCACAAATCCGCCTTTTGGAATATCTAAATTAATATTTTCCAAAATCCATCTGTCCTCGTATTTAAAACTCAGCTCTCTCAAAGAGATAATTGATTCCATTGTTTATCCTTATATAAATTTCATTGTATACCGTATACTAAATCATATTTTCTGGTCTTGTCCTCTTTAATATTATCAAGAAGAAAGGTGCGCCGAAGAGGGATGTAATAATCCCTACTGGCAATTCTCCCGTCTGTAAGATAGTCCTCGAAAGGGTATCGCATAGCAATAAAAAAATGCCGCCTGTCAATGTGGATAAAAGCACCATACGCTTGTGATCTGCACCAAATATCATTCTCACAATATGAGGCACAATAAGTCCAACAAATCCAATAATCCCACCTGCGAACACTGCCAATGATACCAACAGCGCTGTAGCAATCATGGCTTTCCATTTGAATCTGTCAACATCTACCCCAATGCCTGCCGCGTGCTCTTCCCCCATGACGATAGCATTTAGTTCTCTTGCTTTTATAATCAAGTAGGCGCAGCCAAGTGCTACAGGCACTACAATAATCCCAATTTTATTCCAGCCGATCCCATTGAACCCTCCCATGGTCCAAAGGTATATACTGGCTATCTTGTCGTGGTTGAACACATAGAGGAATGATATGACTGCCATAAAGAAGGAACTAACTACAATGCCAGCAAGCAGTATTCCTGTATTGGACATCCTCCCTGCTATTCTCCCAAGGCTCATAACTAGCAATGTAGCACCCAATGCACCTGCAAATCCTATGATAGATACAAATCCGAATCCCAAAGACCCTGAATATAGCCCTAGTACCGTTGCCAATGCTATTCCTAGTGAGGCCCCTGATGACGTTCCTAGAATGTACGGATCTGCCATTGGGTTCCTGAACAAGGCTTGCATAGCCGCCCCAGAGGCCGCCAGTGCCATCCCTACAATGGTAGAGGCTATAATACGAGGAATCCTTACATTCCAGATAATGATATTATAGGCAGCATCTGGGTTTTTGCCCAATAGCACGTTTAGCACTTCGCTGATAGACATATTGGCTGTTCCTAGCATAATAGACACTATGGATGATATTATCCATAGTGTCATGAGTCCAATCACTATATATCCGGTTTTTACCTTAATTTTTGTCATGAAAATCCTCAGTTTTTTATTGACTGTTCAGTCGGTATGATTGTCTCTACTAACCGAGAGTCCACATGTAACGTTTCTCTAAGCAGTGGGATTCCTTCTAGCACGGCTCTTGGCGTTGGTCTGCTCAGTATATTAATATCAAACGCCACTGCATGTCCTACTTTTACTGCTGTTAGATTTTTGTATTGGGGGTTTTCTCTTATTTTTTGAATGTGTTCTGCCATTCCGATAATATAGTCTGGGTCATCTAATATCAGCTGTTCTGCCGTATATGTCCAACCAGTGGCATTTTCTGCTACATTGTGCATTTTGCCCGCTGCATTGATTATTTCATTAATAAAAGTATCTCCTGTTGCCGTGTACTCACCATACTCACCAGTATCAACTACATAATAAACCGATACGGGCGCGGGCTGGGCAGAGGACAATTTTTCATCTACATGTTTAGTCATCGCCAATTTCATCAAATCAATAATTTCTGTAGCTTTCTCTTGTTTGCCAGTAATCTCTGCTAGTTTATTTATTTTTTCGTATATGCCTTCTACTGTATTAGGTGATGGGCTTGCCACAACATTAATACCTGCATTTACCAGTCCATCTAACACATCTTGGTCTGTGAGCATGTACTCAGCGATAACCACATCAGGCTTTAATGCAATGATTTTTTCAGTGTCAGGCAGTAGGCATTCTCCCACACTCTCTACGCTAGCTCCTTGGGTTGGGTAGTCACAATAGTCGCTACGCCCTACCAATTGATCCTCTGCACCTAGGTCATACATAATCTCAAAATCTGCCGGGGCAAGGGTAATAATTCTTTTTCCTTCATTTGTTTGTGGCTCTGTAGTCCCTTTGAATGCTGTGCAACCGGTCATCATAATTATTGCCATACAGAGTATGAGCAGTACGCTAATTCTTTTTTTCATTTTGATTTTCCTTTCATCCATAGCGTGCTTCTCGGGTATTAAAAAAGCTTCTTTAGAACTCTAAAGAAGCTAAACGTAAACAATGCTATTTTGCTACATCCCCTCAATCCCTCTAAAGCGGAGTTCTCGGCATTTTGCCTTCTTGAAGATTATCTAATCAGGTCACCCGACTTTTTCTTACGGTTGCGCTACAGCAAAGGATTTTCACCTTTTTCCCCTGAATAAATTTGTTTATTAAATTTTTTAAATTTACTTGAACATCATATCATTTGATGAACCAGTGGTCAAGGTATTTATACTATAGTGGCGCAAAACGCTCTATGATTTTCTCTGCCACTTTTATTCCATCCACCGCTGCGGAGGTTATGCCTCCCGCATATCCAGACCCCTCCCCTGCTGGGTAAAAGCCTTTTACATTGGATTGGTAGTTTTCATCTCTTACGATTCTCACTGGTGACGAGCTGCGACTTTCGATGGCTGTCATAATAGCGCCTGGATCATCAAACCCTTTTAGCTTTCTGCTTAGCATTGGTATCGCCTCTTTCATAGACTCCACGGCAAAGTCAGGAAGGCATCTGGCAAGATTGACCCATTTTACCCCGGGTTTGTATGTGGGTTCAATGTCTCGCTTGGTTTTACCTTGATTTTGCTTTTCTAGGATTTTTTTCTTAGGCTGATTCATCCCAAGAAAATTCCCTACTTTTTGAGCCGGTGCTACATAATCACCGCCACCTAGCTCATAGGCCTTTTGCTCCCATTTTTTTTGAAATTCTATACCAGCTAGTGGGTGATCACTGCCGAAGTCTTCTTTTCTAACGTCTACTAGCAAAGCAGAATTGGCGTTGCTACCCGATCGGTCATTATAACTCATCCCATTGGTAACCAACATAGCTTTTTCAGATGCTGCGGCGATTACATGTCCCCCTGGGCACATACAAACTGTATATACACCTCGGCCATTGGCACAGTGGTGAGCCAATTTATATTCAGCAGCCTCTAACTTTGGATGTCCCGCCGCTTTTCCGTATTGTGTCTCATCTATCAATCCTTGTGGATGTTCAATCCGTACACCAATAGAAAACGGCTTTTGCTCCATTTCTAGACCTTCTTCATGCAGCCATTTCACTGTATCTCTTGCGCTATGACCTATGGCAAGAACCACGGGGGTGCATTTAGAACCGTCCCCACTTGCTGACTGATTGGTTATAATCAATTTAGAACCGTCCCCAGCCAGGTAGTTGGCATCGAGTTTGGTGTTGAAGTGGATTTCACCGCCCAGCTCTTCGATTCTTTTTCTGATGTTGGTAACGATTTGGCGGAGCAAGTCCGTGCCTATATGAGGCTTTTGCTTGTACAATATCTCTGAAGGCGCGCCAGCATCTACCATGGCTTGTAGCACTTGTCTAATACGCTTGTCCTTTATTTGGGTGGTTAGTTTCCCATCGGAAAAAGTCCCTGCACCGCCTTCTCCAAAGAGTACCCCTGATGTAGGATTGAGTTTCCCAGTTTCCCAGAACTCTTCCACATCTTTTGCCCGCTCATCCACTGGCTTTCCTTGTTCTAATACAATGGGTCTATACCCATTCTCTGCCAGTGTAAGAGCCGCAAACATGCCACAAGGTCCAAAGCCTACCACCACAGGTCTGCCTGACAGGGTTTCTGAACCTTTATTCGGCGATACAACCTCTTCTTCAGGGGTTTGTAATACGGTCTTGTGGTTTGACAGGATTTCTTTCTCCAATTCGGATTTTAGTGTCACATCTACTGTATATACCAATTTCACGTCTGGTTTTTTTCGTGCATCAATAGACTCTCTAAAAATAGAGAAGGACAAAATGTCCCCCTCTTCAATAGATAGTTTTGCGGCAATCTTAGCTGGTATTAAATTTTGTTCTTCTGATAGGCTTAATGCTATCTCATTTATTCTAATCATATATTATCTGTCTGTGTATCCAAATTTTTGGTTGTACATTTCTATACAATCCTCAATTATTTTTACAGCTTCGTCCCTTCCAAACATTTCGCTTACTGAAGTCTCTCTGTTCTCCAACGCTTTGTATACTTGGAAAAAGTGAATTATTTCGTCCATCATATGTTTTGGCAATTCAGATGAGTCATTAAAGCCTGCATTCGATGGATCTCCCAGGGAAACAGCGATGATTTTCTCATCCACATCTCCATGGTCTTCCATTTTGATTACACCAATTGGTTTACATTTTACCAATGTCATCGGTTGGATTTTCTCAGAGCAAATCACAAGTACATCTAAAGGGTCTTTGTCACCGGCATATGTACGAGGAATAAATCCATAATTGGCAGGATAGTGGGTAGATGTATACAGTACCCTATCCAAAATAAGCATACCCGTGTCCTTGTCTAGCTCATACTTGTTCTTTCCACCATGACTGATCTCAATAACAGCCACGAATTCTTCCGGTGTGATTCTTTCACGAGATATTTCGTGCCAAACATTCATCATAACTCTCTTCTCCTTTTTACATCGTTCACAAATTAATTGCTTCCTGCCAAGTATCCCGATGTCCACGCCCATTGGAGGTTGTATCCTCCGCAAATCCCATCCACATCCAATACTTCACCACAAAAATATAGTCCACTGACTAATTTTGACTCCATTGTCTGACTATTCACCTCTGCGAGGGTCACACCGCCAGTAGTTACCTGGGCATCTCGCCACCCTTTGCAACCATCAATATCAAACCTGAAGTTTTTTAAGTACTCTATTATACCATCAATCGACTGTGTTTTACTAGCTATAATCTGCGCTAACTTTTTATTTGTCATATTTTCTAGTATGGCTGTCATTGTTTTGCCTTGATCTAGCTGATGCTCTAAAAACCCCTTCAATGTCTCATCCTCATAGCCTGGAAATAAATCTACCTCTAGTCTACATTTTTTATTGGCCTCTATGGCAGACACAGCCATACGGCTTACATTAAAAACACATATGCCTGATACTCCAAACTCGGTGAATTGCACCTCTCCTTCTTCATCCATAACCAATTGATTTTCAATGAATAAAGAAACTGTGGCTTTTGCCCTAACGCCTTTTATGGTTTTAAGACTAGGGTTCTTTGACGTAAGCTGAACAAGTGCAGGCAATGGCTTTTTTACGGTATGTCCTAGCCCTACCGCTATTTTATATCCAACATCAGTGGCTCCATACTGCTGTCCTGCTAACCCTCCTGCCGCAATGACCAATCGGTCAGCATTCCACGTCTGTTTTCTTTCATTTAGAACCGTCCCCTTTTGTTGAATTTCATCTAGAACCGTCCCAAATGCACAGAAATTTTTTTCTTTGGTTACCCTTGTGACCTGAACATTTAGCACCACTTGGATTCCCAGTCTGTAGACTTCAGCAGCAAGTCCGTCCGCTATGGTAGCTGCTTGCTCGGAATATGGGTATACCCTGCCTTGGGTTTCTTCTCGTTCTAATATACCAATTTGCCTAAAAAAATCTATGGCATCCATAGGTCCGAATTTTTCTAGTGCCTGGGCAATAAACCCATCTTCCTCAGCATAAAACCCCCTAGGTCCGCAAAGGGCATTGGTAAAGTTGCATCTTCCGTTGCCTGTTGCCAATAGCTTTCTGCCTAGCCTATTGTTTTTTTCTAGTATTGTGACTTGGTGTTTGCCTCTTGCGGCAATAATGGCGGCCATCATTCCTGATGGGCCGCCCCCTATTACTATGATTTTCATATTCTACTCTTCTATTGCTAACGGATTAATCGCTGCAATCTCCTCTTCAGGTACGCTCACAATTTCACTGATCTCTGCTGGGGTTAATCCACGTCTTAACAGCCTTCCCGCAATTCTTCTCTTCTCAGAGCTAAGGCTATGGCTCACCATGGTCCGCATCTCTGGCTCTGTATAGCTATCCTTGGACTTGTATACAATTCGATCTAACACGATATTTTGAATATACTGATAACCTGCATCAAAAGCTTTCAGGTTCAGCCCTACAATTCTCGAAGGAAAATGTGCTTTCATCTGCTCAACTACTTTGTCATAATGAAGTTTTGGCAATAGTTTTGTCAGGGCCCCCACCATGACCATGTTCACAACATGGGGCTCGCCTAATTTTTCTGCCATTTCTGTTGCTGGTATTCTGTGAAAATGAAGACCTGTATCGCTGGTCTCTACCAACGTACTATTCACGATTACGATTGCATCTGAGGATACGCTTTCCGCATATTTATCATATCCTGCTTGGTTGTAAGCGATAAATATGTCCGCTGTATCAACTTTCATGTAGTCAATCTCTCCATCAGAAATGACAATCTCTGCCTTGCACGCACCGCCTCGGGCCTCTGGTCCATAGCTTTGTGTCTGGGCAATATTCAAAAGTTCTCCTAGCCCATAAGCCTTGGCCACCATTACAGAAGATAAAATAACACCTTGACCACCCGCTCCTGCTATTCTAATATTTAGTCTCATTTCTCCGTACTCTCCTCAACGTTAATACATCCGTCAGGACACATTCTCTCGCATATTCTGCAGGCAATACACTCCTCAGCATTGTATACTTCAGGCATCTCTGTACCATAGTTGTTACGAAGTTTAGAACGTCTAAAGACTTTTTTCGGGCAAGCATTCACACATATTTCGCAACCTTTGCAATAAATTTTGCTAATTTCTATTTTCATCATATTACTCTTTTGCTCCTTTTTCTCTATATGGTGCAAGATTTTGGTTAATACGATCTATATATTCTATAGCCTCTGGCGTATGTTTTAACAGCCCTAGCTTAAACTTATCTGGTTGCTCCACGTCGCCTTCTTTAAAAATATACGTCTGCTCTTTGAAGTATTTTAATATTGTTTCGGGAGAACGGTCTCCAAATATATTCTTGCCACCTTGTTCTGGACATTGAGCCAATACCTCTATAAAGGAAAACCCCTTATGTTCCATGCCCGCCTTAATTGCTCTTTCTAATTGTATTGGATGAGCCGTAGTCCATCTCGCCACAAAACTCGCCCCCATGGCCATGGCCAGTTTGCACCCGTCAGCAGGCTCTTCAATCACCCCAAATGGTGTGGTTTTTGTATTGGACTTCTTAGGTGTGGTAGGTGATTTTTGTCCCCCCGTCATGCCGTAAATGAAGTTATTCACCATGATGACCGTTAGGTCAACATTCCGTTTAGCCGCATGTAAGAGATGATTTCCGCCTATGGCAAGACAATCACCGTCGCCTGTGAAAACCACAATTTTTTTATTTGGTTGGCTTAATTTCAACCCTTGGGCAAATGCCAAAGCCCTTCCATGAATTGTGTGCATCACATCTAGTTTCAAATAACATGGAATCCAAGATGAGCATCCAATGCCGCTGACACAGGCTATTTCATCTTTGTTTTGTAGTTCATCCACCGCCCTGATAAACGCAGATTGTACAATACCGTTGCCACAACCTGGGCAGAAGAGATTGGGTAACATCTCTTTCTTTACATATTTTTCATATACCTTATTCATTATTTGTCCCCTCTTCGCTAAGAATCGCTTCATAAAGCTCCGTCGGGCTGTGTATCTCTCCGCCTGTCTTAGGTAGCGAAACAACTTTTTTATCCTTCAAACAGCGCTCTATCTCCTTGCAATATTTCCCAACATTCATCTCTGGCACAAATATTGTCCTGCAACCAGCCATAGCTTTTTGAATTGCTTTTTCTGGGAAAGGCCACACCGTATTGACTTTCACTACTCCTACCTTAATGCCAGCCTCTCGCACGCTAGCTATGGTGGCAATACTAGGTCTAGCAACAGATCCATACACTAAAATAGCTACTTCCGCATCTTCCATATGTATGTAGTCCAAACTTTGTATCTCATCAATATTGTCGATTATTTTATTTCTAATGGATTCAATTAGCTCGCTACTCTTGGTAGGAATATGTCCTACTCGGTTCCCCGTGCTATCATGCAACTGCCCTTCTACGAAAAGATTTTTTCCTGTGAAAAAATCTCCTTGTGGTGAGAGTACCTCAGATATCTCTCCAAAGTTCAGGTTTAATGAAGGGCCTGTATGAATGCTGATTTTTTCCCTCATATGACCTATAATCTCATCAGCTAACACGATGACAGCTGTTCTAAACCTTTCTGATAGTTCAAATGCCTTTATGGTAAAGTCATACATCTCTTGCACTGAAGATGGTGCTAGTGCAATAATTTCGTAATCCCCATGGCTTCCATATTTCGCTTGATAAATATCTTGCTGGGAGGACATGGTCGGCTGTCCCGTAGACGGGCCCCCCCTTTGCACGTTGATAACCACCATAGGTGTTTCTGTACAGACCGCATATCCTATAGCTTCCATCATCAATGTAAATCCTGGTCCTGACGTGGCTGTCATGGCCTTTTTACCACCCCATCTAGCACCAATGATCGCACAGGCTGAGCCGATTTCGTCCTCCATTTGAATAAAAGCCCCATCGTCTAATTTGAACATTTCTGACGATAAAAGCTCTATTATTTCAGTAGAAGGTGTAATTGGGTAACCTGCAAAAAAACGGCAACCTGCATGTATTGCGCCTTTTGCACATGCTTCGTTGCCTTGCATAACTACTTTTAATGTATTCTGATTTGTCCCCATTTTGTTCTCCTCGGATGTAGAGTTGAAATGATATCCTATCTAGATTATACACACCAATGACCTTGCCCGCAATAAGATTTTATGTTATTATATTTAAGATATCAAGAGGTTGTTTTGATTCAAATAAGGAGTGATTATGAATAAATTAAAGGATTGGTT
The DNA here is from genome assembly GCA_031553975.1 of Anaerovoracaceae bacterium. Taxonomy (GTDB): domain Bacteria; phylum Bacillota; class Clostridia; order Peptostreptococcales; family Anaerovoracaceae; genus JAVBKP01. Next base: position 30,799 of record JAVBKP010000114.1, on the reverse strand, counting down.
TTATAACTATAGTGATATATTCGCAGGTGGACTTATTACCTTGGCAGCAGGGTTAATAATATTTGTCAGCGTCTCCAATATAATGTCCTTCTCCGATTCTCTTGGGTTTGAAGACATACCTGATGATGACATGGGTATGCGTTCCTCCTCTAATGAGGATTTAGTTGATACCACCAGCAATGAGGGTATTACCACTTCTTCTGATGCCCTAGAGAGTGGAATTGTCAGCACTACACCATCGGCTTCAACCATGAGCGCCGTAACCACCACCAGCCCTACTGGGACAAGCCTCTCATCCAATGTACCTGCTGGCAAAGACGTATCCATCATAATTCCAGGTGGTTCTACCGGCTCTAAAGTAGCACAAATATTACAAGACAATGGTCTTATCCGTGATAAAAATGAATTTTTAAAAGTGCTAAATGATGGCAATTTAGGTTCAAAGCTACGGGCTGGTACTTTTGTCATTAAATCTGGTTCCTCTATCCCTGAGATTATGAAAGTCCTGACAGGAAAATAACAACAACAAAGGCGATGCAATTTTAGCTGCATCGCCTTTTATATTGTCTTATTCTGAATCTATGGGTTACTCAATACCCTTCAACTCTTTTATTTGCCTTAGTTGCTCCTCGTCTACAAGTTTTTCGATTTCTAACAATAGAATCACTTTATGTTCTCTCTTAACTATACCCTTTAGGTATTTTTCTTTGAAATCCACGCCACTTTTTTGAGGAATCTCAGATATGGTGGTCTCGTCGATTGTCATAACCTCATCTACGGAGTCCACAATGAACCCTACCATCGTTTCCGCTATATCAACTACGATTATGCACGTACGCTCATTGTAAGGAATTTCTGCTTTGCCAAATTTAGCTCTCACATCTATAGTCGGAATTATTCTTCCTCTTAGATTGATAGTACCCTTTACATAATTGGGTTGTTGTGGCATTTTTGTAATCTTCTGTATGCCTACAATCTCTATCACGCCGGATATATCAAGTGCATAGAATTCACGTCCTATTAAAAACGAAAGGTATTGTTCCATGATTTCCAGGCCTCCTTAAGCTTTGTTGCTTGCTCCTAACACATTTTTGATCTTGTGCTGAACAATACGAGTAACAGCATCTCTACCAGGTCCTAAGTATTGACGTGGGTCAAAAGCTTCTGGAGATTCTATGAAGAATCTTCTAATCTCCGCTGTCATAGCAAGTCTAAGGTCAGTATCTACATTGACTTTAGATACGCCATATCTTGCAGCCTCTCTAATCATCTCCTCAGGTACACCTTGCGCGCCTGGAATCTTACCACCAAAGTCATTGCATCTTTTCACGAATTCTGGAAGAACGCTTGATGCCCCGTGGAGAACCAGCGGTGTGTTTGGAATCAAACTACTAATCTTTTTAAGGCGATCAAAATCCAAATATGCCTCACCCTTAAACTTATATGCGCCATGGCTTGTACCAATGGCAATAGCCAATGAATCTACACCAGTTCTTTCAACAAACTCAGCAGCTTCATCTGGATCAGTGAATGTGGCGTCTCTAGCAGAAACATTCACATCATCCTCAACACCAGCTAGCTTTCCAAGTTCTGCCTCTACGGTAACACCTTTGGCATGAGCATATTCTACCACTTCTTTGGTAATTCTAATATTCTCCTCGAACGGGAATTTAGAAGCATCTATCATAACAGAAGTAAATCCGTCATCTACACATTTTTTACATATATCCACAGTATCTCCATGGTCTAGATGCAATGCAATATCTAGTCCTGTATCTGCCATAGCTGCCTCGACCAGTTTCACCAAATAGATTGGCTTGGCGTATTTTCTAGCACCAGCAGATACTTGAAGGATAATAGGCGCTTTTTCTAAGCTAGCTGCCTCTACTATCCCTTGGATAATCTCCATATTATTAACATTGAAAGCCCCTACTGCATAGTCGCTCTTTAACGCCTTTTCTAACATCTCTTTTGTTGATACAAATGCCATATTATTTACCTACCTTCTTTAGATTTATAAGGTTATTATACACCAAAAAAGAAGATGCGCCTATATATTTATTTTTTATTTCCACCATTCATGGCCGAAAATAGATTGACCATCTGCATAATCTTGTCGATATCTAGGTTTCCTAGGTCAAATCCACCTAATCCGCCTTGGGATTGGCTTGGTTTTGATTGGGTATCTACTCTTGCTTCAAAGGCCTTTTCTTCCTCACCATTGCTGCCGCCTAAAAAATCTCTTACATTGTTAAAAGATTCGCCAAGATTTCCTAAGAGGGAACCTCCTCCTTGTTCTTCTTCATGTGCCTGCCCTTGATTGGGTCTTTTTTTCACAGTAGAAAAGTCAGCTAGCTTGCCAATTTTTTCTACGCGCTGCATTACCTCTATGACTTCTTGCATCTGCTTTACCATACTCTGTGTATTAATCTGCCCTAGATTTCCTAGATTTCCTAGGCTCCCTAAATTTCCTAAACTTCCTAGATTCCCTATTCCCTTTGGTAACCCCAAACTGGTCAATTTGCCTAATCCACCATATGTATCGTTTTTTTGCATGTTGGAAAAACCTAAAAGTAGTAACAAAAGAATTCCCTGATTCATAAAATACCTCCAAGACGTCATATACTTTTCTATAGTTTATGTAAAGTATATGATGAATGTGCATGGAGGTTGTATGGCAGATATAAATATGCTATTGCGCTTAGCCCAACAAATGGGCGTAGGGCAAAACGAGTTAAGCGGGCTGAAAAACATGGGCTCATTGTTTAACCAATACCAAAACAAAAGTGAGGAAGAAATACTTCGAGAATTGATGGGTATGAAAGACTCTCTAACAAAGGATAGAGCCGCCTTTAACAGGCAGCTCCAATTAATCAAAACTATGCGTCCAATGATTCCGAGTGATCAAAGAGAAAAATTTGATAAAATCATTGGTATTATCGAGAAATGGTAATTATTTAAATTTATACTATCTAAATCTACGTTTTTTCGCAAAAATAGGCTTGGACTCCGTTCTTTGCCTATTTTTTTGTTTTCCTTTTGCTTTTATTGCTAACACTACATATACCATTGTCAATAGCAATATCACTGCCAAAAATATAATACTGGGCACAATCAGTGACTTTCCAATGCCTTTGATGGTAGCAATAGGGTCAAGCCATGCGCTGGCGTCTACACTCTCTGTAGCCACAATACTAATTTGATGTCTCAGTATACCATCAGCATCATAAATATTGTACACACCCACCTCTTGGGCTAGGGTTACCGGCGCTGTCAAATTCTCATTGATTTCTATTTCTCCCCTGATGCCTGCCACATCTACAGAGGCGGGTATAGTTACAAGTGGCGTTTCAGCTAGTCCAATTCTAACTTTTTGCTTTTCCCCACTTCTAATTTTAATGCCTTTTGACAATTTTTCATCAGTCGGCACTGTATAATTCTTATAATTCTCAAATCCATAATCCAACATTTTTATTGTATCTAAGCTCATATTTTTTTCGTCGGAACCTAGGACAACTGTGATCAACTCCCGTCCACCTCTTATGGCGGAACCTACAAAGCATTTTCCAGCAGCCTTTGTATACCCTGTCTTAATTCCTGTAGCACCTCCATATTCTGTGGTCATAGGCTGACCATTATATGCAATATTTTTTATGTTAAACAATAACTCATTGGTACTCTTTATGAGCCTATGCTCTTCTGTCATATTTGTGGGAGGAATAACGTATTCGCCCTTTGTGACTATCTCTCTAAACGTGGTATTTTTCATGGCATATCTTGCCATCTGGGCTAAATCGTAAGCTGTGGTTAAGTGCTCTGGATGGGTCAGCCCATTGGCATTTTTAAAAGTTGTATCCAGTGCCCCAACCTCCTTGGCTTTGGCATTCATCAAGTCCGCAAATTCCTCTACCGTTCCACCCATAGTCTTAGCCAACAGTATAGCCGTATCATTTGCAGATTTTATTAGCATGGCATTGACTAGCTGCTCTACTGTGAATCTCTCGCCTATTTTCATTTTCAGATTGGTAGGCTCCACCGCGGCGGCTTCTTGATCGGCCACTACCACAGTGGTAAAATCAAGGGACTCTATAGCTAGAATCCCTGTCATAATCTTTGTTGTGCTAGCTGGTGCCTTACGCTCATGCATGTTTTTTTCATACAAAACTTGTCCCGTGGCTCCATCTATTAACACCGCTGCAGAACCTACTATGTCAAGCTCTGTTTCTGCAAAGACATTTTGAATATTAATTTGGAATATTGAACAACTCAGTAGCAATGTACAAAGAAGCAATCCTATTATTTTTTTCATATATTTTACCTTGTCTATTGATTATTATGCCTTTTCAACTACAAACTTTGTTAACCCTGTGGCACGAGCAAGTCGACGTATAGAAATACCATTGATACTCTTTAGCTCTCTCAATATCTCCGTCTGCCTTTCCTTTTCTATACCCTCTAGGCTACCATCTTCTATGCCATATTTTTCAATAACAATATCCCTAATTCTATCATCAGATAGCATGATTCTCTCTGTGCCTATATCTATAAATTCATCTTGGCTCTTCAGTCCTAGGAAGGCTTTAAACAACATTGCTCCTTCTTCACTTTCATCGGCTAGAAGACCAAATATAATGTCACTTTCTACCTTATCTGTATTTAAATCCTTGTACTCCTTGTATGAATTCCAAGGTTCCACATCAAAACTTTGGGTGCCATGGAACTGCTGGCCATGAACAGTAACATAACGTATGCTTCGCATTAAATCTTCCTCAGTATCCACAGGCTCACTTAAATATCGATCATGTAACAGTCTGCCATGCTCACCATGTTTTTTATTATGCCATCTTACGTATTTAGTCGTTATGTGCTTCAATATATTCGCCACGTTCACAGACTCTTCTCTAATGATAAAATGTGCATGCTCATCAAACAAGGCATAGGCAAACAAAAGAAATCCATCCGTTTGCCTACAAAAAAACAAAGTATTTAAAAACTCTTGCTTGTCTTCTTCGTCAAAAAAAATGTTTTGTCCGTTATTCCCACGTATTACTACATGGTAGATACCACTCTTGCTCTTTTCTCTGGCTTTTCTAGGCATGTTTATCCTCCAAATTTGACGTTATGTTCTCAATCTGCTCTTTTAGCGTGGCAATAGCCTTAGCCCTATGGCTAATGGTATTCTTCTGACTTTCGCTTAGCTCTGCAAAGGTTTTGTCAAAGCCATTCGGTACAAAGAGCGGATCATATCCGAACCCATTATGACCCCTAGGCTCTGCTAAAATCTGACCTTCACACTCTCCTCTAGCCACTAGGGTTTGTCCTGTAGCTGTAATCAATGTTATTACAGACACAAATTTTGCTGACCTGCTTTGATGCCCGTCCAATGCAACTAGCAGCTTATGACTATTCTCTTGGTCTGTTGCCCCAACACCTGCGTATCTAGCCGAATATACACCTGGCTCACCACCTAGTGCCTCCACCATCAACCCAGAATCATCTGCTAAGGCACTCATCCCGCTTATTTTCATAATCTCATTGGCCTTTTTAAACGAATTTGCTTCAAAAGTATCCCCATCTTCTATCACCTCAAGGTCTGCAAGTCCTGCTTCATCCTGCGATATGATTTGAAAGGGTAGGGAGCCCACCATTTGTGATAGTTCCCTTAACTTATGCTTGTTACGTGTGGCAGCAATAATTTTATACTTTTCCATTTTACTACAGTTCTACTCCATCTGCGTCAAATTCAGCTTGTTTGAATTGGTCTTCTGTCTCTAAAAATAATTCTACTATGGCTGGGTCAAAATGGGTTCCATTGCCTTTGATGATCTCTGCCTTGGCTTCTTCATGAGAAAGCGCTGGTTTATACTGCCTCTTGGCTCTCATGGCATCATATACATCAGCTACAGCAACAAGCCTTGCTGCGAATGGTATGTCTACCCCCGAAATGCCGTATGGATAGCCCGTGCCATTCCATTTTTCGTGATGATACCTAGCAATTTGTTCTCCAATTACTACAAATTCATTGCCTGGGTGCTTTGCGATTACTTTTTTCAAAACATTTGCCCCAAGAACACAATGCGCTTTTATTTGTTCAAATTCTTCCTGGGTAAGTTTTGCTGGTTTGTTCAATATTGCATCTGGCACTGCCACTTTTCCTATGTCATGCAGTGCAGAGGCATAAAATATATTGTATGGAAAATTGTTGATTTCCAAAGCTTCTGGCATTTTTTTCTCTATGGCTCTTTCCACAAGCGCCCTAGAAAAAGCCCCGATTCTAGAAAGGTGGGCCCCTGTACAATTATCCCTAGACTCTGCTAATTCTGCCATAGCCACAATGGTACTAATTTGGGCATTGGATATTTCCTCTAGCTGTTCCGCTACTTTATCTTGCAAATGGGCATTGTACTGTTCTAGCTGCTTTTGCATCTCTCTAATATGGAGATGTGTGTTGATCCTATATTGAAGCTCCATAGGCTCAAAAGGTTTAGACATATAGTCTACACCGCCCATTTTAAACGCTTTCACCTTGTCCAAGGTCTCATTTCGCGCACTAATAAATATAACCGGAAGATCTTCAAATTTTTTCATAGATAGAAGTTCTTTGCAGAGTTCATATCCATCCATGCCGCCCATGGTGATGTCTAACAATGCCAAATCCAAATCTAGTCCTTCTGATATTCTAAGTGCTTCTTCTCCGCTCTCGCACAGAACAGACTGAAAGTTCATCTCTAGAAGCAAGTCTTCTAGCAACATTCTGTTCTCAACAGCATCATCTACAATCAATATTGTCTTTTTCCTAGGAACCATTTTCTCCACCTTTATCATTAAATCTATTTGCATGCCTCAAGTAGTTTGTATAGTTGATCGCTATCCGGCTTTTCTAAGGCAATTTGCTTTTCGCTGTCCATTGCGACTATCTGCCCTTTTGTAACCTTACCTATGATAACTGCTAGTATGCCCGCTTGTTTTAGCTGGTCTAATACTAGCTTTTCTTTTTCTTTTCTTATGATTATAATCATACACCCACTGGAAATCAGTTTGTATGGATCTATATTGTACCTCAGGCATATCTTATGAGTTACTGGTGCCACAGGTATTTTATCTAAGTATATCTCCGCACCTACATGTGAGGTTTGGCAGATTTCCCAGATTGCCCCTAGTACGCCACCTTCTGTGACATCGTGCATAGCTGACGCCCCTAGCTTTCCAGCGATTAGTCCTTCGGTTTTTACACTCAAATCACCCAACAGCGCCCTAGCCTCTGCAATTTCAGTTTGTGACAGAAATTCTGACAGTGCCTCATGGCAGTCAAAAGCTACAATGCCCGTGCCCTCCATGCCTGCAAACTTTGTCATGATAATCACATCGTCTATTTTTATATCGTCTCCTGTAACATATCCACCTTTTTTTGCCCTACCAATAGCTGTTGATACGATAATTGGTTGGTTGACAGCCGCCGTAATCTCTGTATGTCCTCCGATGATTTCCACACCTAAAGATGCTGCTTCTTCACCTGCCTGCCTCATAATCTTTTCAATCTGAGCCTCTGTAATATCTGGTGGTAGCATCACCGCAAGCATGATTCCTAGTGGCTCTACCCCGTTTGATGCGATGTCATTGCAAGAAATATGTATGGCCAGTCGTCCTATTTCTTCTACAGCCCCAGTGATCGGGTCTGTGGACATGATGCAGACATCATCGCCAAAATCAACCACGGCACAATCTTTGCCAATGCCAGCCCGTGACAATACCTCTGGTCTCTTGTATTTTATATGTTTAAACACTATGTCTTCTAGTAGTTTGCTATCTAATTTACCGATTTCCACTTTGTGCCCCTTCCAGCTATAGACTTCCGTCCTTTTGTCTGTCAAGTCATTATTTTATGTCAATCTCCATGCCGCGTCAACAAATTTAACAAAAAAGCCGTATAAACTACGACTAATTTTTTATCATTTGGATAAATTCTTCTTCAGATATGACCTTAACCCCTAGGGCTTGTGCTTTTTCAAGTTTAGACCCCGCCTCTTGTCCCGCTAGCACATAATCTGTTTTTTTGCTAACACTACCACTTGTCTTGCCACCACGTTCTTCTATGAGAGCACTGGCTTCATCTCTAGCATATATAGTCAAGGTACCTGTCAGTACAAAGGTCTTACCGAGGAATAGTTCATTAAACTGCGTTGTAGATATAGCGGCTGACTCCATGTTCAGTCCAAGATTTTTCAATTCTTCTATTCGTTTTATGTTCTTGGCATCACCAAAATACTGCACAATGCTAGCAGACATTTTGTCTCCCACCTCATCTATGCTTGTCAGTTGATCCGCCTCTGCAACACTGAGTTTTTCCATAGTTCCAAACACCTTGGCTAATTGTTTTGCCGCCTTACTTCCTACTAGCTTAATGCCCAGGCCAAATATGAGTCTATGAAGATCGTTCTCTTTTGACTTGTCTATTGCCTCTATCAGGTTGGTAGCAGATTTTTGCCCCAAGCCTTCCAGCTCGGCTAAATCCTCGATTTTCAACTTGTATATATCCGCTATAGAGGATATGAGCCCTTCGTCTACAAGTTTTGCGATAAGTGACTCTCCTAGCCCATCAATGTTCATAGCATCTCTAGCTACGAAGTGGGTTAACCCTCTTAGATTTTTGGCGGAACATTGGTCATTGACACAACGAACTACAGCCTCTCCCTCTACGCGCACTAGCTTGGTGTCGCATGCTGGACAAACCTCTGGCATACTGAATTCTAAGACTTTCTCCGTTCTTTTTTCTGTCACAACCCGAACCACCTCAGGTATCACATCACCTGCTTTGTGGACAATAACAAAATCACCTATTCTTATGTCTTTTTCCTTGATAAAGTCCTCATTGTGAAGTGTAGCATAACCAATAACAGATCCTGCTACTTCCACTGGTTCTAACACAGCCTTTGGGGTGATGGCACCTGTACGTCCCACTTGCACCACAATGTCTTTTACCTGTGTCTCTTGTTCCTCTGCTTTGAATTTGTAGGCCACAGCCCATCTAGGACTTTTTGCCTTTTCTCCTAACATTTCCCTTTGTTTTAGATCATTTACCTTAATAACGAGACCATCTATCATATAGTCAAGGGTAGGGCGTTTTTCATCCCAGATTTTTACTTGTTGAAATACGTCTTCTACCGTTTGGCAATATTGATAATCAGCTATATGAAATCCTTGACTTTTCATAAAATCAAGTCCTTCTTTGTGGGTTGTAAGTGCTATGCTGTCTGCATACTGAACATTGAACATAAAAATATCAAGAGGCCTACTTGCTGTGATTTTAGAATCTAACTGCCTTAGTGATCCTGCTGCTGCATTTCTTGGATTGGCAAATATCATGCCCCCTTGAATCTCTTGGGCTTTGTTCAATTCTACAAATCCACTCTTGGAGATATATACTTCTCCTCTAAAATCCACCTGGCCCGGCACATTTATCTTTTTAGGGATGGTACGAATGGTTCTTAGGTTCACTGTGATATCTTCTCCCACCGTGCCGTCTCCACGGGTAGCCCCTCTAACAAAATCACCATCCACATAGCTTAGCACAACAGAAAGTCCATCAATTTTCGGTTCTACCACATATGTGGGTTCTCCCTCGATGCCACCTCTTACACGTCTGTCAAAATCCGCAATTTCTCCTATGCTGTAGGAATTGTCTAAACTGATCACTGATGTCCTATGTGTGACTTTTTCAAATTGCTTTAGCACTGTCCCCCCTACGTTTTCTGTAGGTGAATCCATGCGTTTGAACAGGGGATACTGCTCCTCTAATGCACGCAATTCCTCCAGCTGCTTGTCATATTCGTAGTCTGTAATCGTAGGATTATCTTTCAGATAATATGCCTCGTTATGTTTTAGTAGCTCCTCTGTGAGCTGATTTATTCTGCCTTGTATGTCCATTATATCTTCTCCAAATTAGCAAAATCTAGGGCTAGTTGCTTTAACCCAAAATTATCAAATACCACAGTTACCGTATCGCCTTTGACAGAGACAATCATCCCTTCGCCAAATTTATGATGTTTGACTTTGTCTCCATCTCTAATATCGCTGGTGCCAGTGGTTGCTGGTGCTGCCTTCGTGTCATTTTGTTTTTTAATATAGCGTAGCTGGTCAAATGGATTGAACTTCACGCCTTCTTCCACCTTCGGCTGGATGAAGTCAGGTTTTGTCTTGGATACAACACCTTCCAAATCCAATAGATTCTTGTCTATCTCTTTCATGAATACAGATGGTTTGCAATACTCCGTCCTACCGTATAACATACGCTGATCCGCCCCTGTTAGGTAGAGTTTTTCCTTTGCCCTTGTAATGCCCACATAGCAAAGTCTTCTCTCTTCCTCTATTCCATCTGGTGTATCAAAGGCCCTGCGCCCTGGGAAAAGTCCATCCTCCATCCCTGGTATAAACACTACCGGGAACTCTAGCCCCTTGGCACTGTGTAGCGTCATCATCACCACAGCATTTTCATCTGCATCGTGATTGTCTATATCGGTCATTAGCGATATACGTTCCATGAACTCCGTCAAAAATAGCCCTTCTGTTTCGTTTTCATAGTCATATATTACAGATTTGAACTCTAAAAGGTTCTCAATACGTCCTGTGGACTCTACTGTGTTTTGCTCTTCTAGGGCCTTTAGGTATCCTGTTTCAATGAGAATGCCGTCATATATGTCCGAAACTTTAACTGTTTCTTTTTCCATGGCGTATTTGTATATGGTTTGGACGAAGTCAGAAACACCTTTGGCCGCTTTTGTGCTTAGTCCCTCTATGACCTCTGTATCACACATGACAGAAAAAAGGCTTTCATTTCGTACATCTGCCAAGGTCTCTAATTTTTCTAATGTCTTGTCACCTAGTCCACGTTTTGGCTCATTGATGATCCTTTTCAAACTAATGTCATCCGCTAGATTCTGAATTAATCTAAGATACGACATGACATCCTTTATTTCTTTTCTGTCATAAAAGCGTGTACCACCAAGAACTCTATAGGGAATTTCTTTAGCAGACAACACTTCCTCCATGGCCCTTGACTGAGCATGGGTTCTGTAGAGAATGGCAAAGTCAGAGTACATCAGCTCTTTTGATTTTAGTCTATCTATTTCATTTGCTATGAAAAGTGCCTCATCTCGCTCTGTATTAGCTCTAAAATATTTTATTTTCTCCCCGTCTTCGTTCTCTGTCCAAAGCTTTTTCGCTTTACGACCATGGTTATTTTTAATAACTGAGTGGGCTGCCTCTAATATTGTGCTGGTGGACCTATAGTTTTGCTCTAGCTTTATAACTGTAGTATTCTTGAAATCTTTCTCAAACCCTAGAATATTCCTTATGTTCGCTCCACGCCACTCGTAGATACATTGGTCATCATCTCCTACCACACAGATGTTTCCGTGTTTTTGGGCTAGCATAGACACAAATTTGTATTGCATTTGGTTGGTATCTTGATACTCGTCCACCCTAATATATTTACATTTTTCTTGGTATTCTGCTAGAATCTCTGGTTTTGTTTGGAATAGTTGCACCGTTCGCATGATTAAATCGTCAAAGTCCACCGCATTGTTTTTCTTCAATGTCTTCTCATAGCGCGTATAAAGGGCTGCTAACTTTCGTCCTTTAAAATCCGATGCATTTTGTTCTTCGAACTTAGCCGCTGTAATACCCTTGTCCTTTGATTCGCTAATCACTTTCAGCACATAGGGAATAGGAAACAACTTATCATCCACATTCTCATCGGCAAGGCACTGCTTAATCACTGTCTTTTGGTCTGTACCATCGTATATAGTAAAGTCCTTATTGTATCCAATGTCTTCAATATGGGCTCTGAGTATCCTTAGGCATGCTGAGTGAAATGTGGTAATCCACATATGTATGCTACGTCCTAGTAGCTTCTCTACCCTGTCCTTCATCTCAGCTGCCGCTTTATTGGTGAACGTAACGGCTAAGATGCTTTGAGAATGTACGCCTTTGTTGACAATCATATGGGCAATCCTGTGTGTCATCATGCTAGTCTTTCCGCTGCCCGCACCAGCTAGCACTAAAAGAGCCCCTTCAATGTGCTCTGCGGCCTCTCTTTGCTTTGTATTTAAACGATTTAGTAAATCCATAACTATTTCTGTGCCTTTCTCCCTGCATTAATCTTCGTATATCCTCACATAGGTGCAAGCTTTTAATAAAGTTTGCTTCGTGATAGTGCAATAAACGTAACTTGGCGTTTATTATAACATACTTCGCAATAAAATTGTAGGTTTTGCTGTTGTATTGTTTGACATTTGCATTGCTATATTGTATCATATTATAGGTATAGTTATATTTTGAACGGACTTATGTACAAAATTCGAGAAAATTCTCTGGGGGAGGATATAAATGGAACAAGAAACAAAGATAAATGGCGGAACAGGCGAAAGAAGAAAGTCTTTCCTAGAAAAACTAGGTCTGATTGAGACAGTGGACAAGCCTGACGAGGGCACAGTTCCTAGTAGTCCCGAGGCCATCAGTTCTCTTTTTGCTGGCGATAGCAAAGAAGCGAAATTCATTGCAGAAACGCCAATCCTTGAGCCTATGGACCTAGTGCTTGAGGAAGAGGTTCCTATGCCGGCTAATACTTCCGTAGCATTTGACCCAGTTCCTGTTGTAGAAGAAAGGTTTGTTGATATCGAACCTCAAATTTCAGCAGCAGAAGCATTTCTTTCACCTGCTGATGCAGTAGCACCTGCCACAGCATTCGAAGCGTCACAACCTGCATTCCAACAGGCTGTTGCCTCAGAAAAAAATATTGAAGCTTTGACGGTCTCAGAAATCTACACTTTGTTTAATTTAAAACCAACCAGTGACAGAGATACGATTTACCTAGTTGAAAACTTTTTGCAAGCGCTTCCTATTAACTTACCTTTCGAGGTGAAAAAGGATTCCCTTGCTAAGTTGCTAACTGTATCTAGCTTTGGCGTTACGGAATTGGTGGAAGATGGCGCACGAAGGATTGATACACTAAAAAAATATCTTGACGATTTCACAAGAGATCTTGAGGATGTTATTGCATACAACAAAGCCCAAGCGGCTGAATTAAAAGCTAAAATGGAACATCATCAGCAATTAATCACAGAAAAATCAAACATGATCAAGGAACAAAGAGGTCTTGTTCAGTTTGAAACGCAACGTATTTTGACTCTACTAGATTCCGTTGGAAAGGGTAGATAGTATTTATGAGTTCACCAAAATATAAGCTGACAACGGCTGGAAAGCTAGTATGTGTATTACTGGTTATAGGTATTTGTGTAGCTGGATTTTATGTAGTCTCACCGTGGATTCCATCGTTAGATATTGCTAAATGGATTGGATCAGACCCCCAAGACCCTACCACAAAGGAGCCTGACAATGAATCCCCTACGCTAACAACACCTGATGGTATCGAAGGCCCTGTAGAGGACTCTGATGCTGTCAGCACAGTAGATAATAGCTGGACCTTTGACCCTGCAAAACCATCCGATATTTTGTCTGTTTATTTTGAGCCGGAAAGCTCTGCTTTGACTAGAGATTCCAAGTACCAGCTTGATAAATTTATTGAACAGTATGTTAATACAGAGCGTTACAAAATCGTTCTAGAAGCCAATTGCGCTACTAAGATTCAAAATCCATCCGAAGCAGATAAAGCGGCAAACTTAGCCCTCGCCAACGAAAGGGGTATTTCTGTAGCAGAATATGTGACAAAACGAGGTCTCTCTGTTTTGGAAATAAAAAGTCTAGGTTCGGAAAACCCTGTCAATGACAACTCGTCATTTAACAAACGGGTGAGCAATCGAAGGGTGGATATGAAGATATTCATACAAGAATAGAATGAAATGGCGATCCCCATGCATTGTGAAATGCATGGGGATTTCTTTGTGCTTATAATTAATGATTTTTGAAGAATGTGCTTCCACCTATGAATTCTCTTATGATGGAGTTGTTCACTATGCCCACATCGTCCGGCACCACCCTAAAATGCTCTAACAGCTTTAGGATGCGTACCGCATCTGGATAGATTTCCTCTGCTGGTGTGATTTCCTGTAGCAACGGCTCTGCATATTTTCTAAGTACTGCGCATTCGTATATGAGGGCTGAGTTAAACATGACATCGGCCTCTCCGTTAAATGGGAATATATTTTTCTCTTCCCCTCTTCGAACGTCTGCCCAAGTGTTCAATGTTTTTCTCGCATCATATCCTCTGAACTGATTGTCTCTTACCATTCTTCGAATCAATCTTCCATCTGTGGTAGAGATTCTATTGTGGTCGTCAATTCCAAGCTGTGTCAACGGACTGATATAAATTTTAAATTTCTCTTCATCCGGAATATTAGCCGTCAGTTTGCGATTTAACCCATGAATGCCTTCTATGACAATGGTCTGATCAGCGCCCATTGTTGTCATTCGCTTGCCAAATTCTTTCCTGCCTTCAAAGAAATTAAATGTAGGCAAGTCCACTTCTTTTCCTGCCAGCAGATCATTCATGTTCTCATTGAATAGCTTCAAATCTATAGCTTCAATGTCTTCGAAGTTGTATTTGCCAAACTCGTCTTTTGGTGTATCCACTCGTTCTACAAAATAATCATCTGTCCCAATGTACATTGGATGCTTGCCATTGACCTTTAGCTGTATCATCAAGCGATTGGCAAATGTGGTCTTACCTGATGAGGATGGTCCACATATGAGAACTACGCGCTTGCCAGATTTTTGAATCATATCTGCAATGGCAGCCACTTTCTTTTCATGAAGTGCCTCGGAAATTTTTATTACCTCTTCCAACTCGCCATTTATAATCTTTTCATTTAAATCCCCTGCAAAGGATATGCCTAGAATTTTGCCCCATTCCGCCGCCTCTTCAAACATTTTGAATAATTCTTTGTCATCAAAGTACGCCGGTAGCCCTGCTGGATCCTTTACATGTGGGTACCTTAAAAGAATGCCTTGCCCATACTTTCTCAAATCAAAAATGTCCAAATACCTTGTAGAGGGTACCATATGCCCATAAAAATAGTCTTTATATCCGTCACACTCATAGAATGTAATTTTATCCATGTGTGTAGCCGCCTCTAGAAGACTCTTGGTAGAAGACATTTTTTGACTTTCAAATATCTCTAATGCCTCTTTCATGTCAAATTTTCTTTTTATGAACGGGACATCTGCCGCCACAAGCTCGCGCATACGTTTGTCCACATTTTGAACATCTTGATCCGTTATGTCCCTGTCTGCATGGACCTCGGAGTATAAGCCTTTGTTCAATGGGTTTTGTATAACCACTCTCGTGCTAGCCCCTAAAACATCTTTAATAGACTTGATGTACAAAAGTGTAAGGCTTCTTTGGTACACCCTAGTAGCTGCTCTATGTCTTTGGTCTAGGAACTGAATCTCCTTACATGGCTCTAGTATCTGCCATGTGAGTTCCTTCATTTTATTCCCAACTTTAGCAGTCATTACTTTATATGGTAGCTGATTTTGACAATCCTTTAATATGTCTTCAAGGGTTGTCCCTTCTAACACGCGTCTTTGAATCATTATTCCGTTCAAATTGATGTTTACTTTGATGGATTTCATTTGTATTTTACCTTTCTAAAAGGACCGAAACCGTAAGGTTTCGGTCCACTTTGTCAATTAGCAACCACAGCCCATACGATCTTCATTCGAACCAAATATTGCTGGTTGGCAGAAAATCAATACAAGGATTAAGAAAAAAAATAGTAAGCTGCTGTCTATTCCACTTTCACGTGACATAGTATACCCTCCATTTAAGTAATACATAAAATGTATACCTTACCCCCTCATTAGGAGCAGGCATAGTATAGGATATGAAGCTTTCTGTATTTTGTTACCAAAACTTATGCGATGGCATCAATATTTTGGCCTTTCCCTGGTTCTGTCACCTTTTGCGGCTTTGCTGCCGTAGTCGTAGTTGTGGTTCCCCCTGATACGTAGCTCTTGCCACACTCAGGACACACAGAATTATGTATCTGCACGTTAGAGCGTATAACCTCTCGTCCTTCTGCCTCTGCCTCTGCTCTATTTCTAGTAACATGCTCTTGTTCATGAGCCATTACTCCTGATGCTGCCTGCTGTGGTGTCATTGCAGCAGGGGTTTTAAAAGACACACCAGGGTCATTGGAGCCATCCACATACTCACGTTCGGCGCATGTCTGACAGCCTTCTGCTGAGGTCTTAGCACTACTTGATGCACCATTTACTGATTTTTCACCTGCATTTTGCAATGAGTAGTTGTTGTAATATCCATTTGCACCACCCATTCCACCAATAGGCCCTACCATAAAATCACACCTTTCTCATCCTTGAGATTTGACCTTATTCATCTATATGGAACATTTTTCTTTCCTGTGTTAAATTCCAGATTACAATTCTAAAGGCAACAAAGACGATAGTTGCTATGGTCAATGCCATTATTGCTCCATCTAAGAAAAATTTTTCTGGCATAATCATCAACATTATGTCGTTGTTAGGATCTAATAGCCAGCCATCACCTTTAAAAAATATCTTGTGGAAAATTGTAAATGGAACCGTAAAATCTATCAAGAACGATAATCCTAATAATCCTAATATTCCTGCATATACGCCAATAGCGTATTTATATGCTGTTCTGAGCAATGCCTTTGCCTTTACACGAACACCAATGGTAATTGTGGCCGCAATAAAGCCTAATAAACAAACCACCAGAACCACTGTGAGCATATCAACCACAGCTTTAACTTCTACCATATGGTCGTGCTCGTGGGGCTTAAACACCTCTTTCTCAATACCATTTACTTCTGCTATTATTTGAAACTGGTCAAACTTTCCATTGATAAAGCCTGCAAACAAGTCTGCCATATCACGGGGTGTCACGTCTACATCAATTGCTTCGATACTATCTAGTGTACTGAACTCATGGCTGTAAAAATCTGGTAGTCTACTCATAGCTACACCAGCACCTAAGATACAAATCAATGGTAATGTTACAGCTATTGTTATAATACATGCACGTGTCAATGCTTTCATTCTATATTGTTCCTTTTCCTTCTTTTAAGTGTATAATTCACATTCTCCTTGAATTATACACTTAAATCATATACAATTATATATGATTTGTACAGTATTTTTTTAATATTTAAAGCAAATTTTTGTCATTCAATAAAAATTTGCGGAGGTTATATTTTGAAACGAAATAAATTTTATATAGTTTTTCTTTGTATTTTAGCGGTTTTCGGACTTTCTGCTTGTGTTAAGCCAAACGACAACACACAAGTTGCAGATATTGTCATACTGAATACTGTTGTCTTTGTATCAGATGAGCCCAATGCTGATGGTTCTTACACCACTGCCTCTGCCGTAGCCATTGCTGGCGACAAAATCGTCTATGTAGGCGACGACAAGGGTGCAGAGCGCTACGTCGGCGAAAGTACAGAGAAATTTGATGCCGAATCACGGGGCGCTGTTTTGCCAGGTGGATTTGAGATGTTCACTGACGTCGTGCCTGTTATATTTGATACTATAAAGAATACAACAGATGGCGCCATTGAGCCTACTAAAGATGTAATACAAGTCAATTATGAGCAGTATATCGACCAGCTCCTCCCTTCTGCCCTTTCCCATGGCAATACCTCTATATTCATAGATAAACTGCCTGTTAGCAATGCACAGATTATACTAAATACCTTTACAGCCTATGGGGCAGATTTGACATCTCATGTCTATGGTGCCTTTGCCCTCTATCCCTCCATGGGGGATAGAACCAATATCCTAGTGGATGACTGTATGGCGTTGGCAATATCCGGCAAAACTTCTAATATCAACATCAATGGGTTTAACTTCATTGAGGAAAAAGACCCTTATGACTTTACCACCTCCCCTGCTGTCATTTGGAATACGTCTGTACTGACTACCACGCTCCAAAAGATTTCAGCTGCTCATCAGAAAGTGTTCGCTAGTCTAAGTGATCAGACGATCAGCATGGTGAGTCAGCCTGCTATTACAGCTTTTGATCCTACCATGAGTGTATATAAGTTTCATCAGGCAATGGGAGATTTGGACAAAGTTGGTACTATCCAAGTAGGTAAGCTCGCTGATTTGGCGTTTTACTCACTGTCTATTGAAGATACTACCACCCCCGCTACCATTCGCAAAAAAGAAGCTTCTGTTATTTATAACGGCAAGATAGTGTATAGAAATGGTCAAATGGTTCATGAGGCAGTACGCCCTCAATAATTTTATTCTTAATATCAAAAAACTCGCCCATCACTGAGCGAGTTTTTTATGTTTGGTCTACTCTTCGTCGCTTTCGTCATCTTCTAGTGACATTTTCTCAAACTCTGCTACAACTCTTTCAAATTCAGCTTCATCCTCAATATCAATCAATTCAAACTCTTCTTCACTAGCTTCTTTATATCCATAAATGTATACATCATCTGTACCATCGGTTGGAAGTAAAGCTATATATTCTTTGCCCTCGAACTCAAATACGCCCATGATTTCGCATTCTACATCTTCACCGTCTTCAAATTCTAGTGTGATGAATGAATCCTCATCATGATCATGTCCGCAATTGCAGTCTTCGCCGCATTGTCCGTGTTTGTGCTCTTCGCTCATAATATACCTCCTGTTTGTTTATACTCATCAACTGTGATATTCACAATCTTTAATACATAATACCACCATCTTGCCACAATGGCAATGACTTTATTCTTCGGTATTTGCCTTATCTTCAAAGAATTTTTTCACTTTCTCTGCCGTGGGTTTGGTCATACCCTCTGCTTGGGTTAGCTCTTCTACAGTAGCATTTCTCATGGCATCAATAGAACCAAAATGAGTGAACAAAGCACTTTTTCGCTTTTCGCCAATGCCTGATATTTCATCTAAGAGTGATTTTTTCATAGATTTATTTCGTAGGCTTTGATGGTATCCAATGGCAAATCTGTGGACTTCCTCTTGGATTGTTCCAATGTACTTAAATAGTACTGGTTCCTCTCGCAAGTTAATCTCTTTGCCTTCTACCACCAACCCCCTGGTTCTATGCTTGTCATCTTTTACCATACCTGCTGTGAGAATATCCACTTTCATAGCAGACAGCATTTCTTTCACCGCATTTACCTGCTTCTCCCCCCCGTCAATGAGCAAAAGGTCTGGCATTTGACTAAAGCCATCATCTCCGGAAAGTCCTCGCTTAAATCGACGATAAATGACCTCTTGGAGGCTGGCATAGTCGTTGGCGCCTTCTATGGTCTTTATTTTAAACTTTCGATAGTCTCTTCGCATTGGCTTGCCACCTTGGAATACTACCATAGCACCTACAGAGTCTTCCCCGCCAGTGTGGGATATGTCATAGGATTCTAGTCGGCTCACATGTTTGCCTACTGCCTTTTGGAGGGTGTTCTCAAGCACCGTCAATCTTTGGTTTTGGTTGTCACGTCTGTCCTCATAGTATTTATTCATTTCTTGGATGTTTTTCCAAGCCATGTCAATTAGGGCTTTTTTGTCGCCCTTTTGCGGCACATACACTTTAACACCGCTACCTCTTAATCCCGATAGCCATTCTTCCATGATCTCCTGCTCGACTATGTCTTTTTCAACCAATATTTCTTTTGGTATGAACTGGCTCTCACCGTAGTATTGTTTTATAAAGGCTGTGGCTAGTTCTCCTTTATGATCGCCTTCTGAGGCATCAAGCTCGTATGTTTCCCTGCCTAGCAGTTTGCCTTCCCTAACAAAGAAAATCATCCCATACAGATGGTTGCATACGATTACATCTATATCTCCTCCCGACGCTAGAACTACTTTTTGTGTTTCGTGCATTGCGGTCAAAGCATTAATATTGTCCCTATATTCAGCGGCCTTTTCAAAGTCCATGTTCTCAGCAGCCCGCTCCATTTTCTCTTTTAATTCATCCACTAGATTGTTGTTTTTACCCTGTAGGAATCCTAGTATATTGTCTATGTGGGCATCGTATTTGTGTTTAATTCTATTGCCTTCATTGCCCTGACAAATCCCATAGCAAAGACCCATGTGAAAATTCAAGCACGGCTTGTAGTTCTTTGGAAATCTTATGGCAGAGCATTTTTTGACAGGGGTTGTCCTGTTTAATAAATCTATGGTTTCGTTGACTGCCTTTACGTCCGTATACGGACCAAAATACTTGGCGCCGTCATTGATAACCCTTCGAGTTTTAATAATTCTAGGGTACTCTTCGTTTAGCGTAACTTTAATATAAGGGTATGTTTTATCATCCCTTAGCAGTATGTTGTATTTGGGCTGGTGTTTTTTGATTAGGTTGTTTTCTAGGACAAGGGCTTCTAGCTCGGATGCCGTAACTATATATTCAAATTCATCTATGTTTTCCACCAACGCCTTTGTTTTAGCGTTCTCTTTGGCTCCTGACTGGAAATATTGCCGCACCCTATTTTTCAATGATATGGCTTTGCCTACATAGATTACCTGCCCAAACTCATCTCTATAGAGATAAACTCCCGGTTTGTCCGGGAGTTTTTTTAGATTTTCTTGTATATCGAACATTATAGGTTAACCGTCCATCCAAATTCGTCTTTAATTGTACCTTTTCGGATACCCGTAATCTCTTTGTATAATCTGCGGGCGAGTTCTCCCACTTCACCATCATCAAGTATCATCTTGTGGTTACCCCAGCGCAGATACCCTACTGGCGATATGATAGAACCTGTTCCCGTTGAAAACATTTCGTGGAATCTGCCTGAAGTGTGGGCTTCCGCAATTTCTTGAATAGAGAGTTTTCTTTCCGTGATCTTTATACCCCATGATTTCAGAAGCTCTATTACCGAATCCCTTGTAACACCTGGGAATACTGAACCATCCAATGGTGGTGTGATCACTTCATCGTCAATTCTAAAAAATACGTTAGATGTTCCCATTTCTTCCACATATTTACGATCAATAGCATCTAGCCAAAGAATATCATCATAGCCTTTTTCTTTTGCTTCCGCCTGGGCCTTCATAGTAGCAGCATAGTTACCACCTGTCTTGGCAATACCAATACCGCCCTGTACGGCACGAACATAGTTCTCTTCGACTCTAATTCTAATTGGGCTTAATCCTTGATTGTAATATGGTCCTACTGGACTTAAGATAATAACAAACTTAAATGTATCCGATGTTCTTACCCCTAGTACCGCCTCTGTAGATAAAATCATAGGCCTGATGTACAGAGATGTTCTTGGGTATGATGGCACCCAGTCTCGATCTACTTCTACAAGCGTCTTCACAGCTTCCATAAATATTTCTTCAGGCAGTCTTGGAATACATACTCTATCACAGGCTTCGCTGTTCATCCTTTGGGCACTTTTTTCTGGTCTGAAAAGACGAATAATCCCGTCCTTTTCGCCTCTATACGCCTTAAGGCCTTCATACATTTCTTGCCCATAATGGAATACCATGGAAGATGGGTCAAAGGCAATGGGTCCATAAGGGACTACTTTGCCCTCGTGCCAACCCTTATCGCGTGAGTAATCCATTACAAACATATGGTCAGTAAATATTTTGCCAAATCCTAAGGAACCTTCATCAGGTTTTTCTTTTGGATTTTTTGTTTTTATAATATCAAGTGTAGCCATAACCATCCCCTCCTATACTTCTGCTGTCCAGTTAAAGTCATCATTCATTTTACCTGTTTGGATGCCAGTAATAGTGTCATAAAGTCTTTGGGCTAACGGCCCTACCTTAAAGTCACTCAATGTAATAACTTTATCTTCCCAACAAAGCTCTCCCACGGGAGATATGATGGCAGCAGTTCCAGTGGCAAATGCCTCATCCAGCTTACCTGCTGCGTGAGCATCGTAAACCTCTTGGATAGAAAGTTTTCTCTCCGACACTTTTACGCCCCAGCTTTTGAGGAGGTTGATGGAGGAATCTCTGGTAATGCCTGGCAAGATAGATCCTGTTAGTGGGGATGTAATAACCTCACCATTGATAACGAAAAACGCATTGGAAGTCCCGACTTCTTCTACATATTTGCGATCAACACCATCTAACCATAATACTTGATAGTAATTCTTCTCTTTTGCATCTACTTGTGCCTTTAGGCTGGCTACATAGTTGCCACCTACTTTAGCAAATCCGGTTCCGCCTACTACAGCACGAACATATTTTTGCTCTACATATATCTTCGTTGGTCCGAATCCTGATTTGTAGTATGGCCCAACAGGACTAAGTACGATAATAAACTTATATGAATCTGACGCTCTTACTTCTAGGTCTACATCTGTAGCTATCATAAAAGGTCTGATATATAAAGACGTACCTGCATAAGATGGCACCCAGTCTCTATCCACATCTACCACAGTTTTAACTGCCGCAACATATAATTCTTCTGAGATTTGTGGCATGCACATCCGCTGGTTTGTAGCATTTGTTCTTCTTGCGTTCATTTCTGGTCTGAAAAGGTATACCTTCTCAGTGTCCTGATGGTCTCTATACGCTTTTAGCCCTTCAAACATCTCTTGTCCATAATGAAATACAGAAGTAGCGGGGTCCAATAAAAGCTTTCCGTATGGAACCACTTGTCCATTATGCCACCCCTCTTTCGAGTTGTAATCCATAATGAACATATGATCGGTGAATGTTGTACCAAATTCTAATGTGCTTTCATCTGGCTTAGGTTTTGGATTCGTAGTTTTGATCACAGCAAATTTGTACGTCATTTGACATTCCTCCATTTTTAACTATGAACTATATTTAATATTGCTTTGCAGCTTCTTCTCCACGAAGTACACGTAGTCCACCTTCTGCTAGTGCAGGAAGCTCTTCCTCACCTGGCACCACCACAACTTCTGCAATGTGTTTAACACGCGAAGTGATGTAGTCTGTAAGAGTTTTACTATATGCAATACCACCTGTTAAAACTATTCTGTCCACCTGTCCACTTAGAACAGTGGAACAAGAGCCGATTTCTTTTGCCACATTATATCCCATAGCTTCGAAAATCAACTTAGCATGTGCATCTCCAGAAGCAACCATCTTTTCCACTTCGATACCACTATTGGTGCCTAGATGGGCAACAAATCCAGCATCACCTACTAATTTTTTCTGTACTTCTTTTTTGGTTAATCCTGAGAAACAAAAATCTACCAATTTTCCCGTAGGAATATCTCCTGCTCTTTCTGGCGAAAATGGTCCATCTCCCATTAGTGCGTTATTTACATCTATTACGCGACCCTTTTGGTGGGCACCAACAGATATGCCTCCACCCAAGTGCGCTACAATTAAGTTTACTTCGTTGTACTGTTTGTCCAGCCCTTTTGCTACTTTTCTAGCCACAGCTTTTTGATTGAGAGCATGGAACATACTTTGTCTTTCTAATCCGGGGGCCCCAGTGATTCTAGCAATTTCATCTACCTCATCAACCACAACTGGATCTACGATGTATGCTTTTTTGCCAATCTCTTTTGCAAGTGCATCTGCTATGATTCCGCCAAGATTAGAGGCATGTTGCCCATTCACGCCCACTTTTAAGTCTTCAATCATATCTGGATTTACTTCATATGTACCACTTTTAACGGATTTCATCAATCCGCCTCTTCCCACAATTGCATCAAGAGAGGTCAATTCAACATCGTTTTTCTTTAAAAAGGCAACAATCAAAGATTTTCTGAATTCATACTGATCTGTGATTTTCACAAAATCTTTTAGATCTTCTGCCTCGTGTCTTAGTGTCTCCTCTAAGACTAATTTTTCATCTTCAAACACGCCGATCTTTGTCGATGTAGAACCCGGATTAATTGTTAGAATTTTGTACATGTCTTTTCTCCTTTAAACTATAAATAACTCACTATATATTTGAATGCTCTTTGATTAAGTCCTGTTTCATATTCCAAAGGCCTTGTGATAAGTCCACATAATACTTGTGCGGATTCTCGAACCGCAACACCGTATACCATAAGGTATCCACCTGCGCTTTGCAGAATTTCCTAATCTCATCTATTGTCGGGCTCTTGTATACAAGTTCCCCCTTCTCAAAAATCTTTTCCTGCAACTCTAATATTTGAAAATTTTCTATTTTTTTCTTTTTCCATGTAAACTCTGGATCGAACATCTCATATGGCTGACTTGCGTCAATAAACGCTTCTTCTTCTAGGGAAATCACGTCACCCATGGCTATCCCCGTGTTCTTGTCATACAGCCTATAGAGTTTTTTAATTCCAGGATTTGTTATTTTGCCTATATTTTCACTTATTTTAATCTTCGGGATTGTCTTTCCATCTTTTTCGATGGCCACAAGCTTGTATACCCCTCCAAAGACTGGTTCAGATTTTGATGTAATCATTCTTTCTCCAACACCAAAAACATCAATTTGAGCACCTTGCTGTAACACATCTGTGATTAAATGCTCGTCGAGAGAATTGGATGCAACAATTTTGCAATCCGTATGGCCTGCCGCATCAAGCATCTTACGTGCCTCTTTAGAAAGATACGTCAAATCTCCACTATCTATTCGAATACCTTTCTTAGCTGGTTTTGCCTCATCAAACACCTTAATGGCGTTAGGGACACCTGATTTTAAAACATTATATGTGTCCACCAAAAATGTACAATGATTTGGAAAGACTTCTGCGTATTTTCTGAAGGCTTCTAATTCCGAGTCAAAAATCTGTACCCAGCTATGAGCCATGGTCCCTGACGCTGGAATACCCATATCTTTATCAGCTATTACACAGGCTGTACCTACACAACCAGCGATATACGCTGCCCTAGCACCATAAATAGCGCCACTAGCGCCCTGAGCCCGTCTAGTTCCAAATTCCAATACATCTTTTCCCTGTGCTGCTCTAACAACCCTATTGGCTTTGGTAGCAATTAGGCTTTGATGATTGATTAAAAGTAACATGGCTGTCTCTATTAGCTGTGCTTGTATGATAGGCCCTCTTACTGTTATTAAAGGTTCTCCTGGAAATATCGGTGTGCCCTCTCGTACTGAGTACACGTCACATTCAAACTTAAAACTCTCTAAGTATGTCAAGAATTTTTCCGAAAATATGTCTTTGCTGCGAAGATATTCAATATCTGATTCTTCAAATCTCAAATTCACTATATAATCAATTAACTGCTCCAGTCCAGCGAATATAGAAAAACCCGCTCCATCTGGATTTTTTCTAAAAAACATGTCAAAGCAAGCAATGGTATCTTCCATTCCTTCTTCAAAATATCCATTTGCCATGGTAAGCTCATAGAAATCCGTCAACATAGTCAAATTCAATTTATGATTTTTCATTTTTTACCATTTTGTCTTTCTTTTTTATTACATAGGTTGTGCTCACAACCACAATAATTGCTCCTATAGCTTGTATTAGTGAGAGTTTTTCTCCTAGTACCATCCATGCCAATATGGCTGAGGATAGCGGCAAAAAGTTGGCAAATAAGGCCGCCGTAGTTGATCCTAAATGGTTTATTATCCTTATGTATATTAAATAAGCTACGCCCGTGCCAAATATGCCTAAATATATGACTCCAATTAATATCTCTGTGGACACGCCTGAAAAGTCAGGCTGCCTCCATATGGCATAGGGCGCCATGATGCAAAGCGCCGCTACCACTTGAAACAGTGTGATGGTTGAGTCGTCGTATTCATTTTGTAAGGATTCTGTCAAGAAGTTATATGCACTCCACAAAAACGCCGCCGCAAATGCCATCACAAGGCCTATAATACTCTTTGATCCTAGTCCACCAAAGTGAGGTCCTACGATAATTCCTACACCTAGCACTGAAATTATAATCCCAAAAACAATAGAGTAATGTATTTTTTGTTTAAACACCACCCTCTCTATCAGTATTGAAAAAATAGGTACAAATGCTAATATTACAGTCACTAGCGCCACTGGCATGACCTTTATAGCAGAGTATTCCAGTCCAAAATATCCTATTTCCCCCATGAGGGCGCATAAAAAAAATATTGGTATATGCTTTGGCTTAATCATGGTCTTTGGGGTTTTTATCAGCTTTATGACAATAACCACAAATATTCCTATGGCGTACTTTAAAGTCAAAAGAATCATTGGCTCAAAGTAGGATAGCGCTGCTTTGCAGATAACGAAATCCAATCCCCATATTAGCAGTAATAGTATGGCTAATATATAAGTAACTCTCTTTTGGACATTTGATATCATATTATACCTACAATAGTTTTCTTAAAAATTCTCCTGTATATGAGGTTTTATTTTTAGCAATTTCTTCAGGTGTTCCTACACAAAGTACCGTACCACCTTTGTCCCCACCGTCAGGTCCAAGGTCGATGATGTGATCGCTTACTTTTATCACGTCAAGGTTATGTTCAATAACCACCACAGTATTTCCTGATTCTACCAATCTTTCCAAAACTTGAATAAGTTTGTGGACGTCGGCAAAATGCAAACCAGTGGTAGGTTCATCTAAAATGTATAGGGTTTTGCCTGTACTACGTTTAGATAGTTCTGAGGCTAATTTTATACGCTGTGCTTCACCACCAGATAACTGGGTAGAAGGTTGTCCAAGTTTGATATAGCCTAGACCTACTTCATTCAAAGTTACCAGTTGGCGATGTATGCTCGGAATGTTTTTAAAGAATTCAACACCCTCTTCAACATTCATATCCAGTATATCATAAATGTTTTTATTTTTGTACTTTACTTCTAAAGTTTCCCTATTATATCTTTTGCCTTTACATACTTCACAAGGCACATATACATCCGGAAGGAAATGCATCTCGATCTTTATGATGCCATCTCCACCACATGCTTCACATCGTCCGCCACTGACATTAAAGCTAAATCTGCCCTTGGCATACCCTCTCATTTTAGATTCTGGCAATGAGGCAAAAAGGTCTCTGATTGGCGTGAATAGCCCTGTATACGTAGCTGGGTTTGATCTAGGCGTACGTCCAATAGGTGATTGGTCAATATCGATTATTTTATCGATATTCTCTATTCCAGAGATTTCTTTGTGTTTTCCTGCTTTTACTTTGGCCCTATTGATCTTCGCCGCTAGGCTTTTATATAAAATCTCATTGATCAAGCTGCTTTTCCCTGAGCCAGATACACCTGTTACGCTGGTGAATGTCCCCAGCGGGAATTCTGCATCTACATTCTTTAAGTTGTTTTCTGTGGCTCCAATGATCTTAATAGATTTGCCATTGCCTTTTCTTCTTACTGCTGGCACTTCTATCTTCACAGCACCGCTTAAATATTGCCCTGTAATAGAATTTTTATTTTTCTTAATCGCCTCAATATCACCTTCCGCTATGATTTCACCGCCATGAACGCCAGCCCCCGGTCCAATATCTATGATGTGGTCAGCCGTGGCCATGGTATCCTCATCATGCTCTACGATGATCAATGTATTGCCTATGTCAGTGAGATGCCTTAAGGTTTTTAATAACTTTTCATTGTCCTTTTGGTGAAGTCCAATACTAGGCTCATCCAAAATATATAGAACACCCATCAAGCTTGATCCTATTTGGGTTGCTAACCTAATACGTTGGGATTCTCCACCCGACAATGTGCCTGCCGCTCTAGACAAGGTTAGGTAATTAAGCCCTACATCTACTAAAAATCCTAAACGCGCCTTAATCTCTTTTAATATCTGCTCTCCAATGATAGTTTCTTTTTTTGTAAGGGTTAAGCCGTTTACAAAATCAAGGGCATCACGAATAGCCATATCAGAAAAATCTGCAATGTTCTTATTGTTGATGGTCACACCAAGCACTTCTGGTTTTAGACGCTGCCCACCACAGTGTTCACAAGCATTTAGACTCATGTACTGCTCTATTTTGTCCTTGATATAGTCAGATCCCGTGTCCATATATCTTCTCTCAAGGTTAGGAATAACCCCTTCAAAGGTATGGTTCATCTGGGATTTGAAATGTCCACTTTTGCTCTCATAGTAATAGCTTATCTTCCTACCTTTGGTCCCCCAAAGCAATTGCTGCTTGAAACTCTCGGGCAGATGTCTATATTGGGTATTCCTTAAATCTGCATTATGGGCGACTGCAAGAGCCTCAATTATTTTATAGTAGTAAGTCCCCTCTTCAAAAGATGAAAAAATCCCTCCTAATGCACCGTCCTCTAGTGTCAAAGTTTCGTCTTCTACAATTAAATCAGGATCCACACGTTGGATAAATCCAAGTCCTTTACACTCTGTACATGCACCAAACGGACTGTTAAATGAAAACATTCTCGGTTCTAGTTCTTCTATGCTGGTGCCATGCTCTGGGCATGAAAACTTAGTGCTGAACAAAATATCATCTGGATTGTTATCTGTTTCCATTTTTAGCTTTTTTTTCTTCTTGCCATCCTCGGCTTCGTTGGGGTCTTTATCTCTCACTACATTGACAATGACTAACCCTTCACCGTGGTTAATGGCTAGCTCCACCGCATCATTTAAACGACTTTGTATGTCTGGCTTTATTGTAATCCTATCAACGACAATCTCAATGCTATGTTTGTTGGTTTTTGTCAGTTTTACTTCTTCCTCGCCTATATTAACAACGGTACCGTCTATCCTGGCCCGAGAAAATCCTTCTCTTTTGATACGAGAAACCACTTTTTCATGTTCACCTTTGCGGTCACGGATCACGGGAGCTAGTACCAATATTCTAGTACCTTCGGGCAATGCCATAATCTGATCCACAATCTGATCAATAGTCTGCATGGCAATCTCTTTGCCACATTCTGGGCAGTGAGGCACCCCGATTCTCGCAAACAAAAGTCTCAAATAGTCATGTATCTCCGTAGTGGTTCCTACCGTGGACCTAGGGTTTTTGCTAGTGGTTTTCTGGTCTATAGAAATAGAAGGAGATAGTCCCTCAATGTACTCCACATTGGGCTTTTCCATTTGCCCTAGGAACTGCCTTGCATATGCTGAGAGGCTTTCCACATATCGTCTTTGGCCCTCTGCATATATTGTGTCAAATGCTAGAGATGATTTACCTGAACCAGATAATCCAGTGATTACCACCATCTTATCTCTAGGTATCTCTACATCTATGTTCTTTAAGTTGTGCTCCTTGGCACCTTTTATCCGTATTGAGTTTCTGCTCATCATATATCCTCTACAATTTTAATTTCAATTCAAATATTCTATCTCTAAGCTGTGCCGCACGCTCGAACTGTAAGTTCATGGCTGCGTCTTTCATTTCTTTTTCTAGCTTCTTCACAGAATCTGCAATCTCTTTTTTTGTCATCTCTAGGATGCTTTTGTCTTCGCCATACAAGTCTTCATCCTCTGCCACTTTGGTAGCCTCCATGAGTTCTCTGACTTTTTTCTTTATAGTCTGTGGCGTGATGCCGTTGGCTTCATTGTATGCCTGCTGTATGCCACGTCTTCTATTGGTCTCTGATATGGCCTTTTCCATTGCCCCTGTGATTCTATCCGCATACATGATGACTCTACCATTGACATTTCTAGCCGCACGACCGATTGTCTGAATCAGGGATGTTTCTGTACGAAGGAACCCTTCTTTATCCGCATCGAATATAGTAACAAGGGATACTTCTGGCACGTCTAGTCCTTCTCTTAGAAGGTTGATGCCTACTAGCACATCAAAGGCACCCAATCTTAGATCCCTGATAATTTCCATACGTTCCAAAGTCTCGATCTCTGAGTGAAGATATCTGACCTTAATCCCCATATTCTTAAGATAATCTGTCAGACTTTCTGACATTTTTTTAGTCAACGTAGTAACAAAGACTTTCTCACCTTTTTCCACGACTTTATTAATCTCCGAGATTAAATCATCTATCTGCCCTTCAGACTTGCGAATCTCAATGGGCGGATCTATAAGCCCTGTTGGCCTGATAATTTGCTCTGCCACTTCCCCTTGGCTTGCTTCTTTCTCGTATACTGCTGGTGTAGCACTGACATAGACGATTTGATTCACAATCTTTTGAAACTCTTCAAATTGTAGCGGCCTATTGTCTAAGGCAGACGGTAGCCTAAATCCAAAGTCCACCAATGATTGCTTTCTGGCCTTGTCTCCATTGTACATAGCCCTTAGTTGTGGAAGCATTACATGGGATTCATCGATTACAATTAAAAAATCCTTTGGAAAGTAGTCTAACAATGTAAAAGGTCTGGTGCCTTCTGGCAGTCCTGTAATATGCCTTGAATAGTTCTCTATGCCTTTGCACATGCCTATTTCTTTTAGCATTTCTATATCGTATCTAGCTCGCTGCTCTACCCGTTGGGCTTCTAGGAGCTGGCCTCTATCTTTGAAGTAAGTGATCCTGTCTTCTAACTCTTTTTCTATGTCCTCCGCCGCTCTATACATATTCTCTCTAGAGGAAACGTAGTGGGATGCTGGGAAAATAGATACATGATTTCGGATGCCCATGATTTCGCCAGTGGTGGGATTAATCTCTTTGATGGACTCTATTTCATCTCCAAAAAACTCTAAGCGAATGGTAACATCTGCCCCTGTTAAAAACACATCTACTGCATCGCCACGCACCCTAAATGTACCACGTTCAAATCCCATGTCATTCCTATTGTACTGAATCTCTACAAGCCTTTTGATTACCTCATTGCGACTTTTCTCCATGCCTGTACGCAGAGAGATCACTTGATTTTCGTAGTCATCTGGGCTACCCAGTCCGTAGATACAGGATACACTGGCTACAATAATTACATCTTTTCTCTCCACGATAGCTGCCGTAGCGGAGTGACGGAGTTTTTCAATCTCGTCATTAATCGCTGAATCTTTTTCTATATACGTATCTGTAGATGGCACATAGGCCTCTGGCTGATAATAGTCATAGTAACTGACAAAATACTC
>JAVBKP010000136.1:0-3411 GCA_031553975.1 Anaerovoracaceae bacterium | reverse complement strand
AATATCAATATCCTCTATTGCGTCTAATATATGTATTCTTGCGCTTAAAAACACTTTGTCTGCTGTGTTTGCTTCTTTTACTTCTTGCGCATTCATTTTACTCGTGTCTATTCCAACACTGGTTAAATATGCTTCTTGTGCTACCATATCTAGCTCTACCTTTGAGAATCCTTTTTCTAAAATGCCATCCAGCTCCAATTGCTCAAAGTATCCTTTAATTGCCATAATTAACAAACATTTATTGTCATAACTGTTTGAAAATTTACCGATATAATTATCCTGCGCCGTCATTCGGATGTCGCTCCCGATCATATCCACTGCTTCAAGGATTTTTATTTTCTTAAAGGCTTGTCCCTTGTCTTGTGTTGTTGTTTGCAAGCTATTTACGCCTCTTCCGACTTTTACTTTCTCACCATCATGAATCAATATGAATTTCCCAGCATCAATTGCTTTGTCCGCATCTTCCTTCGCTAGCCTTTTTATATCTGCTAGCTCTGGTAGCGGTGCGTACGTGCATGAGATTGCCATTGGTGTTCCAGCAATTAGCCCTGCTATCCTGCTACAATATTCAGCTGCTGTATGTGTTTTCGCGCCGTCACTTATTTCCTCTGCTGTAAAATTAACAATGCCTTCATGATCTGATGCTATGTTCGGTAGTACAGCTTTATATATTGCCTTATTTTGTCGTTGCGAAACAATCCATAGTTTTATGGCAATACATTCTTCCTCTGTAACCGTAGGCGGTGCTGCTAGGTAGTCAAATTTTTGCGTTGCAAAATATGTTAACGCCTCCGTGATTTCCGTTGCTACTCCTATTACATATACAATTATTTTCTTTGGTGGTGTTACGTATCCAACAAAGGCATGTTTTATGTAATTTTGATTTCCAACCCCTAGCGTGGTTGGTATTTGCGTAATATTTGTTAGCACATGTGCGCCAGGTGCCTTACTGTCTCTCAATATAACTGCAAGTGTCCCCTTTTGCGATCTTTTGATAGCTGAAATTGCTGTCGTTCTAAATGCGACGTTTATATCTGGTAATCCCATGCTTTACTCCTCCTTGATTTTTGTAATAACTTCTCCCATCTGTTCAAAGTTCTCTTTTGGCAACCCTCGGTCATCCATATACACAACCTTTAGGTCAATATAACAAGCGTCCTCATCTTTTCCCGATGAAGACGCCTCAATACGGATTATACGGTCTGATACTGCTAATGTTCCTGCTCTAAATAACCCAACAACTTCACTTTGCAACTTTATCAGTCGTGATGTATCGCTATTAAAGTCCTCGTCAACTTCCTCGTAACATATAATACTGTAATATCCTGTTATTCCCACAGTATTTTTATTTTTGTCTTCTTGCTCATGAGTTATAAATTCAAGAAAAAAGCAAGGACGTTTAAACCCTTTGGGGAGCCTATCAATATGAACTGTTCGTTCCTTATATAGTTTTACCAACTCTAAATTTATAGAATTTAGAATATCCATTGTTGTGAGCATTTTAGCCTCCCATATTCTTGACTAGTTTATCAGCAAATCTATTCGCAGCTTGTATAGCTTTTGACTCAATCTGCGCTATAGATTTTTCGTAAAATTGTCGCCCACTTACATAATGATGTCGAACCCTTCTTTTATATGATTTCTTCTGAACTTTAGGTGCTCTTATTTTGTGACCACTGTTTAGATAATTGGTAATTGCACCAGGACTTTCATTTCCCACGGTGCTTGCCTCTGCACTTATCGCCGCATATCCTCCACTACTTCCAACTCTATCCTTTTGCCAGCTTCTTATTTTTCCTTTACTGTCGTTTAGCGTTGTCCCAATCTGATTATCCACCTCTTTTTTCATCACTTCGGCAATTTCCTCATGTAGTGCTTTTTTCTCCTGCGGAAATTCTTTTAAAATCTGTCCAAGTGCCTCTTCGAGCTCACGCATTCCATTCATCGTTATACTTTGCACTATATATCACCTCTGCATACAACTTCATACTCATTCTTGTAAGTACCCATTGCATGTGTAACCTCAATATAGAACGACTTACCATCGACTTGAACAGCTTCCCCCGTTTCAAGTAATATTTGCTTTGGTGTAACCATTATAAGTCTCACCTCAGTTTGTGCTGCAACTTCGGTTTTTTGAAATCCAACATATTTTTCTATGAGATATGCAGGAAACTTTATACACTCGCCCTTTTGCATAATCGGTCTGTTATAGCCATCAGTTTTACCAGTTTCAAATGTGCGTTTTTTGCATATACATTCCACAGGCTCTATCAACGCGACTGTAATTTCAGCCTGTGCAGGTGTCTTTTGGTTAGCCTCTGTTATAGCGCAGTGTTTGCCCTTCCATAAAAGTGCGTCGTGCAAGGTGAGATCACCGATACGGTGCACTTTTAATGTTGCTCCTGCTATCGCTACTCCATTTTTTGAGAAAATATTTTGTTTGTCTAATAGCTCAATTTCAGCCCATACTTTTCTAATTTCTTCAAATTCGATATTCCGAGACGTATCGGAATTTGTTTCCTTTAATCTTAATACTGAAATCTTATTGTCAGGCACCATCTCATCCGCCTCCATATTGTAGTTTTTTTATTATTTGAGTCAATCTACTTTGCAAAAATATAGTATTTTCAGCTCCACCACGTATACCGTAAAAGTTCATCCACACTAAAATTTGAACCGCTTCACTCGCTAAGCCTGCATCATCTACAGTTTCCCAATTAACCCCTGTTGCATATTTTAACTCTGATATTGCAGACACTCTCGCTTGCATGACAATTACCTTGGAATCGTCATCGACCCCAAGGTAATCCATTAAATTTTCTGTTGAAATCAGTCCAGCCATTTCTTTCTCCCATTAAGATGCAGGTTCAAAGATTTCGCGTTCTGTTACTGCTTTGCCATCAACCTTTTGTGCATCCATTCTTACAATACCACGTATCTCTGTTGTATCGGTTCTCCATGCATTTCCACCAATATTGGTTGATGCGAATTCGAGAGCCGATCTTTTAAACAGCGTTCCAAAAGCCTTCATATTTCCAATATAAATCGGATGGTAATCACCTTTTGTATCACCTGTAGTGGTCACTTTTCTGCTTGGTATTAAGTCATCATCTGCCATAATAATCGGTCTACTTTTAAATCTGAATACATCTGGATTGGTTGGATCAGGCACTAAAAGCCCTCTTCCTGTTGTGTCTGTTAGATTATCCATAAAATCATAGCTCGTTTGGTTGCAAAGCAAAATTGCGCCTTTGCTATGCGCTGTGTTAAGACCCCTGTTAAGCGCACTCTTTAAGTCATTTATTTCTCTTCCTACCGTCAAGTTTGACTTGGTGACACCATTGAGTAGTGCAAGCAAGAGTGTATTTTCTGTTAAAACAACTTTAGGCCCGAACCAATCTGCAAGGT
>JAVBKP010000112.1:0-12467 GCA_031553975.1 Anaerovoracaceae bacterium | reverse complement strand
TGGGTGCATTTTCCTCTTGCAGAAATTGCCGCAAAGTCTCTAGATTGGCTGGTAAATTCCTATACAATGTACGTACAGCTCGCTCATACACGTCTTGCATATTGCCTATCTGTCCTAGTGCGGCAACAAAATTCAAACCTTGGATCTTTTGCTCACGGAGTGCAGTAACAAATTCTGAATCTACGGTATGGTGTGGTGTGGTGCTAGTGTGGTTTTTTTGATTACTACCCTCAGGCTTTTCAATCCGTATTTCCTCTGGCAGCCATCTTATCAACATTTGATTTAGTTCGTTGCTGTCAATAGGTTTTGATATAAAATCATTCATGCCTGATAACAAAAATGTCTCTCTCATCCCACTAATCGCATTGGCTGACAAGGCAATAATGGTCAAAGTCTCGTATTGTCCCCCAAGTCCTCTTATAAATTTTGTCGCCTCGATTCCATCCATCTCCGGCATCATATGATCCATAAAAACAACATCATACTGCTTTTCCTCAATCATTTGGATAGCCATAAGACCTGATGTGGCAATATCTGGACGTACTCCAAACAAGCCTAAAATCCCCTCTCCCACGATGAGATTGGCTTCATTATCATCCACTAGCAATACCTTCGCGTCTGGCGCATAGACTAACGTATTTATTTCCTCGGAACAAGAAAACTCCTCTTTTTCGCCTAGTATCAGTGGGATTTCCACATGGAATGTGCTACCTTTACCATATTCGCTGTCAATCCAAATTTTACCCTCCATCATGGTTATGATGTCTTTTGTAATGGAAAGACCCAATCCAGTGCCCTTAATGGCCTTATTTTTTTCTATATCCACCTGAGAAAAATAATTGAATAGTTTTGGAATGTCCTGATTTTTAATCCCTATTCCTGTGTCTATCACATCAAATAAGAGGGCATTTTTCCTCGTGGTCACGCTAAGCTTCACGTATCCTTCTGTTGTGAATTTAATAGCGTTGCCAATAAGGTTAATCAGAATTTGTCTAAGTCGCCCCTCATCCCCATATAGATAATCAGGGATATTATTCATTTCTAAATAAAATGCTATATGACTCTTGCCTTTGAGGGCAATACTCATCATTGACGAAATATTATCCAACATTTTTGGCAGATTGTAATTGGCCAAAATTAGGCCGAATTTTCCTTCTTCAATCTTAGATAGGTCAAGAATATCATTGATAATCTCTAAAAGAGATTTGGAAGATGTAGATATGCCCAGAACATAAGAATTTTGCCGTTCATTTAAATCTTCATTGAGCAACAGTTCGCTCATTCCAATGATTGAATTCATAGGCGTTCTAATCTCATGTGACATATTTGCAAAAAATATATTTTTTGCCTTTACTGCCTGAACCAAATTTTGATTTGCTTTTTCGTGGACCTTGATAATATTAGACGATATGAGAGTACATACACTAAGGCATGCTGTGATGGCAATACAAAAATCAATGATTCTGGCGGTATTATTTGGATAAGGTAGTACCAATTGTGGCATTTGATCTGATATGTAGAAAATAACGCAACACTCTAAAATTAAGGATATTACCGCCATGGCGCGCCATTTGCCTTTGAAGATTGTGCCTATGAAAAATACACCCATAACAAAATACATGGGTATTGAGCCACTTAATCCACCATTGATGAAAAACATATAGGGAAATGTAAAATGGGTAACGAACAAAAGGCAAAAGTACAGACTTACATAATTTTTTCCTTTAAACTTTATCTTGACGGCTAAACATAGTGCTGCCGCAAATAGAATCGGTAGGTTTAGTAAAAATCCCATCCCAATGGATACGTTAGCCAAGGTGGTAAAAATCGCCATGAAAAACCCTATAGACAAAAAGAAATTAGATATCTTTTGTTCTAGTGTTGCCGCTTCACTTGTGAATATAAACGTTTTTATCGCTTTTAAGGGTTTTTGCAACATGTCATTCCTGCTTTCTTACTTATTTGCACGTATCTCACTATTATATCTCCTTTTGTCATCGTTTTGCAATGATTTTTCAAACAGTTCTTATGCCCATAGCCACAATAGAAAAGCCAACCTCGCGGCTGGCTAAATCTCCTACATATTTAGAACGTTCTACCATCATCATGGCTGAATTGCCAAGGAATTCCGAACTTATCTGTGACCATACCAAATAGTTGGCTCCAGAAAGTTTCTTCCAAAGGCATCATAATCTCTCCGCCTTCTGCCATGGCCGTAAACCACTTTTGGATATCGTCTTTGCTTGTGGTTGCTACTGTTAGGCTGATATTGTTACCAAACTTAGCTTGCCAAACTGTTGGACAGTCTGAAAACATCACCATACTTCCCGCAATTGGAAGAGAAGCATACATAACAAAATCTTTATCGCTTTCTGCAACTGGATTCTCTGGATCTGGTGGTGCATCGCTGTACCTCATCATTTTTGGAACTTCAAGACCAAATACTTTCGCATAAAACTCTACTGCCTCTGCAGCCTGACCGTTAAAATTAACAAATGCTTCTACTGCCATTCTTTATCCTCCTTTTAAAACACTCCTAGTATGGCATATGCCACACTCATACCTATTATAAACGAAATGCTATTAGCAATCAACGCATATGTATTTGGTTATTTCAGGAAAAATATCTTGAGATGCAACGAGATTAGAACCGTCCCCAAAGACAAACAAAGCATAACAAAACATGGTAGAATTTGTAATGCAAAAAAGCCAAAAATTTTGTCAAACTTTTTTCTTGACAATTTGCAATAAGCCCGTTATACTTTTGGAGGCTGATTGGTAGCGGGTTTTTACGCCCAAAATTAGATAATACTAACTATTGTTTTGGAGGAAAAATGACAGAACAAAACGACAAAATGCAAACTATTGCACGTATTACGGAAGTGCATCGTGATATGTTTAAGGTACAATGCGAGTATGGTGAAGTATCCGCCGTGCTTAAAGGTACATTTCTCAAGGACGCCAAAGAAAATGGCGATTATCCTGCCGTTGGGGATTTTGTGACTTTGATTTATAACGATTCTGGGAATTCATTGATTAGCCAGCTGCAACCAAGAAAATCAAAGTTTTCACGTATGGACAATAGCGGTGGGTTTGAGCAGATTGTGGCAGCGAATTTTGACTATGTATTTATTACTATGTCCCTGAATAAAGACTTTAATATTAACCGTTTAGAACGTTACCTCAGCGTAGCATGGCAAAGTGGGGGTATCCCTGTTATTATTTTGACGAAGGCTGATTTGTGTGAGGATTATGCCAGTCTGGTCAACTCTGTATACAAAATAGCAGGCATGGTGGATGTAATTCCTATTAGTAGCCATACTGGATTTGGAATTGATCATCTAACAGAGTATTTAAAGCCTAACAAAACCATAGTTTTTCTCGGCTCATCCGGGGTTGGCAAATCGTCCTTGGTCAACGCATTGGCTAGCAAAGAAGTAATGTCCGTGAACGATATCCGTGAAGATGACGCAAAAGGAAGGCACACAACCACCCACAGACAGATGGTCACTCTTGATTCAGGAACTTTTGTTATTGACACCCCTGGTATGCGCGAGTTAGGTATCTGGGATGCCAGCGAGGGCATCAGTGAGACTTTTAGAGATATCGAAGAACTTTTTGCGTCCTGCAAATTTGGAGACTGTAGCCACAGCAAAGAGCCTGGGTGTGCGGTACACACGGCACTAGAAGATGGAAGCCTAGCTGAAAAGCGATGGCAAAATTATCAAAAGCAGCTAAAAGAAGCTGCCTTTGCAGAAAATAAAATATCAGCCATGAGAAAGCGGGAGCAGGCTGGTAAGGACATTGCAAAACAGCTGAAAGAGCATTACCAAAAGCATCAGAGGTAATCTGAAAGACCTGTATTGGGGGCGGTTCCAAATGGCTATAAAAACGGCGGTTGCAAAACAACCGCCGTTTGTATATTAATCTCCGAATGAAATGCCAAGGCTCTTAGCCACTTGTACCATTTCGCCCTCTGGGTTTACTACTTTATTAGAACCAATTACATCCTCTAAGTTAACTGATGTCATCTTTGCATTTTTCATGCAGACCATTTGTCCAAATTGTCCTTTTGCAATTAGCTCGGCTGCTTTAACGCCGTATCTAACAGAAAGTACACGGTCAGCGGCAGAAGTATCTCCTCCACGTTGAATATGTCCCAATTGAACACTTCTAATCTCATGATGAATAAGTGGTTCTAAATCCAAGGCCAGTTTAGCAGCAATACCGCCGTACCTGATTGGATCTGGACTATCATCTACGATTTTACCAACTACCTTCTCGCCGTCGATTGCTTTAGCCCCTTCAGTTACTGCAATGATAGTAAATGGTTTGCCTTGCTCATCACGCCAATTAATCTTTTCAACCACTTTTTTTACGCTAAATGGAATCTCTGGAATAAGGATTACATCTGCCGATCCTGCGATACCCGCGTGAAGTGCAATCCATCCTGCATCTCTTCCCATTACCTCTACTACCATTACTCTGTGATGTGACTCAGCTGTGGTATGTAGTCTTCCAAGATTTTCTGTTACGATGTTTACCGCCGTGTCAAAGCCGAACGTTTGCTCTGTTGCTCCAAGGTCATTGTCGATAGTCTTTGGTACACCTATTACGTTAATACCTTTACGTGCAAAATCTCTTGCACTGGTAAGTGTCCCGTCGCCACCTAGTACCACTAGAACATCTACACCATCTCTTTTGAGATTTTCAATTGCTATATCCGATACGTCTTTGTGTTTAACTTCTACGCCAGACTCCTCCACCGTATAATCAAATAGGTTATCTTTGTTGGAACTATATAGTATAGTGCCCCCTCTGTGCAAAATACCAGATGTATTCTCTATTGTTAGAGGCATAAAATCATTGGTGTATAGGCCTCTATATCCAAATTTATAACCAATCACTTCACAGTCGTGCTGTGCAATCAAGGTTCTCGTAAGTGCATAAATAACTGCGTTAAGACCTGGCGCATCTCCGCCACCTGTCAGAATTCCAATTTTTTTCTTAGCCATTTCGTTAATTCCTTCCTAAAGTAATAGTAATTATACTCATTTTATTATAGCAGACAAAGACCAACTATGCAAAAAGATTTAATCTATGAAGCGCCCTTGTGCAGGCTATGTACATCAACCGCTTTCCTTGCGGAGATTCATAATGTTGCGCCTCAGCATCACAAATGAGAACAGCATCAAATTCTAGTCCCTTTGCCATAAAAATAGGCATGATCGTTATTCCCCCAAAGTCTGATTTTTGCCGGCTGGTAATTAATGTCATCTCCGCCTTATCTTTAAGTTTTTTATAAATTTCCTTTGCATCCGTCTCATTTTTAGTTAAAATTCCAATGGTTCCATATCCAGCCTCTTGGCAAAAGGTGAGTTCTTCTAAAATCAACTCAAACTTTTGCTTTCTATCTTTGGCTATAACAACCTTCGGTTCATCTCCATTTCTGTTAAAACTTTCAATTTTCACTTCTTCATCTATATACTTAGCGGCAAAGGTCAGGATTTCATGGGTACACCTAAAACTCTTATTCATCACCACAAGAGCTGCTTTTTTCTTGTTTAGTATGGCTTTTACATCATCGTAAAAGGACATGTGTTTTATGTCCCCTAATGTTTGATTGATATCCCCTAGCACTGTAAAATTAGCCTCTGGGAACACTTTTTTTATGTGCATAAAATGTCCGATGTCATAATCTTGGGCTTCATCAATAACTACATGCTTGATATCTGAAAAATCATCTCTTGCCTTGGTCTTCATAATCTCAGCATACGTCAAAGATACTACATTTTCTTCGCCAAGTTCTGGTAATACCCTTGATATATATTCTTTAAAAACACTATTGGGTGATATAATCAATATGTTGTGATGACCTAATTTGGATAC
Organism: Anaerovoracaceae bacterium; assembly: GCA_031553975.1. Taxonomy (GTDB): domain Bacteria; phylum Bacillota; class Clostridia; order Peptostreptococcales; family Anaerovoracaceae; genus JAVBKP01. The sequence goes on along the minus strand of JAVBKP010000112.1, from coordinate 6,578 downwards.
CATGCCTTGGTACATCAAATATGCCACACGGTGAAGAGCTACTGACGTTTTACCACTCCCCGCCACACCTTGCACAATGAGCAAATCGTTTGATACATCCCTAATGATACAGTCTTGGTCCTTTTGTATGGTTTCTACAATGGCTTTCATCTGGTTAGACGTGTTCTGTGACAAGAGTTTTCGGAGAAAATCATCTACAATCTGCATGTCTGCATCAAAGAAAAAATCTAGTTTTCCTCTATTGATTTCATATTGCCGTTTTAGACTGATTTCACCGCTGATTTTGCCAACGGGTGCTTCATAATACGCCTCTCCACTGCTAAAACGGTAAAACATGCTGGCCACAGGAGACCTCCAGTCATAGACATAGAATTCTACCGTTTTCTCGTCCATCAAGGCATTCCGCCCTATATACATAGACTCTATTTCAGTATCTCCACTATATTTAAAATCAATCCTCGCAAAATACGGATTGTTGATCATCCGTTCAAGTCTAATAATCTTGGCTGCTTCGCTTTCTTGTCTATCAATAGCCTCTGATACTTGTTGGGCATACTGACTAAGTTCTATTAGTTCCTCAAACCCGTCATTAGAATAGAGATTGCCCATAGAATGTCTTGTGTTTTCAGCCATTTCTCTTTTGGCTTCAATAATGGCCGCCTCACGCTTTTCGTTATTGATATTCGCTATTTCTATTTGTTCTACAACTATGCCTTTAATATATTCTAATTGTTTTTCTTCCAAAATCAACTTCTCTTCGTAGTTATCCATTCTTTCCCCCTATTTATACATTCCTAATTTCTTAGTTTACCATGCATTGGCAATATTGTGTAGGCTTTTTATCAGACAAATTTTGTGGTATACTTAACTTAGAGATGAAGTGTGCCCACGGGCAACTCAATGAATGGAGGTATGGGAATGATTGTAACAACAACAAACTGTATTGAGGGGAAACAAATCGTAGAATACAAAGGAATTGTATTTGGAGAGGTCGTGGCAGGGGTTAATTTAATATCAAATGCTATCGCTGGTCTTTCTAACATCTTTGGCGGTCGTTCAGGCACCTATGAAGATGAACTGATTAACGCAAGAGAAAACGCCCTAAGAGAAATGGAAAACAGAGCTGCGGCATCAGGTGCCAATGCAGTAATCGGTGTAGATATTGACTATGAAGTACTAGGTGCCGACAACGGTATGTTGATGGTCACTGCTTCTGGGACTGCGGTGGTGTATAAATAATTCATTGTAAGTGAAATGTGAACAGGTCAGAGGTTGTAATTAGCCTCTGACCTGTTTTTATGTGGTTGCAAGTGGGGCATAATGATAGCCCTTTAAGTTTTTTAATCTTTATCTAATTCCTTCTTTAAATCCTCAATGGGAATCAATGTCGCCTCTGCGATTTGCTCAAAGGTCATGCCCATAGCACGTAGCTGTTTTGCAATTTGGATCTTTGCTTTTGATTCGCCTTCAGTTCTGCCTTGTTTTATCGCTGTGTTTAATCTATGGTTCTCATCGCGAATGGCTTTTTCCCTCGCCTCGTATAGTATCTGATTTTCTTCATCTTGACTTAGTACTTTTAACTGCGCATAGGCTTGTGCAATGACTGGATTTTTTTCGCTCACCATCTCAAATTCCTCCTTACTCGCAGACTTCAAAAACTTAGCCCAATCATACTTTTTACTTCCATCTTCATGGTTTGGGAGTTTATGAAGTTCCAATGTATTGATTTCTATAACATCTGTAAATTTGATGCCTGTATTATGTTCTCGAAGTTCAAACCGATGTGTATATGATTCACTGTTCCTTATAATTTCAAAATCTGCAATCACAATGCTAATCGTCTTTTTTAAGGAATTGTAGTCCTCACCAGATTTAATTTGTGATACAAAAGATTTTGCATTATAATACGCAATTCTTTCAGGCATATCCGTTTGCGTTGCTACCTGCATCTCAATTTGAATATGATGTCATTTTTAGGTAGTAATATTCTGCTCTCGTTTAAGTTTTCCCCCTGTGCTCTTTCTTTCGTCATCCCTTATTCCTTTCATTATACATGTTTTCAGATTTTATTGCTACTTTCTGTTTTGGCAATAAAATCTCTTAATGTAAAATATTGTAATATATTGTTCTTCGAAAGTCAAGGGGGCTTGGTTGAAATTGGAGATTAAAGCAAACCATCAAACTTGTTCTCTATGGAGAACAAGTTTGATGGTTTTTAACTCTTAACGAATAATCTATCTAAGCTCTTCCCATTTCACATCGGGATGGGTGTATCTTCCTCGGTCTTGGGTTTTTTTCTTGTAATTGATGGCTTGTTTTGGGCACCACTGCACGCATGCCATGCATTGTTCACAGCTACCTAAAAATTCTGGTTTTGTGCCTTCTAGCTTAATATTGCTCACGGGGCAAATCTCTACACAACGTCTGCATCCAACGCAATCATCTGATACATTGAATCCTTTGTCTTTCTTGTGGAAAGTCGATAGCGCTATGTTGTGTACTATGTTTATGATGCCTTTATATTGAGGCAACGCTGCCTTTTGTTGATTTTGAATGTCTGTGCTGATTTTTTCTAGTTGCTTATAGCCTAGTTTTACTTTCTCATCTACATCCTTTGCCATCGGATAAAGCCCTACATAGTTGGCAAACATTCGTACAGATGCGTTGTATGTGACTTTTACTCCTTGTTTACCAAGTATATCCGCTGCCTGGGCTACTGCATTAAGGTCCGGTGATCCTGCTGTAGCCACCACGAATACATAGGCATCCTTTTGACCCTCAAAGTTTAGTTTTTCAATAAAGTCCTTTACTTTTCTAGGCATTCCTGCCGCATATACCGGGAATACAAAGCCGATTTTTTCGTACGCTTCCTCGCCAAATCTAAATGTGTTCCTCATGTTGGCAAGTGTGCAATCTTCTAGCTTTGCACCGATGGCTTTAGCTGCCACTAAGCTGTTCCCTGAACCGGTAAAATAAAAAATTATGTTTTTAGCCAATGGATTGTTCTCCTTTTTCGTTATACATATATAGCAGTGCTTCATGGATTTGGTGCATCGTATCATCTATTTCTTTTGTCTTTTCTGCACAGGCTTTCAATTCTTCACTTAGATATTCTGGAATTTTGCCCTGATATTTGTATTTTGCTTTGTGTTCTAACGTGGCCCAAAAGTCCATGCCTTCTGTGCGTATTTGTATCTCAGCGTGAATCATTTCACAAATACCATTTATGTATACAGGCACGGCTACTGTCATGTGATAGCTACGATAACCGCTCTCCTTTGGATGTGTAATATAATCATCCTCGTCAATAAACTGCAAATCCTTTTGCTCTCTAATCTTCTTCGCGATTCTCTTAATATCTTTAGAGAACGCGCATATTACCCGAACACCCACAATGTCAGCTAGATTTTCTCTAGCTGACTGTGCTGTGAGTGGAAATTCTCGTTTGTACAGCTTTTGCGCTATACTTTCCGTGGTTTTCAAGCGGCTTTTAATGTGTCCTATAGGATTATCTCCATGAAAGCAATCGTATTCGCTCATGATGACTTGCATCTTTGCCCTTAGAATGCCTAGTGCTGCCTCATATATTACTTGGTCTTGCTTGACTTTTTCAAATTCTTCGGCTGGAAATAAAATTTTCTCCACGGCTTCTCCTTTAATCTGCTAGCTACATCTATGTTTTATTCTTCGCCCATATCAAACTGGCTATTATATAGATTAGCATAAAATCCGCCGGAAGCCAATAGCTCTTCGTGATTTCCTTGTTCAATAATATTTCCTTGGTCCATAACCAAGATTAAATCTGCATCCCTGATTGTGGATAATCTGTGAGCGATAACGAAGCTAGTTCTTCCCTTCATCAAGTTATCCATAGCCTTTTGGATTAGCACCTCTGTACGAGTATCTACGCTACTTGTGGCTTCATCCAGTATAAGAATCTCTGGGTCAGCCAATATGGCCCTTGCGATGGTCAGCAGCTGCTTTTGCCCTTGGGATACATTGCTGGCTTCTTCGTTAAGCACCATATTATATTTGTCTGGTAGCGTACGGACGAATTGGTGGACTTGGGCTGCTTTTGCTGCTTCTTTTACCTCTTCATCTGTGGCGTCTAGCTTGCCATAACGAATATTGTCTGCTACCGTGCCATTGAATAGCCAAGTGTCTTGCAATACCATGCCGAATAAAGTTCGGAGTTCATCCCGTTCTACATGCCTAATGTCGTTTGCGTCCACTAATATTGCGCCACCTGTTACGTCATAAAAACGCATCAGTAGTTTCATTATGGTGGTTTTTCCTGCGCCTGTCGGTCCTACAATAGCCACTTTCTGTCCAGGTAGTATATGGGCGCTAAAGTCTTTAATGACTGGCTGTCCCTCTTCGTACCCGAAGTTTACATTTTGGAATGTAACATCGCTGCCTTTGTGCTCGTGGGCTTTATGTGAAAGGGCTATGGCGTCTTTGGCATCTGCCAACTCTTCCTCTTGGCCTAAGAACTCAAATACACGCTCTGCCGCTGCTGCGGTCTGCTGAAGTACGTTAGAAATCTGGGCAAGCTGGGAAATAGGCTGTGTGAACTGCCTCACATACTGAACGAAGGACTGAATCCCTCCTACTGTAAGTGTTCCGTTCACGGCAAAGTATCCTCCCATCAGGCACACTGCCACATACCCTAAGTTGCTGATAAAAGCAGTAATAGGCATCATCAAGCCAGATAGGAAATTTGCTTTCCAAGCTGATTTGTACAGCATGTCATTGTCCTTCTCGAAGGCCTCTGCCGCAGCAACTTCCCCATTGAAAGCCTTTACAATCACATGACTTGAGTACATTTCTTCCACCTGTCCATTGACATGTCCTAGGTATTTTTGTTGGTTTTTAAAATGCTTTTGTGATTGTTTTATGATGAGTCCAACGAATACCATAGATAGTGGCAATATACAAAGGGCTATCAAGGTAAGCTGCCAGCTAATGGATAGCATCATGATGATCATACCGATTAATCCTGTCACTGAGCTTATAATTTGATTCATACTCTGGCTAAGACTTTGGCTGATGGTATCTACGTCATTGGTAAATCTGGACAGCACTTCTCCATTTGTGGTTTTGTCGTAATATTTTAATGGTAGTTTGTGGATTTTTAGATCCAGGTCTTTTCTCAGTTGGTATGTGATTTTTTGCGTCACGTTGGCCATTACAAATCCTTGAATGTATGACAGACATACGCTGAATACGTAAAGTCCTAGCACCCAAAGTAAAATTCCTGCAATTTTGGAAAATTCTATATTTCCTGTGCCTGCAAATTTAGCCATTAGCCCTGTGAAAAGCTCGTCTGTGGCGTTTCCAAGAATTTTGGGGCCTACCACTGTGAATACAGTGGCGCATATGGTTACTATCCAAACAAAGAGTATTGTCCATTTGTGCTTGCCCATATATGCTATTAGTTTTTTCATGGTGCCTTTGAAGTCTTTGGCTTTTGGCCCTTGCAACATATTAGCGCCTGGTCCCCCTGGCCCGCCGTGAGGTCTTGAAGACTTTTGTGGTTGTTTATTCTCGCTCATTATGCCAATTCCTCCTTTGAAAGCTGACTTGATGCAATCTCAAGATATTGAGGACAACTTTTTAACAATTCTCTATGTGAGCCTTGCCCTACAATCTTTCCTTCATCTAGTACAATAATCTGCTCTGCATTCAAAATTGTGCTGACACGTTGTGCCACTACAATTACAGTGCTTTCTCCTGTGTATTCCTTCAATGCTTTTCTCAGAGCCACATCCGTCTTATAGTCAAGGGCTGAGAAGCTATCATCAAATATGAATATATCTGGATTTTTAGCCAATGCTCTGGCAATGGAAATACGTTGTTTTTGACCTCCAGATACGTTAGCGCCGCCTTGGGCAATAGGCTCTTTGAACTTCTCCTCTTTTTCTTCGATGAATTTAGCCGCTTGTGCTACTTCTGCTGACTTAATCATGACTTCATCCATCACTTCGTTAGCACCATATTTGATATTGGACTCAATTGTTCCAGAGAACAATACAGCCTTTTGCGGTACGTACCCTATTTTTTCGCGAAGCTCGTGCTGAGAAACTTCTTTCACATTCACGCCACTCACTAGCACTTCACCGCCTGTTGTGTCATAAAAACGCAACATCAAATTGGCAATTGTGGTCTTGCCTGCGCCTGTAGAACCAATAATGGCTGTCATCTCACCTGGCTTTGCCGTGAAGCTGATGTTCTCAACCGCATCTTCCTCTGCGCCATGGTATCTAAAACTTACATTTTTAAATTCTACATATCCTTTTTTAGCAACACTGAACCCAACTGGATTGGCCATATCTACAATCTCAGCCTTGGTATCTAGCACTTCTCTAATACGTTCACCTGATACAGCCGCTCTAGGTAGGAATATAAACATCATGGATAGCATCAAAAATGACATAATAATCTGCATTACATAACTCATAAATGCCATCATGTCGCCTACCTGCATGGTGGATTCTGCGATTTGGTGCGCACCAACCCAAATGATTAGCACTGTCACACAGTTCATGATCAACATCATGGTAGGCATTAGGAATACA
>JAVBKP010000164.1:0-2651 GCA_031553975.1 Anaerovoracaceae bacterium | reverse complement strand
TGTATTCTTGGAAGCAAAACTTTTGGCCATTGTATAGTGCTACTATTCGCTTAACCTCTCCATTTCTTTGCTTTGCCACAGATATTGTGGCCGGATATAGCTTTTTCGCTTCTAGATCGTCATAGATATTGCTGAATGTATTTGTTTTCTCTGCTTCATCCTTGTCTAACCTATGTAGAATGAACACATTGTCCGCATCCTCCTCTATGCTGCCTGACTCTTTCAGGTCAGCCAAGGTTGGCAAACGGTCCTGTCCCTGACGGCTAATCTGTGTAAGTAATATAATTGGAATTTCTAACTCTGTAGTCCAATCTTTCAAGGTATTGGTTAGATGGATATATCGTTCTCTTATGGTTTTAAAATCTCTAGTGCGAATATGGCTCAGTTGATCTATGATAACCACTGACGGAGAATGCTTTTTTATTAGTTTTTTCATGCTTTCAAGGGTTTTTGTTTTTTCATATATTTTCAGATTCTCCGGTATCTGTGAATATGCTTGGTTTATAGCCTCCCAGTCCATCATGCATAGATCTTCCGGATTCTTTAGCTTTACGCTTTCAATGCTTGTAAAGTAGCCAACAAGTCTCTCGACAATCTGCACTCTCGCCATCTCTAGCGTAAAGAAAAAAACTGTATTTTTCTTGGCGACAGTATTTGCTATTTGTAAAGCAAAGGCCGTTTTACCTACACCTGGTCTTGCAGCTATAACAGTCAATTCATTACGCCTAATTCCTCCTGTAATACGATCTATCTCCGGTAGCCCATAGCATATTTTTTCATCGGCATATCGCCTCTCTATTTCCGCATTGTATTCATTGGCTACATCAGGGATAAACTCTTCTGAATCAATATCTACGCCTTTTATTTCAAGCATTATTTTTTCTATCTTTTGCGCCGCATCCTTGGGGCAGGCAGCCAGTTCATTGATCATCTGCCTTATGGTTCTTTCACGCATAGCCTTATATGCTCCGGCGAATAATGACGAAGAAAAGCCATATTCGCTAGCTAACTTCATTAGGTCCGTTACAGACTCCTTTGATAGTCTGGCTATTTGCACTAAATCATCAGTTACACACATAGCCTTAAAAACATGACCATATCCTTTAAATTCGTACTCTTTAAAGTCTTTCAAATATTCTCTGTACTCACCTCTTAGCCAAATTGCTATCAAGATTAATTCAAATTCCATAATTCACCTCAAATCTTGGCTAGCTCGTCATCGTAGGATGACTTTGAGCTCTTACCACATGGGCCCGTTGGTGCCGTCCAATCATCGGAAACATAGTCCACATATCCGCTATTAAAAAACGTGCTGCCATGTTTAATAAACTGTGTCTCTGTACCTAGTGCATCAATTTCTTGCTTATATCTTGATATTGCTAATGCTAGTACGTCATAACCTAGGGTGAACAGTTTCTTCTTAGTTGCTTGACTTATAGCGCCCCTGCCTTTCTTGACAGGATATAAACTCCAAATATTTTCAAAAAAAGTATCAATGTCCTTCGCTGATGGCGAGTTAGTATTAGGATTAAGATTAGATTGGATATCGGGAACATTTACTTGCATATGCATGCAAATGTTTTCTTCTGCTGTTCTTTCGACTGGATCAGGATATTTACTTCTTTTTGCTCTGATATTCTGATGGACTTCCCATGATGGGAGATATAAGTAGGGTTTGCCGTCACACTTGTACAGCTTAACGCAGCCTATATCCGCCAATTTGAAAAGCGCACTTTCTATATCTTTAAGAGTTAATCTATCCTTAAGAGGGAATAACTTTCCCTTTAAGATTGCAGGTCTAGCATCAAAACGTCCATAATCATCACAGTGTGTCCATAATCTATAGAAAAGACATTCTTCAAACCATGCCATTTTATTTATGTCTTCCGAGTAGCAAATACTTTCTTTTATTATCCGGTTTGGCATGTTTATCCTCCATTTTTCAATTTTTTATATAATGCAATGGCATCTGGATTTTTAATTCCTTCCACAGGCTCTCTTGTCCATTTTAACCAATTGGCAAGAGGCTGTTTGGCCCGTTGGTCATCTATGTAGTATCTGTCAGTATAATTACTCATTTTCTCCCCTCAAATAATCATTATGTCAACCTTTGTATTCCAATGTCTATACATCATTCAAGCTAAATACTATGCCACGGCAATATGGAGCATCTTCTTCTATTGTTACAAAGCATTCATGCGGAATATCAGTTTTGTATGTCCATGCATATTCCTCTGTTTTGCACCATTCCGCTTCAATTTTTTTACATTCTGCTCTAGCACTTTGCTGATATTTGCAATCACATTCGCCGCCAAATATTCCAATTTCTGTGATATAAGCTTCACCACCATCATAGCAACCAACTTCGTCATTTATCGCTCCCCTAAATTCCATAAGGTCATCCGAGCAGCCAAACACAATAACAATATTATTTTCTTTTGCGATCTGTTCTATTTCTGATGTGGTCTCTTTCCCATGTTGTCTTCCGTCTATAATTTTTGCTATTTCTTTTAACATTTTCATCCTCCTGGTCTAATTTACATTTGTTTAATAAACACCAGCCAATGTGTTTTACTTTTTTTATTCCCAAACAAGGGCTTAAATGGAATTAGCTTTAGTATCTCACTTAACTTTATTTGGTCTTCGTTCCA
>JAVBKP010000043.1:0-26019 GCA_031553975.1 Anaerovoracaceae bacterium | reverse complement strand
AGCCTCCAGTACGATTTTTGCCTTTAACTCAGCACTGAATGTTCTTCTTTTCATTTTCTTACCTGCTTTCTGCTTCATTTTATTATAGCAGGTTCATTATTTCTAGGCTGGTTTTTTGTCGAGTTTTCTTAGACCATTATATTGAATTTATACCAAACATCAATTTTTTTACTTTCAAATATGATATACTATTCGTATCAAATACAATAATCAGCCATATAGTAAATTGAATGCCAAAAAACTGGGAGCAATATTATGTTAGTAACTGCAAAAGGATTCGAGACAATCAAACTCGTGCCAATTCAAAAAGAAACGCAAAGTTTCGTGGAAAAATGGGCGGGAGCATTTAAGCTTGATTATGATATTGATATAAAAAAGGCGAGGGACGAAAAATTAAAAAAATATGAAAGCATTGATTGAAATGGGGTGGATGGTCGAAATGTTGCCAAGTACAGAGCAAAATTTGGCTTATGAAATGATAAAACGCCTTGTCCTTGCATGGGACAGTGATTTTACAAAGCTAACTCCTGTTGAAAGAAAACGGATTGAGCAGTCCGAAGCTGATTATGATAATGGTGAGTTTGTTTCAATGGAAAGCATTGATTGGAATTGATTTTAAAAAAATGTCGCTTGGTTTTATAGCTAAACGACATTTTTAATGTAATCGCAGATATTCATTTTTCACTATAACTTAAATTTTCATTGCTACTGCCCATCTTCCAGCTTTTCGCATTTTAGAACTGGTCCTACTGGTCCTACTGGTGCCACAGGTGTTACCGGAGCTACTGGTGTAACCGGCGCGACAGGGGCTACCGGCGCTACTGGCCCGACTGGCCCTACTGGGGCTACTGGTTTTGCTGCTACTGCATACTTCTACGCCACTGGCGCACAAAACGTATTGGCTGGTGATCCAGTAATATTTAACCAACCGGGACTACCTAGTCCACTTCCTGCCGGAATCACATTTAGTGCACCTTCTGGCACAATTAACTTGTCACAGGCTGGGACTTATCTTGCGTTCTACACGCTAATTCCAGACAACTCAAATGTAACAGTGGCTCTATTATTAGATGGCGCCGAAATCCTAGGGAGCAGATACTCCGTATCTTCTTCTGCTGCTTCTTTATACGGGCAAGTGCTTGTTACTGTATTGCCTGGCGACGTGCCGGCTACATTGCAACTAGCCAATGTAAGCCCGTCAGCTACAGCTATGATCGATGGTGGCCTCCTTGCAGGAACAGCCAGCGCATCACTTGTGCTGATTAAAATACTTTAGCCCTAACTTTGCATTTGGGACGGTTCTAAATTAGAACCGTCCCAAATCATACATATTAAAATCAGGAGGTAATATATGATCATTCATGTAGTGGTGCCGGGGGATACGCTGTATATCATCGGCAATGTATATGGGGTTGCCTATATGCGTATAGCTGAGGCGAATAAAATTAATCCAAATGATACATTGGTAGTAGGTCAAGCTTTGGTGATTCCCACAGGAGCCCCTAGCCTAAAAACATATGCGGAAGTCAATGCCTATGTAGAACCACGGGGGGATGCGGTTTCTTCTGCGCTGACAGAGGCAGCCCGTGAAGCTGCACCAAATCTTACTTATCTTGCACCATTCAGTTTTCAAATACAAAGGGACGGCTCATTAAAGGAACCTCTTCTTGATGATTTTGCCTCTATAGCCCGAAATGATGCAGTCACATTGATGATGGTGGTAACAAACTTAGAAAACGACCAATTCAGCGCTGAACTAGGTAATTTGATCCTTACCAATCCGCAGCTATCTGATACGCTTTTAAATAACATCATAGCCACTGCACGCAGGCTAGGATTCAATGATATTCATTTTGACATAGAACACCTTCGCCCAGAGGACAAGGAGAACTATAATATTTTTCTACGAAAAGCCTCTGCACGCCTTCACAACGAAGGTTTTCTCATGTCTACTGCCCTAGTACCTAAAACTAGCGCCCAACAAACAGGTGAATGGTACACCGCTCATGACTATAAAGTACACGGCGAAGTGTCGGATTTTGTCATTATTATGACCTATGAGTGGGGCTATAGTGGCGGTCCTGCCATGGCTGTCTCCCCCATTGATCAAGTCCGCCGGGTGCTGGCATATGCTATCACAGAAATCCCTCCTCACAAAATAATCATGGGGCAAAACCTATATGGATATGATTGGACACTACCCTTTGTAGCAGGGGGCGCCTATGCGAAGGCTATTAGTCCACAAGAAGCCATTCGAATTGCTCGTGAAACACGAAACTCCATACTTTACGACTACACGGCCCAAGCACCGCATTTTAACTACCTTTCTGAAGACAACAAAGTCCATGAAGTCTGGTTCGAGGATGCACGTTCTATTAATGCCAAATTTGACCTCATAAAAGAATTGGGTATTCGGGGCATAAGCTACTGGAAATTAGGTCTTTCTTTCCCTCAGAACTGGCTACTCCTAGCTGATAGGTTTAATATTGTAAAAAGATGAGAAAATAACAAATTTTGTTGTTTCTTCAACATAAAAAAGCCTGCCCAAGTGCCATTCAATTTGAACTGCACCTGACAGGCTTTTTCTTAGTTGACTATTTTAGTAGTTCTGCTACAAGCTCTTTTGCAGAGTCTTCACATCCGCCGCAACCTGTGCCGACTTGTGTTTTTTCCTGCACCTCTTCAAAGCTTTTTGCGCCATTTTTAATAGCGTCTTCAATGTCACCAGCTGTTACGCTCATGCAATTGCAAACTGTTTCATTTCTCTCCATATCAATAACCTCCTTTTGCTTTTTTCCAATGTGAATTGGATATTGTCATTATATTACTAATTAGTATTAAAGTCAACGTTATTTTTGTATATGTTCAGCCCAATTGGTAATACTAACCATGAATAAATTTTCTTGCCTATCAAAGGCGGGGTTTGGAACGGTTGGGAGGATTTAAAATTGACTAAACAATCCATTTGGCAGAGCGAAAAAACTCGTGGGGTATTCACTACGAGTAATAATATCTCAAAACACAAAAAAGATGTAATCATAATCGGTGGGGGAATTACAAGCCTTCTCTGCGCCTACAATCTTCTAAAATCCGGTGTTAACAAGGTGAGCATATTTGAAAAACATCAAATTGGTTCTGGCACCACGGCTGGCACCACGGCAAAAATCACTTCTCAGCATTCTTTGATTTATGCAAAATTGCTAAAATCCCTTGGCAATGAATTAGCGCTTGACTATGCCAATTCAAATCAGCTTGCCATCGATGAATACGAAACCTTGATCAGTAGCAACAGCATAGATTGTGACTTTCAGCGGAAGAATTGTTTTTTGTATACATTAGATGATCTTCATGTGGGCGACCTTGAGGAAGAGGCTTTTGCCTCAAGTAATCTAGGCATCCACTCTCGATTTGAGCAAAGTCTTCCTTTGCCACTAGATGTGAAAGGTGCTGTACGTTTCACTGACCAAGCCCAGTTTCATCCGCTAAAATTCGTCAATGCTCTTGCAGACATGGTGGTTTCCCTAGGAGGGGAGATCCTAGAGCATACGGAGGCTTTAACCTTTGATAATCATAGTGTTACCACGGCTCATGGCGTTTTTGATGCCGATCATATCGTCATTTGCACACACTATCCGCTATTAAACAAAAAAGGTGGTTATTTCCTAAAACTATTCCAAACTCGTTCCTATGCGATGGCGCTAAAACTCGCCCAACACACCAATATCATCCATACGACAACGCCTAGATTTGAGGGCATGTACCGGGATATTGACGATAGGGGTTTATCCTTTAGATGGGCCAAAGGTGAGGACGGTGATGATTTGCTCCTTCTTGGAGGTTTAGGTCACAAGACTGGTCATAAGGGTTCCCACTCCCATTACAACAATCTACAAAATACTGCTAATCAGCTTTTTCCTGGCGGTGAGATTGTATCTAGGTGGTCCGCCCAAGATTGTATGACCCACGATTCTGTTCCTTATATTGGACGTTTTCACCAAGACTATCCTAATCTATATGTGGCTACAGGCTTTAACAAATGGGGCATGACATCAGCCATGGTTGCCTCTGGTCTAATTGGCGATCTAATACGAACGGGAAAAAGCAACTATGCCGATGTATACAACCCTCAGCGAAAAGATCTTTCATTATCCATTGCTAGTTTTGCCAAGGAAACCTTGGATATAACTGCTAATTTAGCCCTTGGCTACTTGACCCCTCGAACGAAAAAACAGCCCGCGGCCAACACATTGAGAATAACCGCTCGGTGTAGACATATGGGCAGCGCGCTTCATTACAACAAAGATGAAAATTCTTGGGATTGTCCCGCTCATGGCTCACGGTTTGATGCACACGGTCAAGTGCTAGAAGGTCCTGCTGTAACCCCTCTTACTACAAGTGCGAAAGGAATATTAGATTGATGGCACATACAGATAGTTTTTATCATGGTGATTCAGCCTGCGGGCCTTTTTTTGAAGGTTGGTATTTTAAGCATAGGCATGGAGAGAAAGTCTTCGCCCTCATTCCAGGGATGTCTATTAATAAACACAATCGGAAAACAGCTTTTGTACAGGTTATTTCAAATGACCATTCTACCTTTATAACATATCCTTTTAGGGAGTTTTCTGTGGACATGCAAAGTCAGACCATTCGGGTAGGTAAAAATATTTTCTCAAAACAGGGCATCATATTAGATATTGATACACCAAGGTTTACCGCCAAGGGAGCCTTGCTTTATTCTGGTATTAGAGAACTTAAAACCAACGTATATGCACCCAGCATCATGGGTCCTTTTTCATACCTGCCTTTCATGGAGTGCTATCATGGGATTTTGAGCCTGAACCATCAGGTCAACGGCACTTTGCAATGGAACGGTGAGGAAGTGGTTTTCACAGGAGATAGTGGCTATATAGAAAAGGATTGGGGCAAGTCCTTTCCAAAGAACTGGGTTTGGGTGCAATGCAATCATTTTTACAACCATCCTGGTGCCTCTGCCATGTTGTCCATCGCTCATATACCTTTTCTAGGAACACATTTTCAAGGTATATTGTTTGTCCTTGACTTGGGTGGAAATTTGGATAAGCAGTATAAATTAGCCACTTATTATGGTGCAAAATGCACTCGTCTCAAAGCGTGCAATGGACAAATTCAAATCAGGGTAAAGCAAGGTGATTTGTTGCTAGACATAACGGTTAAAAACTATAATGGACATGAGTTAAAAGCACCAATGCTAGGCAATATGGAGAGAATCATAAAAGAAACGCCCGCCTGCGACTGCCACCTGAGGCTGTCACAAAACGGACGCATTATATTTGAAGACAATGGCTCTAACGCTGGGTTTGAACGGGTTGTTTAGCAGTGTCCCACGTATAGCGGTTTAGCTAGGTATGCCTGTATACACAACATGCCCACCGTTAACACCGCCTTCTGGCCCTAGTCTAATCTCCCAGTCGGCTGCGTGTATGACTTGTTGGTTATGCTCTACCACAATGACAGTATTGCCCGCTTCTACCATTCTCTGGAGCATAACTAGAAAATTGTCTACATCAATAGGGTGTAACCCTGTGGTTGGTTCATCCATGAGATATAGTGCGCCTTTTTTGGTAGTATTCAGCTCTTTGGCCAGTTTTAGACGCTGCCCCTCGCCTCCAGATAGCGTTGTGAGTGTTTGCCCTAGCTCTAAATACCCGAGTCCTACATCCTCTAACAATGTGAGAATTTTCTTGATTTTCAAACTTTTGTAAAAAACATTCACAGCTTCTTCCACAGACAAATGCAATATTTCGTTGATGGAATAGCCTTCATATTTCACCTCTAATACATCATCGTTGAAACGTTTTCCCGCGCAAACGGGACATACGACCTCTATGCTCTCAAAGAACATCATATTGCTGTCCACATACCCTAGCCCTGAACAGTTCTCACAGCGTCCACCTGCGGTGTTAAAGGAAAAGTGCTTGGCTGAAAATCCTCTGTCCTTTGCCTCTTTTAGGTCTCCAAAGATTTTTCGTATCTCTGCATAGGCCTCTGAATACGTAGCTACATTGGAACGCTTCATTCTGCTAATCACCGCTTGTTCTATGGTGATGGCCTCTGGGTGCTGCTCCGCTAGCACATCGAATACCAGTGTGGATTTGCCTGATCCTGACATGCCTGTCACTGCCGTGAGGCACCCAACAGGAAAACTGGCATCCACATTCTCTAAATTGTGCATGCTGGCACCTTTAACCTCGATAGCACCTTTTTTGAAAGTGGTTCTCCGCTTGATGCCTACATTTTCTTTATATGATTTTAAGTATTGTCCTGTCACAGAAGAAGGTTGTTCTTTGATTTCCGCTAGCGTCCCTTTGCCTATAACTTCCCCGCCGTGCTTGCCAGACCCTGGTCCCATATCTATGACATAGTCAGCTTCTTCCATCACATCTGGGTCATGTTCTATGACAATGACTGTATTTCCCAAATCTCTAAGGCGCTTCAAAATATTCATCATGCCTATGGTGTCTTTCGGATGAAGTCCAACTGTCGGCTCATCCAATATATAAATAATGCCCGTAATCGTTGCATCTAAAGTAGCTGACAGCTTAACCCTTTGGTATTCGCCACCAGACAATGTGACGCTTTGTCTATCTAGGGACAAATAGCCAAGTCCTACATTGATTAGCCTTGTAATCTTAGTCTTTAAGTCTAACAAGTACACATCCACATAGGCGTGTGCGCTCTGGCTGATACCGGCATTTATTTTTTCTACCCACGTATATAATTCATCCAGTGAAAGTATAGTCAGCTCAGGGATACGTATACCCTCTACCGTGACATTACGGCTAAGCTCTCCTAGCTTTTCGCCGTTACAGTCATGACATGTGCCGAAGATAAAAAACTCTTCTGTAACTTTATCCTCTCCACCTTTTTCTGAGATTCTCCGCCAAAGGGCTGTATAGATTCCTTCAAATTTTCCAGCCATTACCGTCTTTGGTGCTGTCACACCAGGAAATATTTTTTTGACTTCGTCGCTCTCTGCTCCGTATAGCAATAAAGCTTTTTGCCCTGGACTAAGCGTAGCAATTGGTGTGCCTTTGGCTACCGGTACCCCAAAATGCTCACATGCTTTTAACACCGTCCCAACTTGATAATCCAAATACGCTCCGCCCCACAGCTTCACTCCGCCATCTTCAATAGCTAGGCTTTCATCTAACACATTCTCTGCATTGATCTCCATGACTTTGCCAAGACCCTGACATGTAGGACAGCCTCCCACTCTCGTATTGGATGAAAAATGGGCACGGGTGATTTTTTCCATACGCTGACCGCATTTGTGACAGTCCATGTATACAGTAAATGTGCCATCATGCTTGACTAACTCTTCTTTGCAGTCTGCTGCACAGATTTCTTCATTGCAGTGTGGGCACGTTCTAACATGAAGTTTTTCGTATATCATACGAAGGTCAGTATAAATATCTGTAACCGTTCCTACTGTTGATCTTGGATTCTTATTGGAAGTCTGTTGCTCTATGGTCACGGCAGGAGATACGTTGCGAATAAAATCCACATCTGGTTTAGCTATCCCTTGCATACCCATAGCCTCTAGATACTGGCGTTGACATTCATTAAACAACACCTCCCTGGCAAGGGTGGACTTGCCTGAACCCGATAGTCCTGTCAGCACTACCAATTTGTCTCGTGGGATTTCTAGCGATACATTTTTTAGGGTACCCTCACGAGCCCCTTCAATAATAATATTTTTGTTCATACTGTTACCTCACTTGTTTTGCATAGAACTGTATGGCTGTTGCTATGGCCAAACTACTTACTTTATCAATGGCTACCCATGTATATCCTTGATCTGACAGCACTGTAGGAACTGTATGCCCCCTAGACCCTGTCTTCACTCGACACTTAAATCCATTCATATTCCAAACAATATGCGTGAACACATGCTGTTTTTCTCCTAGAGCCTCTACTGTCATCAAGTCAAGACCAAGGGCTTCTACAATAGGCCTAATCTCTCCTTCTTGCTCTACGCTATCCTCAACCATATAAAATTCCCATAGCCCTTTTAGCAGACTTTCTGTCCGCTGGCGCATGAGAACTTGTCCATTTTCATTTATCAAAAGTAGTATCAGCTTGCTCATAGGCCTTTGCGCCTTCTTAGGGGCCTTGATGGGCAATTGCTTTTGGTTTCCTATGGCATTGGCAGTACATTGCCCAGCGATTGGACACTGGTCACAGGCGGGGCTCTTGGGAATGCACACCAACGCACCTAATTCCATCAGCGCTTGGGTAAATGCCCCGGTTCGCTCTGCCGGCATATGCGCCAACACCCATTGTCCTGCCAAAATTTTTGCACCAGCAGTCATCACGTCCACTGGGTTGTTTTCTACCCGTGCGAATACACGCAATACATTGCCATCTACTGCTGGTATTTTTTGATCAAATGCTATACTCAAAACAGCACCTGCCGTGTATTCTCCAATACCAGGCAGGCTCTTCAGTTCTTTTTCTGTATGTGGGATGCTTCCACCAAACTCTGACATGACCAAATTGGCAGCTTTGCGCAAGTTTCTAGCTCTAGAATAATATCCCAGACCTTCCCACGCCTTTAGTACATCATCCTCTTTGGATTCCGCTAGGTCTTTCACCGTAGGGAATAGGTCTATGAACCGCTTGTAATATGGGAGCAATGCCGTAATTCTAGTTTGTTGGGCCATGATTTCGGATATCCATATGCTGTACGGATCTTTTGTCAAACGCCATGGCAAATCACGTTTGTTCTGGTCGTACCAATCTAGTAGATTGTTTATTAGTTTATTCGATTCCATATCTAATCATATTAATGCAGCTGGCAATTTGTTTTTTTGCTATTTCAAGGTGCTCGTTGTCCTTGGCCTTATTCCCTGTTAGTCCTTTGATAAATCTTTGCTCAAAGCCATCTATTGCCATGAATATAAGGTTAAAAGCGTCTTCTCTATTGACTACAAATCTTACAGTTACCTTTTGGAAAAGCTCCTTTAGTTCAGGTATATCGGTAGGGGCAATGCTCCCAAATCTCTCTTCAATTTCTTTTCGCAGCTTCTTAGGTCCTGCATTGAAGGTGGATTGAATAAATCCATAGTCATCTGCATTCTCTCTACAATACGCTAATTTCATGTTCACAAATTCACTAAGTACTTCGTAGAAATCTACTTTATCAATCTTAGATAAATCCACTTCTTCATTGTACTTTGCCAATCCTCTTTCAAGAATTGTAAAATAAAGTTCTTTTTTGCTCCCAAAATGATGGAAAACCAAGGCCTTGGACACTCCTGCAAGGTCTGCAAGAGATTGTGTGCTAGTCGCGTCGTATCCGTACTGTGCAAAAGCGCTTCTACAAGAATTTAAAATCTCGTCTTTACTGTATAATTTAATTGGCACGGGGCACCTCCTCTAACTTTAACTAATTCATTTCCATTGCTGCATTGTATAAATTGTAGTATATTCCTTTTTTGTCAAGTAATTCTTGGTGACTTCCTTTTTCTTCAACGCCATTTTCTGTGAGCACTAGAATAAGTGTGGCATTTCTAATGGTGGAAAGTCTATGGGCTATGGTTAACGTAGTGCGTCCCTTTGTCAATGTCTCTAAAGACTTTTGGACGATTCGCTCGCTTTCATTGTCTAGGGCTGATGTTGCTTCATCTAAGATAAGTATTGGTGGGTTCTTTAAGAATACCCTGGCTATACTGATTCTTTGCTTTTGTCCTCCTGAGAGTTTGACACCGCGCTCGCCTACATAGGTATTATATCCCTCTGGCAAGGCCACTATGAACTCATGGGCTCCTGCGCTTTGGGCTGCCTGCATGACTTCTTCCCTGGTAGCTTCTGGCCTGCCGTATGCAATATTATCATAAACAGACCCAGCAAACAAGTATACATCTTGTTGTACCATTCCTATATTAGACCTTAGAGACTGCACTTTGATGTCTTTTATGTCCTTACCATCTAGTAGTATTTTGCCTGCTGATACATCATAAAACCTTGGTATTAGGTTGCATAGTGTGGTCTTTCCCCCACCTGATGGTCCTACAATGGCTACGTTTTCGCCTTTTTGAACATGTATATCCAGCTCTGAAATCACTTCTTTTTCACCGTCTGAATAGCCAAAGCTAACATTCTCAAAGCGTATCTCTCCTGCCACTTGGTCTAAATCTACAGCATTTGGTGAATCCTCGATTTCAATTGGCTCATCCATGATCTCAATAAATCTTTCCATGCCTGTCATACCGCGTTGGAACTGCTCCGTGAACTCTACGATTCTGCGAACTGAGGTCAATAGCATGGTTACATATAATAAGTAGGCAATCAAATCTGCTGGTGATATTTTGCCCTGGGTCATATAAATAGCCCCAACCGCCACAACCATAATATACATGACCCCATCAAAGAACCTGATGATAGAAGAAAATTTTGCCATGTAGCTATAGGCTTCTTTTTTGATTCCTAGGAATCCTTGGTTGCCCTCGTTGAATTTTTTCTCTTCGATCTCTTCGTTGGCAAAGGATTTAACCACTCTTATACCAAGCAACGTATCTTCCACTTGGGAATTCAGCTCTCCCACTTGGTTTCGAGATTTTTTGAAAGCATCTCGCATTTTCTTGCTCAGACCCATTACCGAGATTACCATCAATGGTATCATGGCAAATATCAACAATGTCAATGGAATATTCATGGTAGAAAGTATGCTAAAGGCCACTATGATTTTGACAGCGGCTATAAAATATTCTTCTGGGCAGTGGTGAGCAAACTCAGTGATTTCAAATAAGTCGCTTGTAATACGCGCCATGATTTGCCCTACTTTTGTATTGCTATAATATGAATAAGATAGATTTTGCAGATGCGAAAACAAATCTTTTCTCATATCTGTCTCTATCTTGGCTCCCATCACATGTCCTGTATTGGCCATATAATAGGCGGCCATCATGTCTATGATCCTCAAAACGATGTATATGCCTGCTAGCATCAATATCTTCTCTAGAGTAAGTGCTGCCATGTCATTCATGCCCTTGTCTGTTATATATCTAACAATCAGCGGCAATACAAGCTCACAGACCGTAGTCAGCGCTGCACATATTAAATCAAAAACCAATATCCACTTATATTTAGCAAAATATGGAATGAACCGTTTTATTAAATATGAAGTTTTTTTTGTTTGTAGCTTTTCCATATTACTCCTATTTTCCTTGTTTCTATGCTATAAAAATAAAATAGCACCCCTTTTCACGAGATACCATTTTATCATCAAATGCTTTACAGCGCAACTGGTCAATTAATATTTTTTCAACTACTTTTGTATGCCGTATTTCAGCGCAATTCTTCTAAATGTCCGAATAAGCCTATCCCCCGCAACGGTCATAAGAAGTGCATTGGATAAAGCATGGGCGAGATCCATTGGAAATGATGTAATGGCAGCAATAATAATTGCCTTACCTGTAACATCTGGCTCGTATCCTACCACGAACCACATATTCATAATCCAGCCAAAAACAAATCCCCAAATTAGACCGTAGACCACCCTAGAAAACTTGTTTGATAGCAATGCTTTAGATAAAATCCCTGCTATCCATCCCATAGTGCCCCAAAGCATCATCTGCCAAGGCGTCCAAGGTCCTTGCCCTAGGACTAAATTAGAAGCAAATGCTGTAATCAAACCCGTCATCATGCCCATCTCACGTCCAAATACCATACCTGTTACGATTATAATAAACGATGAAGGTTGCACGCTGGGTATGAAGAAAAATAAGACCCTTCCCACAGCAGCAAGTGCAGAAAGTAGCGCAATCAACACCACCTTTTCGATGACGATGTCTTTTCTCTCATACATAGAAATTGCCACTACCAGTGTAACAATCACCACTATCACAATAACTGCATTATTGAACATAGGCTTTGACCACATCTTCATACGTCAGTATGCCCTTTGCCTTTTGCCTAAAGGCTTTTCCTGTAGCTGTGGTATAATACTCCATATCCCAAAAAAAGTCTATAGGTGTTCCACTATGGCTGATAGCACCGTCAAAAAGCATAAGGCACCTTGTTGGAAAACTTGCAGCAAACTCTAAATCGTGAGTTGCAAGGAGAACTGTTGCGTTTATATTTTTTACCAATTCTTGCATTTTTTTCTTGGCATACGGGTCCATCCCTTTGGTTGGTTCATCCATGATAATCAAATCTGCCTTTTGCATGAGCAAACAGCTGAGTGCCACTTTCGCCGCTTCCCCACCCGAAAGATCATAGGGATGTCGCCCTAACAAATGTGCAATTTCCATATCTTTCACTATTTCATCATCTAGCCCTGATGTAGGGTGGTTGCTTCTAAGTTCCTTTTCTACAGTCTCAAACCGAAAAAAAGATCTTACATCTTGTGGTATGTATCCAATAGACGTTGTGTGGTTTCTCATACGCCCAGCCATAGGCTTTAGAATCCCTGCCATCAATCGTAAAAGTGTGGATTTTCCCGCAGCATTTCCTCCCAGCAAACAAATTCTTTCTCCTTTTTGCACGCTGATATCAAGGTTTTTCAAAATTAACCTGTCTGTATTTGGATATGCAAAAAATATATCTTTTAGTTCAATTAACGGTTTTTCTGTAGAAGAATCCAACGTAAACGATTTTGATTCCCGCTCTTCCACATTGGCTACTTTGATATTATCTGTTCTCATTACTTCCCTTAATTCTCTTGGTGTTAAGCACATGTCTGCATTTGGTGCCAGTGCAACGCTGCAACGAGAGATGTCGGGTACGAAGAGTTCTGATTCTGCGGGTTGTTGGGTCAGGAGCTGAGCTAGGACATCTCTCGTCTTTCCTTGCAAGCAAGGCCTGCCGTCTTTCATGAAAAAGACTCTATCTGCAATGCTGATGACATCATCAAGCCTGTGTTCGCAGATGACCACAGTTATACCAAGTTCACGGTTAATCCGCGTAAGCATGTCTAAAAGTTCACTAGCTGTAATCGGATCAAGTTGCGAGATTGGTTCATCTAAGAGAAGAAGTCTAGGTCTGGTCATAAGTGCTCCACAAAGGACGACCAATTGTTTTTGTCCCCCTGAAAGCGCATTGGTGCTTTCATGAAGAAGCCCTTCCATTCCAAAAAAGCCCACAGTCTCTGCCATACGCCTATGCATAGTGTCTCGATCTAATCCTAGATTTTCCATATGAAATGCAAGATCATCCATGACTGCTTCGTGGACAAGCTGCGTATTTGGGTCTTGAAACACTATAGCCGACTGATCTGTGCAGTCTTTGAGGCATTTAAGCAACGTAGATTTGCCAGAACCAGATTGTCCACATATCACAAGGATTTCTCCCTCATATATGTCCATATTCACATTCTTTAAAACTGGCTCCTTTGAAAGGGGATATTGAAATGAAAATTCTTTTACACTTAAAAGCTCCATATGTTGAATTTCCTCTTTATATACAGTATTGCATCGCCCACCATGGGCAGAAACATGAAAAGGGCAAGAACTAAAATAGCAAAAAAGTCAATGGGATTTGGTGCAAGCTGCATATTTCGATAAAAATCAAACAGTCCTGCCCCTAGGAATTTCAAGCCTGTGATGCCTAGAAACAGCCCTACTACTAATCCCGTCCAAATACCATCTTCCCTACGAAAAGAATACTTGGCATAAAGACTTCTCTTTCGCATGCCGTATTCTTTGGCCCTTAAACTTTCTGATACCTGCATGCCCTCCTCAAGGGTCCATGCAGAAAACCCTCCTAGCAGCGCACCTGCCTCACGTATACTGTCAATCTTTCTCTTCTCGGTCAGTCTTGTGCGTACACGCTGGACACCGGCATATTCTTCTGCTCTATCTTTGAGCAGCGTAAAGTATCTCAAGGTCATGGCCGCAATAAAGGTCGTTTGTGGCATGGCCCTAGAAAAAAGATATAAAAATTTTCCAGAATTTAACAAGTGATTTACGCACAAAAAACACATGAGCATGGACAGGATCATAAGTGAAATGCACCCTCCATACAAAGTGGCTTCTAGCGTAATTGGCTGATCAAAGAGATAAAATAGAATGTGACTACCTCGGTGTACTAGCAGGGGGTTTATCAACGCCACCATAACCCCAAAGATCATATATACTTTCATATATCCAAGTGTGTGTCTAATGCCTAAGAGGTAAAATGCGTGAAATAAAATAAGCAAAAATATTTCTACCGCAAATACTGGATGTTGAAATAAAAATACTAAAGTCAACATGCTGATGTAAAAGCATAAACATGCCACAGGATGTCTCAACGAAAGATACGTCACTGACTTTCTCCTTTTAGGTCTTTGCCTAAATTCTTCGTGTATTCCCATTCAATTATATCTCCTACGTTCAGTTTGTAAGCACCCGCACTTTGCCCTTGGAATACGCCATTGACGCTGTACATCCAACCACTTTCTGGTCCTTGGTCAAACTCATAAATATTAGCAATGCCCTCCACATAGGTACCTGCTGCCACACCGGATGCTTCCATTTGGATGTTGTTTTCTTTTGTCAAATTTTTCAGAACATCATACACAGTATCACCATCTGCTATCTCTACACTTGTTGCCTCTAAGATTGTTTGACTTCCGTTTTCGATGCTAACAACGACGCAATTTGATTTTGGTAACGGCTGTTCCTCTTTACTTTTCACTTGCTCTGGTTGTACCACTATTGTAGTATGGGTTTGCTTTGGCGTCTGCGCTACAACCTGTTGTGCGACTTCTTGTGTGGTCTCTTGTGAAGTCTCTTGTATAACCTCTGGTGCTGTGTCTTGTGCAACCTCTTGCACAGCTGGCTGGTTATTTACTTTGGGGCTTTCCGGTATAGGTGTTTCACTGCTACAGGCCACAAGCAAAACACTTGCCGCCAGAAAAATCACAAATATTCTTTTCATGTTTTACTTTTTCCTTACTACATTTTCAAATGCATTAATATTCACCGTTAGTGCCATTTCTCTTGATACTTTCCCCTTTGGGTCAAAGTTATCCGCTCCTACCCCGCTCATTATACCAGTACCTACGACTGCATGGATAGAATCTATGGCTCCTGTATTTGCACTGTCTAAATCCTTGATGTCTTGACGATCTGCCTTAATCTTAAAGGCATTTGTCATGATTACCGCCATATCCTGCCTACTGATTGGCGCATTGGGTGAAAACTTTCCATCCCCTGTGCCATGGACCAAATCTAGTTCAACTGCCTTGTCAATCCATGATGCATACCAGTCTTCTGAGGTTACGTCATCAAATGTACTGCTTGTCCCAACTGTAGCTGATTGTCCCAAATTCTTTAAAAGCATTATCACAAACTCAGCTCTTGTGACGTTCTGCTTAGGATTTACATTTCCTTTGCTATCGCCACTGGCCATGCCAAGCTCTTTTGCTTTTTCTACATATTTTTTTGCCCAACCAGAAACATTTGCTTCGTCGTTATATGGATTTAAATATGGTTTTGGTTCTATACCTTTTGCAAAAATCGGTGCTTTCCCTTCAAAATATCTTTGATAGCTGATTAGCGCAAGCATGGCCTGCTCTGTTGCCATATCATTTTCCCCATCTATCCCCGCATGGCTAAACTTGCCATCTTTCGTCTTGTAGGTTAAAAGCATCTCCATCAACGTTTTTCCATTTTTTGTAAATCTCTTGTCGTCAGGATTGACCCCTACAGCACATAATGCTATGATCACTTGCGAGATTGTCTCCGAAGATGTGCCTGTTTCAAAAGAAAATCTTCCGTCAGCGTTCTGTTTGCTAGAAATCCAGTCTATGGCTTTGTCAATTTTCAACTTAACAGCTGGATCGTTTCTGTATGGTGCAAGCCCTTGAATGGTCATGGCTGTAATGTCTAAATTTGAATCACTTCCCTCTGATAGAGGAAATCCTCCATCATTGTTTTGCGCATCCATAATAGTTT
Organism: Anaerovoracaceae bacterium; assembly: GCA_031553975.1. Taxonomy (GTDB): domain Bacteria; phylum Bacillota; class Clostridia; order Peptostreptococcales; family Anaerovoracaceae; genus JAVBKP01. Next base: position 10,099 of record JAVBKP010000043.1, on the reverse strand, counting down.
TTTTGATAGTATTTACATCCATTTTGGCCATTGCTGGAATATAATCTGCATTTGATAATGCCATCAGTGAAAATATGTAGCCATTTAGCCCTTGCTTGCCCATGTTTTCATTGTTGTAGATGCTCTTTAGCAAATCTACACCACCTATATTCGACAAATCTTTGCCTGCGTTTTGTAGTGTCAATGCTATCCTCGCTGCATCTGTTGGTAGTCTAAAATTACCTCCGTTCTGTTTTACCTCTGCATTGAGTGCGTCTATGGTTTTTTGTGGAATGCCGGTCTCTTCCCAAAGACCTACTATCATCCCCGCCCAATCACTGTTTTCGTTATTTGCTTTATAACCATCCACAATGGCTTGTCCTATTTGCTGTAATTCCTTCGTATCAATGGCTGGCAATGATGTCAGCAGTGCCGATTGTGTTGCATTTTGAACAGGCCCTGCCATAGAAGTTTCATCATTTTTAGTGTCTTGGGTATAATCCGATATATAGTACCATTCTACTTGTTCACCGCCAGAGAGCACATAGGATCTTGCACTTACCCCTGGTGCCATGCCGTTTACTTTATATTTCCATCCACTGTTTTTCCCTTGGTCAAATTCGCTTAATCCGTTGATCTCGGCCACATATGAACCATCCAGTGTGTAATGTATATTACCAGATGATAGAAGTTGTACCAATCCGGCTAACACTGTACTGCCTGCTTGTACTGACATATTTGTATTTGATGCAATTGTATTGCCACTGGCATTTTTTACTTTGAGGCTTATGGTGATGGTATTAGGAGAAGATGATCCGCCATTGTTGCCACCGCCATTCACTGGTGCTGGATCGGTTAAAGCCGAGCCGTCCGTCCCGTTTCCTTCCATGGTTGTTTGCCCAGATACTATATTTTGATATATGTTGTATGCTCCGCCTGACTGGACCATGCCCTTGTATGCCATGAACGCCCTAAATCCTTGTTCTGATGCCGATGGGTCAGCTCCTGGTGCCCATGTTACGCTAAACCCACCAGTGGTAGCGTGTTCCACAAGCGCATCTACCAGGTTTCCGTCTTTGACAAAATCCGTGGCGGTCAGCGGGTCAATTCCCAAAGATGCCAGTGCCACTAGCACAACTGCCATGGTATTTGGACTTGATGAGCCCCAAGTTGCATATCCGCCGCTTTGCTCCTGCTTGTCCGATAGGTACAAAATTGCTTCATCCACTGCATTTTTCACGCTCTGGTTCAAACCATAATATGGTGCTAAGGCCGCCACCACCATGGCGGTAACATCAACATCAGGAATATATTGTCCTGGGTTAAAAAAATCTGCAATCTGCCAAGCTGCACCTGTTACTTGTACTGCTTGTGCCGATACTAGATAATCAATAATCCCGCCCCTTGTCAGTGCAAAGCCCGTATCGTCATAGTTGCCACTATCAAGAGCCGTCAAGGCAAATGCTGCTTCGTTTGCATCTTGAATATTGCTGATGGTTCTACTGCATATAGGCGCAATGAGATTGATCGATCCCAATGCACCTGCCGAAACATTGGTGGCATCCACGCCTAGCGCTGTCAAGGCAATTGCATATTTTTCTATTTTCGTCACATTGCTTGTATTGGTTATTGACAGGTCTAATGCACCTGCACTAGTAAAAATTGTTTTGGCTTTCACCTTGTCAGCGTTTCCACTTTTCACAAGAAATATGGCCTCCCATGGATATACGTAGCTGTCAGATTCAAAATCTGGTAGCGTTTCCGTTGCTATGGTTGCAATCTTGTCTGTCACTGGTTGTGGCAGCGGGTTCATCGCCCCAAAGCTTGTCACCGTCACACTGGATGTGATCATTGTCAGCATGAGTATATATGCCCACACCTTTTGTCCTCTTGTCTTCATTTTTCGTTTTACCTTCCTTTCATCAGGGAGGGGGACTCATGGAAAAAGAAAGACCTCATAGCTACGCTATGAGGTCTTCGTTATATATCCAGTAAATGGCCTATACAAATCCGAATGACACCCCTCTATCCGCGTAGAGTTAACTAGTGTTTCGCATACAGGCAGGTCTTCTGACTTAGGTTCGTCGCAGTTCTTCACCTTCCCAGTTTCCCAGTGGTTTTAAAGACTGCTCCCCTTTACAGCGGCGGGACCGTGTGGGATTTTCACCCACTTCCCTTTTATTTGCAAAATGTTGGTATACATCATGCAAATACCTCTATGTTTATTATGAAACTATATTTAGTTTATATGAAGCCAACTTCACTGTCAATGATTTTCGTTTTTTTCTTAAATTCTATGCCCAAATATCGTCTGGATTTACTTTTGTTCTATTCATTTTAGAAAAATCAACTCTTGAAAACACAGCGGTTGACAGGAGTAAGAAAAGTCCTCCAAATACTAGTATCATCACAAAACTCATCCATGGTGTAACCAGCAAGTCGCCAAACTGAAATGCTATGTGTGCATCTAACATCTCTGCCGTAGTGGCGCCAGATTTTTCAAGTAAGATGGTCCTAAAAAATGCTGTGGCATAGGTCATAGGATTGACATACGCTACATACAGCAATGCTTTTGGCAATATGTTTGGATCTAGTGGTATATATGCGCCACACAAGAATGTCATGGGCATGGTCACAGCAGCTTGTACAATTTGAAAAGTCTGTGCGTTCTTAACAAGTACTGCCAAAAATAGTCCAAACCCAGCGAATACCAGTCCTACTATAGCCATACCAACAATAGCAGCCAGTGGTGTCACCCAAGATGTGAACCGAAGTCCAATGAGAACACCCACAAACAGCGTGACGATGCCTTGGGCCGTTGAAATTGTTGCTGCTGACAGTAGTTGTCCTGCTGCAATTTGCATACGCTTCACGGGGCTGACAAGGACTTCTTTCATAAACCCTGATACAATATCATCAATGGTTGTGGAGGATATTGTCAGTGCCGTTTGGAATACGTTTGTGATGACAATACCTGCCAGCATATAAAACAGTGGATTTTCAATGGCTTGGCTTTTAAAAATCCCACTAAATACATATAAGAAAAAGAATGGCATGACGATGGTCATTACCAGCTGTACTTTGTTTCGTACAAATATTTTTAAATTTCTAAGCCATAAAGCTAAAACTATGTTCATAAATTCTCCTATTCCCTTATGTCTTTCCCAGTTATTTCAAGAAAAACATCATTTAAAGTGCCTTTTTTAATCTCTAACTCAGTGATAAAAGGCTTGTGCTCTGCCAGCATTTCAATCAGATCCACCACGTTTCCAGTCTCTACTGAGTAATAACCTTCTTTTTTCTTGTATAGGAAGCTATTTCGACTGAGTAACTCTTCTAATGCTGGCTCATTGGTGGTATTGATGTAGGCTTTGTCTTTTGTATACTGCTTTTTTAGATTGTATGGTGTATCAAGGGCAATAATCTTGCCATGGTCCATAATGGCAACCTTGCTACAAATCTCAGCTTCATCCATATAGTGAGTTGTTAAAAATATGGTAATATTCTTTTCTTTTTGAAGTTTTACCACATAGTCCCAAATATGCGCTCTTGTCTGTGGATCAAGACCTGTCGTTGGCTCATCTAAGAAAAGTACCTTTGGATAATGCAAAAGTCCTCTTGCAATCTCCACCCTTCGTTTCATCCCGCCTGACAGGCTACCAACAATGGACTTTCTGCGGTCAAGCAAATCCACGATGGTCAGTACAAAGTGAATTCTCTCTTCCACTTCTTTTTTCGGAATCCCATAAAACAGGCAGTGCATGGCTAAGTTTTCCTGCACCGTCATTTTCACATCTAGCGTAGGGTCTTGGAAAACCACCCCAATGGTACTCCTGACAGCATCCTTCTCCTTGGTGATGTCTTTGCCATCAATTAGCAATTGACCCTCTGTTTTATCAAAAATCGTGCAAAGGGTGTTAATAGTAGTGCTTTTTCCCGCACCATTTGGCCCTAGGAAGGCAAAGATGCTACCTTCTTCTACCTCAAAAGAAACATTGTTTACAGCAGTGAAATTGCCGTACTTTTTCGTAAAATTTTTAACTTCAATTATATTTTTCATTGTGTCCTCGTTATTCAAATTATATAGTTAGTTTTTCAATTTGTGTGATTTTTTAATCTCATCGCCTATCGACTATTGGCTGTTCAAATTAGCCTAGTACAATAAAATACCCCAGTACCAACACTCCTAGCACTATACGGTAGTATCCAAAGGCCTTGAAGTCATTCTTCTTAATATATCCTATTAAGAACTTGATTGCAAGTATTGATATGATAAAGGCTGTAACCATGCCGATTATTAATATCCCTAACTCTGCACTGGTGAACACCAGCCCAAACTTCATTATTTTCATCAAACTAGCACCGAACATAACAGGAATTGCCAAGAAGAAGGTGAACTCCGCCGCCACAAATCGTGATGTTCCTATTAATATAGCACCTAATATTGTCGCACCCGAGCGAGATGTGCCTGGTATCAGTGACAGTATTTGAAAAATACCAATGACCAACGCCATTTTATATGTTAGTTGGGCCAAGTCTGTTACCACCGGTCTACGGTTTTTGTTCATATTCTCTACGATGATGAACAGTACCCCATATAGAATCAACGTGACAGCCACAGTTTGGTAATTGTAGAATTTTTCATCTAACAAATCATCAAATTTTATACCAATCACAGCCGCTGGCAGGCAGGCAAACACCACCTTGAACCACAAACTCCAGGTTTGCTTGCGCTCCCCTGATGTTTTGCTTAGGGCAAAAGGGTTTAGCTTGTTGAAATAAAGTACCACCACTGCCAGTATGGCACCTAGCTGTATGACTACAAAGAACATCTCCATGAATGCCTCTGACATGTTTAGCTTGATGAACTCATCCACTAGAATCATGTGCCCTGTACTGCTGATGGGTAGCCACTCTGTGATACCCTCCACCACACCCAAAATAATGGCTTTTATTATATTCATAAAATCCAATCCAATGTCCTCCTTCTATTTTGTGCTTTCATTTATCTACATATTATATATAGCTTATTTGCTCAAAAAATCACCAATCAAATCTGCGATTTGCTGTAATGGCTTTGCCTCCACCTCTGAAAACCTGCCCAAAATCGGACTATCCAAATCAAGCACCCCATAGACTTCACCGTTTTTGAAAATTGGTAGTACAATCTCAGCGTTGGTAGCGGAATCGCAAGCAATATGCCCCTCAAAGGAATGGACATCCTCCACTAGGATTGTCTCTTTGCGGGCTACCGTAGTGCCGCATACGCCGTTTCCAACTTTTATGCGAATACAGGCCGGTCCTCCCTGAAAAGGTCCAAGTACCAGCTCTCCGCCTTTCATTATGTAAAACCCAACCCAGTTCAGATCTGCTATATAAGAATTGATCATGGCAGAAATATTAGATAAGTTGGCGATTTCATCGGTTTCATCCTCTAGTAAATTTTTTATGGCTGTGACCATATGCCTATAATTCTGTTCAATATTTTCATCTTTATTTATACAAAACATACTTTATTTCCTTTCTCTTTGTTAATTAGCCCATCCTCTAGTCTAACTTGTTTACCTAAAAATGGCAACGATATTTTTGCTGACAAATCATAAATTTTTCTTACAAGTTTTATATTTTTTTGTGGAATTTATAAAATTACATGGTATAATGTATTTAATTACAAACACGTATACATGTATACATTATTAAGGAGAGAGAAAAAATGAGCGAACACAAAGAAAATGCGGATCAATCCCTACAACGAAAACTTAGTCCGCGGCTTGTTACCATGATTGCCATGGGAGGCACCATCGGTACTGGTTTATTTGTAGCTTCTGGACAAGCAGTTAATATGGCTGGACCTGGAGGCGTTCTTGTAGCTTATATCATTGTTGCCTTTATGGTTTTTTTAATTATGGCTGGTCTGACAGAAATGGCCACCCACAACCCTGTATCTGGATCGTTTGAAACATATGCTGCTGAATATGTAGACCCTGCATTGGGGTTCTCCTTAGGTTGGAACTACTGGTTCTCATGGGCTATCACCTTGGGCTCTGAGGTAATCGCGTGTGGCATATTGATGAAATATTGGTTCCCTCATACACCGTCCCTTGTTTGGAACGTGCTGTTTATAGCCATTTTATTGATACTGAATCTACCTTCGGTAAAGGTATTTGGTGAAGCCGAATTTTACTTTGCAGGGATCAAGGTTGTTACTGTAATTATCTTTATCTTTGTTGGTTTTCTAATGATAATTGGGATTCTTGGCGGAGAGCATGGTGGTACTGGCCTTCGCAACTTTGTTGACTATGGCGGTCCCTTCCCTCATGGGTTTTTAGGGATCCTTCAAATGACTTTTATTGCTGCATGGTCCTTCCAAGGCACAGAGTTGCTTGGCATCATGGCTGGTGAGAGCGATAATCCACAAAAAACCATTCCAAGGGCCAACAGGGCTTTGATTTTTAGATTGGTGGTATTCTATATCCTTGCTATCTTTGTAGTATCTGCCCTAATCCCATGGGAGGAAGCTGGACTAAATGAAAGTATATTCACAACTGTATTCTCAAGGAGCGGTATCCCATATGCGGGAGACATAATGAACTTCGTCATGATTACGGCCATACTCTCTTGCGGTAACTCAGCTACATACGCATCCTCAAGACTGATGCACTCCATGGCACAAGCGGGAAGAGCCCCTAAGCTATTTAGCAAACTATCAAAAGGTGGTGTTCCAATCTACGCCGTGCTGATCACAGTGGCATTTGGTTGTGTGTCATTCCTAACAGCTATATTCTCAGAGAGTACAGTATATATGTGGATTATATCCTTAGGCGGTCTAACTGGACTGCTAACATGGCTTTCTATATCCTTCTCCCATTTGAGATTTAGAAAAATCTATGCAGCAAAGCATAAAGGTGACCTGTCAGGGCTAAAATACAAAGCACCTTTGTACCCGATTAGTACCCTACTAGCTTTGGTACTGTGTCTCACCGTAACAATAGGCAATGCCATAGACCCAGACTCTAGAATGTCCTTGTACTTGGGCTTGCCAGCCTTCTTTGGAATGTGGGCTGTATACAAGATTAAGAACAAAACTAAATTTGTTAGGGTCCCTAAACAATAAGTTCTTACGTAAATAATAACCAATTGCTCCCAAAAATATAGCAAGAACGGTTCTGAGTTGTGACTTTGGTCAGTAACTTAGAACCGTCCTTGTTTTATTTGCTAAAAAATCATATAATAGAATTAGGAAAGGTGGTGGGACCATGGAATTAACCAAAATTGATTTGCAAGAACTTAAGAATGTTGTATCAGACTTTATTAACCAATTTGAAAACAAGCAGTCTATTCAGCGAATTGGTGTATTTGGTTCGGTAGCAAGAGGCGATTATGATGCAACTAGCGATATCGATCTCGCCATTGATTATAAATACCAAAGTGCTTCTTTAGAGGATATTAGTAGATTCTTTGATTTATGTACTGGACTAACCTCCCTTATTTTAAATGCTTTCTCAAGACATGTCGATGTCTTAGAGTACAATGCATTTAATAGCGGTTATGCTGCTGATCTTCCCTTCAAGGAAGAAGTTGATAAGGATGTGATTTGGCTTTATGGGTAGAAATATATCTCGCGACATCGTAATCTTGAAGAAAATACAGGTTTATCAAAAGGAATTATTTCCGATGAACTTGCTTTTGCCTGCATTCAGCATTGTATTTCAAAAGAGGTAGTTCAGGATGTAAATTCTCAAATCAAAAATCTAGTAGCATCAAAAAATCAGCCTAATTCTAAAGAGTAGTAGCATATAACGCCACTACTCTTTAATACTCTATTCCTGCTCTTTATCCCGCTTTTCTATTTTGTCTTTTTTTGTAAATAATTTGTTTGGGCTATTCCTTAGGAATCTTTTTCTATTTTTGTAAATAATTATAGCAACTACTGCTAGCACAATTAAGTTAATCAAGGTTGGAATAAATGTGATTAGTCCCACGATGAAGTTATCAAAGTTTCTCTTGATCTGGTAGCCGGTGTTCTCAAAGGCATACCCTATCCTAGATAGTAGATTTTCATTGGCAACAGGCTCGTTGGTCCTGCTATAGATATTAATGTTCACTTCTGACATATCAATATAGGAATCCATTGCTTTCTTTGTTTCCTCAGCTGTTTTTATCCCAAGTCTTACACTAGACAATTGGTTCTCAATCTCCAACATGTCCTTTACTGTCTTTGCGCTCTTTAGGTAATCAAGCAGCCTCTGTTCTTGTATTCTAAGGCTCTCCAGCTCTGCTGTCACATTGCTGTATCTAAGGGTTACATCTTCTGAAGAAATACTTTTACGGTCAACCTCTTGCCCCTTGAATATCTCGCTGTTCATAAACTCAAAAAACTTATTTTGCGGAACTCGTACCACAAGACCTGCACTAAATTGCTCTTCATAGGAGGACTGAATATAGCCGCCCATACTTTGCACTTTTGCAATTATTTCTTGTTGTAGCTTGGTTACATCTGCCGTACCTAGGCTAAGGTCGCCACCATATATGATTTTGTTAGATGAGGTTTGTCCCATAAGATTTGTATTGCTAGTATTCGTTGTATTGGTGAAAGCATTGTCACCAAGCCCAGGTTCCTCCACTTTTGCCATGTCTGTAGGATACGGCACCCCTCCACCTGTAGAGGTCATTTCACCATCACTTTGACTATAACCCGTGTTGTCCTCTGCTACTTGTGGTGCTTGGCCCTCTGACATGCCTTTACTAGCACACCCAGCTAACATAGATACGAACAAAATAGCAATTAGCATCAGTGCTATCACTCTATTCACTTTCATCATGCATCCTCCCATCAAAATTTTCTTTTCTCATAGTATTAGACGGGGCTTTGGGGAAAAAGTTTCTTGGTGGGGTGATTATTACACGATTACATCGAAAATTTGCTTTTGATTTCTTTCGACCCATTTGCATCGACGATCTTTGTTTGCGTCTTTTCTAAAGTCAAACGTGACCAAATAGCCTGCATCTGCATTTTTACTCTCCAAGTAGCCCAACAGTTGCTCGTAGGCGTCCTCGTGCATTTTCTCGCCGCGCCAAACTTTTAGCTCAATTATAAACTGATCCACACCATAATCCACCACTACATCCATCCTTCTCAGGTCAGTGAATTGGCTTTCAATATGATAGAACCCTTGCCCATTGATTAGTGGTCGGAGGTAAGAGAGAAATAGCAATCTGCCATTGCGTTCAATAAATTCTCCATCAATGGCGTTCTCAATTTCTTTATAATAGTCCGCAAACTTTCTTAGGCATACCTGCATATCAAATCTGCCATCTTTTATGACATCTGATGCAACTATATTGTTTACTTCTTTTCTGCTTCCGCTGGTCTGATCCTTGGATATAAAATAGTTTGCTATCCGTATTTCAAAAACTCTATTTGCTACAACAACTTTTCCATTACACTCTTTTATGATACCAACCATACTGCCCCATTCTATAGCTGGGTTTAAAAGATCAAAATCTCTTTGGTCACCTGGAATCAATATACCATAAATCAAATCATATAGATCGCTGTTATTTTCTAGGTTTTTGCCTATGTCGTCAAATAAGGTGCTTTTATCTTTTAGCACCAGTTTGACGGCCTCTTGCACACCTACAATTGTCCAATCTCTGCCAAGCTTCTCATGAATCTTTTTACATACAACCGAAACTAAATATGGGTACCCGCTAGTGTAGTCATAGATTTCCTCCGAAATATCTACAATGTCCATACCGTTATGGTAATCTGCTTCATAGTCCTTTAGCATAGTCGCTATCTCTTTTGGCCCAAAAGACATGTCCACTTCAAAATCCGATGCAATATTCCAGGGGGATGTATAGATTTTTTCTCCATCTTGTGGCTGATGAATGCCCGCATTAATCAGCTTTAGCTTTATGTTTCGGATATCGTATACCCCCGCCAATATCACAGAGTGAAACGTGAAGTCTTTTCCACTTTCTCTCGCTAAGTATTTGTCCCTAAGCATACCCAGAAAATGCAAATACACTCTAAAATTGCTACTCTTGTCCACTTCATCAATCATAAGTACAATCTTCTGATTTTCGCACATATTGGTTATATGCTCGCTGAGCATTT
>JAVBKP010000009.1:0-8957 GCA_031553975.1 Anaerovoracaceae bacterium | reverse complement strand
CAGAAGATTTTAAGATTTCTGTGTCTTCTTTTAATATATTCAATGAGAGAACAACAGAACGAAATGCATCTGCTACTTCTCCTAGTTCATCTTCTTTGTTGTGGTCAATGGTAATGTCTATATTCCCGCTAGCAACGCTTTTTGCTGCTTCTTTTAGACTATTTAATGGTTTTATTAATATTAATCTGATAATCATAGCAGATACTACATAAACCATTAATGCCATTGCGGCAATAATAGCACCTACCAATATGAACTTCTTTGTCAAAGCAGCATGAATGTCCTTCATGAAAACGTCCAGAGCCACATCAGCACCAAGGGCGGCAATTGTCTTTCCGCTCTCATCCTTTATTGGTATATAACCAGATAGTAATGGCATTCCGTCATACATGGTAGCTTCAACATTCGTGTTTCCATTGTCGAATGTATCCTGGGCTGACGTTCCAAAGATATTCCTTGGCTCTGTGTCCCCTAGCCAAGATCCCCCTTCTACACGAACTCTTCCTGGCTTACCAGCTGCTACATAAGAATATGCGTCAGGTAAGCCTCCGTCATAGAAAACATAACAATACTCCAATCCGGAATTATCCAGTACATCTGAAAGATAATTGTACAGCTCTATATACTCTCCATCTTCCACCAGCGTTTTCTGATACTGTTCTACTTTCTTTGGATCAATATGTAGGACTGCTGCATTAAGCAGTTTTTCCATTGATGTCCTAGCTAAGCTAAGCTGACCATCCACATACGCATCATACATAAGACCTGCTACAGTACCTCCTACGATTAAAATTACCGCCAAAATCAAAGCGGTGATTTTTGTGCTAATTTTCATAGCTTTTTTTGTTTTTTTGCTCATTGTTTGTCTCCTCTCTTTTCTTTTCTCTTTTTTTCTCTTTTCTTTTTATGGTTAATTATAGTAGTGCAGTCCTGGGTTGTCAATAGGTCTATATCTCCTCTTTGCTATTTCCTATTGCTTCCTATAGATCTTTGCCCTTTTAGATTAAATTCTCCTATCATACCTTGTAACCTCTGAGACTGCCCCGCCATTTGTTGGCTAGCTGATGCAGATTCTTCTGCTGTAGCTGTGTTTGTCTGTGTTACTCTAGATATTTGATCAATTCCATGGTCAATCTGCGCAATGCCACGGCAAGCATACCCGCTAAGAAGAGGGACCCAAAAATAACCGTTAGTCTTGCTTCAATTGATCTTTTTTTCACAAAATTTTCCTCCTTTTGTGTCGCATGATAATCGGCATTTGGAAACGTCCAAAGCGCTGAAAATCAAATACTGTTATAAAGCTTTAACTGATAAATATTGGGGGATCGAAAGAATAGTTTTTCATGATTTTAACGTTACACTAGCTTGAGAAGAATCTAATCCTACGAAAAGCATTAATGGGATGTTACATATAGCTTAAAGATTAAAATTAAAGAATTATTTTGTTTGGACGTGCCCTTTATTAATTTTCATAAGGTTACTTATATTTTGCCTCTATTTGTACCATAAGTCAAGCTTTTTTGTATTTATTTCAAAACAAAAAAGCGCTCCTTAGAACGCCCTTTTGTATTTCAAAATTTACTTACTGCTAATATCCAACACTTTCGCCTACAAATACAATCTTTATTCTGCCTTTGTGTCGTTGAAATCCACTTACCAGATAATCAGAGCAGATTCTAGCGTCAGAATTACATCCGCTGGTCATTTGTTCTGGATGATCTCCAAAGGATTGACATTCTCCTTTGTGTAGGCAATATGTTTCACAGTTAAGCCTCTTTGCATTGTTTGGTGCGCAGTTTTTCTTTACCCGTAGAATGGCTTCATCTAGGTCTTTTACAATCTTATCTGTGCTGACTACCATGATGACTGATTTTGGCCCCCATGCAATGGCAGCCACTCTGTTTCCAATCCCATCCACATTGTACAACTCACCTTTTTCTGTAACCGCATTAGAGCTACAAAGGAAAGTATCTACAGAGAAGGCTTGTCTTTGAATCTCAGCGCGCTCTTCCATTGTACTGGCGTTGTCCCTGTCCCTAAAGTCGTATTTGCCTGAACGTAGAAGGTCCATGACGCCTGTTGCTGCTAGGGTCATAGAGCCTCCATTGGTTACCGTCTGCCCATCTTCTAATAGGGAACTCACCATTGCTACCACATCTTCTTTTTTGTCCACATAGTAGGTGTCTATATTGTTTTTGTTAAGGGCCTTCATGGTGCCCTGCACTTTATTGTCCATATTTCCCTGTTTTCCTTTCTAATAGAACGTATTCTATACCATTAGGTCACAGATAGCATTCGAAAACGCCACTGGATCTTCAATACTCATTCCTTCAATTAACAATGCCTGGTTGTATAAAAGGTTGGCATATTTTTTCACTTTTTCTTTGTCCGTCACATTTAATTCCTGCAATGTAGCAAACACAGGGTGATTTTCATTGATTTCAAGCACTCTTTCTGCTTTTACCTTATTGTCCGTTGGCATAGCATTGAGTATTTTTTCCATTTCTAATGACAGCTCACCATCTGTAGAAATACACACTGGGTGTGTTTTTAGGCGTGTGGAAAATCTCACTTCCTTGATTTTATCCCCCAATGCTTCTTTCATCAATTCAAAGAGGCCCTTGTTGTCTTCTGTTTTTTTCTTGATTTCTTCTTTTTCTTCATCGCTTTGTACATCAAGGCCTCCGTCAGAGGCAGACTTAAACTGCTTACCGTCATATTCAAATAACATTTTGATGGCAAACTCGTCAATGTCTTGTGTTAAGTATAAAATCTCGAAGCCCTTATCTTTCAGCATTTCTGTCTGTGGTGCTTTGTCTATTTTCTCCACAGTCTCTCCTACTGCATAATATATGTCTTTTTGCTCTTCTTTCATGCGAGAAACATATTCTGCCAAAGTGACATTTTTCTTCTCACTGGATGAATGGAATAAAATCAAGTCCTTTAACGTGTCTTTATTCATACCATAGTTTTCTTGCATCCCAAATTTTAACTGAAGTCCAAAATTTTGGAAAAACTCATCGTATTTTTCACGGTCATTTTTTAATAGGCTCTCTAATTCACTTTTGATTTTCTTTTCTAAGCGAGTAGCAATGGCTTTTAGCTGTCTGTCGTGTTGTAATAATTCTCTTGAGATGTTGAGTGATAAGTCTTGGGAATCAACCAATCCCTTTACGAATCCAAAGTAGTCAGGCAGCAAATCTGCACATTTGTCCATAATCATCACGCCATTAGAATAAAGTTGTAGGCCTTTTTCGTAATCTCTCGTATAGTAATTGTATGGTGCTTTAGCTGGAATAAACATCAGCGCGTTATATGTGGACATTCCCTCTGCATTGCTATGAATCACTTTCATAGGGTCGTTGAAGTCATGGAATTTTTCTTTGTAGAAATTGTTATAGTCATCTTCTTGTAACTCACTCTTAGATTTTTTCCAAATAGGAACCATGCTATTAAGCGTTTCCACTTCTATATAGCTTTCCATCTCTTTGTCGTCATCTGATTTAGGGCGACGTTTCTCAACGTCCATTTTGATTGGGTATCTGATGTAGTCAGAATATTTCTTTACGATAGATTTGATTCTAAATGTATCTAAATATTCATCATAACTCTCATCTTCTTCATTTTCTTTGATCTTTAGCACTATCTCTGTGCCATGGGTGTCCTTTGTGGCCGTATCTATGGCGTATCCATCCGCCCCTGAAGATTTCCATACGAAGGCATCTTCACTGCCAAAGGCTTTGCTGGTCACAGTCACAGTATCACTGACCATAAATGCCGCATAAAACCCTACGCCGAATTGACCAATAATATCAATATCTGCTTTGACTTCATTCTCATTCTTAAAGGCCAAAGACCCGCTCTTTGCTATGGTTCCCAGATTGTTTTCCATGTCTTCTTTAGACATACCGCAACCGTTGTCTGCAATTGTCAAAGTGCGTTTTTCCTTGTCGATTGTAATAGCGATACTAAAGTCCTCTCTAGAAAGACCTGTGTTCGCATCAGTTAGTGATCGATAGTATAGCTTGTCTATTGCGTCGCTTCCATTGGATATCAATTCTCTAAGAAATATCTCTTTGTGAGTATAAATAGAGTGAATCATCAAATCAAGCAAACGCTTTGACTCTGCCTTAAATTGTTTTTTTGCCATTTGTTAATTTCCTCCTCTTGGCTTTATATAATATTGCACTAGTCCAGTATAACACTATTAGACCAATGCTGACAAACACATTCAGTCCAAATACGCCTCCTATGAGCCCGTATTTGTAGATACTGCTAAAATATTTGTGCATGAAGGAATCAAACATCTTGTGGATTTCTTTTCCATCCAGCTTTAGCACTTGTTCTTCGGTGATCTCTGCAAAATTCACTTCTCTTAATATTGTTCCTACATTGCTTTCAAGCGCATCCACTGCACTGACTGCAAAACCTTCACAGGCCTTATCTAGTATCTCCGTGCCCAACAAGAAACTCTCATGGCGAATTATGTCGCTGATTGCGTTGCTGGTGATACGGATTTCGCTCTGGATGAAGTTTTCGCTATTTGCCATTTTTTCAAACTGATTGGCGATAGCATGCTTTGTCTCACCAGACAGTAGGTACTGCCCCACTCTTTTATTTTCTTGTATGTTATCTTTAACCCAGCCCACCGCTTTATCTACAAACTGCCTATTAATCTTTGTCTGTAGACCCTGGCGAACTTCTGTGGATTTGCTTGCCCAAAAGGAGGGCATCTCCACGGTTATAAAATTCTCAACTACATTGGATAAGACTTCTTTTATGGTATCTGGTGAAATTAGGGGAATATTTTTTAGCATGTCCACACTATCATAAACTTGATCTACTATGACTTTTCTATTCTCTGGTTCATCCACAGCATCTAAGATTTTACTTACAACAATGTCTAGGGTGCGCTCTATAGTGCCTGCCACAGCTACTTGATTTTTAGCGCTTTCAAGCTGGCTCAGTATATAAGCCGAAATATTGGATTGGTTCTTTTCAACCAAAGGTTTTATTTTAATACCGTCGATCATATCAGAGGCTTGTCCCGCCACTGTGGTTTTATTGGCCTTTAGCCATCTAACTTCCCAGTCCACAAGGTAGTTGGCCATATGGTCTTGGCCTGACTCTAATGCCGTTCTAATCATACTGGCATTGCCTTCTAGCATCTTATCTTTTAGTCTATTTTGCACCCCTGCTTTCCCATCTGAGAACCACTGGGATATGATCTTGCCCGATAGTATCTCTTCGCTGATAAATCGTCCCAATGAGGAGGCAAAAATCGGTTTGTTTTTCATGATATAGCCGGGTGAAAAGTAGGGAATGTACCAACGTTTTTTATAAGGTCTAAATAGCATGGCGACCGCTATGAAGTTGGTAGCCCAGCCTAAAATAGCATAAGAAATTACATAAATAGCTGTCATTCCCATATCAAAGCCTTGGTCTATAGGTACAAAAACTCCTAGGCCTGCGCCTACAAGCAACCCCAAAAATCCGCCAAAATACGTGATTGGCTTTAGGTTTCGCCCAATAAAATCTCGCGCTGCTTCTTTTATCTCTGTCTCTGTATATTTGTTTAGGTGGTTTTGCACAAACTCCTTTATTCTCCCAGAAACCAACCTTGTGGCATTTGTCTTGACATAATTAACAGCACCATCTGCCATATACTCTTTTAGTTTGCCCGTGGCCTCGCTTCCAACAATCTTTTCCTTGTATAATTTTCCAAGTTGGATATTTCCCAATAGGTTTATAATGACGTTTGGTGTTATGGCAGACCGTAGCAACTCTTTTAGTCCAAAGCTTTCGATCACCTTTGGTATTTCTATGTCCTCCACTGATTCGGCTATCTTATTTCTAGTTATCTCTAGTATGCTATCCCGTTTTTCTTTTAGCAAATCCAGGGTAGCCTCTTGGATCTCAGCTAATAGTTTTCCTTCGCCAGCTATGACCTCATCAAGTCTTGCTATGACAAAGTCTCCACCCTTTTCTTTATCTGTTATAAAAGTGGTTATATCTTTCGGAATACTAGCTGTAACAAAGGAAAGTCCTCCTGCTAGCAATGCCATCATAGGACCCATCTTAGATAGTCCTGCATTGATAGAACGTCCTAGCATCTGCTCTAACTCATCACTATTGTCGTGTATAAAGTTAACAAATCCATCCACGATTTTGTCAACATAATTGGCTTTGAGATCCCTAGCCACATCTTTTAGCAGTGGGTTTAACACATTGCCTCGCTCAATATGGATAAATAGCTCATCAAAAATCTGCTCTGTAGCATAGTTAATCTGGTTTTCGTTCATTAATTCTTGCAGGCGAACTTCGGTTTGCAACATCAGGCCTAGGTGGTTCACCACCAAGTCTAGTTTGTCATCTGCAAACTTAGCTAAGTTTTCTGCCAATTCTTCAAAACCTTCCAATTGACTTAGTGTAGATTGTGGCATAGCATCACTTAAGTGATGGTCAAAGAAGTCCTTTACGCCGCCAAGCAGTGCTTTTTCAAACTCTGGCTTTGCCATCTCTTCGGCGATGACTGGCTTTGTCACAATATCACGCTCCACCAGTTCTGCTATTTTTTCAACAAATTGATCCTTGGTTCTAGGTATTACACCACCTAGCCCAAGTCTTTTTTCAAATAACATTTCTAGGGCAAAATCATTGGTAATATAGCCTGTCATTGCTCCAAAGAGCATTTGTAGTAATATGTTTTGTATCATCTATCTCTACTCCCAATCATAAGTTTTTTATTTAAACTCACGTTCTATCACATTTATGGTGGCCTCTGCATTAATGATAAAGGCCTCTATTGGTTGTTCTCGTGCAGATCTCTCTATCCTATACTTTTTAGTATAAGCCGCCAGTATCTCTTCTCTCGTTGCACCGCTTTGTACGAGGCTTCTCACAAACCCCATACAGTCTTCCATTGCCTCTTTGGACATGTCCCAATACTGTGATACTATTTTATCAGAAATTTGTCCATGATGTGGGTTAAATATTCTCTGGCATGGATATTTTCTGCATTTTTCGATAGAGTCCATGGTGTCTTTGTATCCTGTGAGAATGACAGGCTGTACTGTGTGTCCTGCTAGTACCCCTGTGGTCTCGCTAGCAAACATCACCTGGTCTTCTATGATGTAGTATGCCACTGAACATCTGGTGTGTCCAGGGGTTAGGATCGCTTTGATTTTTGTATCCCCAAAATCGATGATTTGACCGTCTTCCACTGCTAGATCGATTTTCATATCCTCATCATGGTAGTCCAAATCTTCTACTGGGGCTTTTCCAGAATACTCATTTGCCGCAGTGACAGAGAGTTTTCTAATAAGGGCCAATGCATTGGGTTTTTCTAAAACCAGTTTTGCATGGGCACCTGCTACCACTATTACATTCGGCCACGCTTGCTTTACATATGTCAAGGCTCCAAGGTGATCGTAATGACTATGGGACAATAATATATAATCAAGAGGTTTTTCTCCTAATTCTCTTTTTATGTTTTGCACTAGTTCGTTGCCACAATACGCCATGCCTGTATCGTACAAAGCAGTTTTGCCGTTTCCTACAATTAGCCATGGGTTGCCGCCTGGTCCCGCTGTCACTTCTTTAAATTCACAGGCCATATATTCTTCTCCTTTTACATCTCATTATCATTGCATCAATTATATCACCAAATTCTTATATTCCCCATATACTATTTTATGAGTATTCGAGAATTTGTCAATCACACTTTGGCATATTTAGAATATACTGCTCATGGGAATATGAAATTAACCTATCAAAGGAGGGAATTATATGAGCTGTTTCGGTGCGGGCAATAACAACGTTTCGCCGGACCTTTTCCAAAAATGCTGTAACGCTAATAAATTATGTGATTTTGATGGAACTTTAAAACATGTAAAAGCGGAGCCAATATTTGTGCAAAAGGTTTTTGATGCTGTTCTGTTTAACCTACAAGGTTTAAAGACAGTTACAAACCAACAATTCTATCCCGCTCTTCCGCGCGGTGCTAGAATTAAAAGAGTCATTGATATTAGATGTAAGCGTTTCTTCAACCCATTAGATATCAACGACCCAACGAACTTAAGATTAGATGTATCTACCACAATCTCCGGTGCATCTTTTGTAGAAGACGGATGTGGCAACCCAATAGAGGTGGTCGGTCCTGACGGTACTTACTCCGAGAAAATCATTTTTGCAGATACCAGTGACTGCGATGCTTGCGATAGCGGTACGCCTATCTTTGGAACGCAAAATATTAAAATTACAGGTAACGTATTAGTTACTATGGATTTACTACTAGCTGATCGTGGTGACCACGAGACTTGCTTTACAGTAACAGCCAAAGTGCCTATTGCTACCGAGAATAATCCGTTGTTCCTAACTAACTTCTTCGAACTATGCATACCTTCCGTATTTGACAGCGCATTTATGCCTAGATTTACAGAGTTCTGCAATCCTGGATGTGAAGCTAGACTTGCTACGAATAATATCCACAGGGACATCACTGTATGCCCTGATGGCACTGTTAAAGCAGACTTAATCGTTGCCCTTTGCGTAAGTTGTGAGAAAAAAGTAGTAGTTCCTGTTCAACTTTGTGTTCTTTCTACTGGATATGTACAGTTGACACCACAGGTTGCTTCTATCTGCTCAACTTTCCCTCAGCTTTTCCCAGATGATATCCAAAGGGATCCTTGCAAACCGCCTAAGCCATGTACTGAAAATGTATGCGACGCTTGCGACGAGCTCAACAGCGATTTCTGCGGTGGTAGGCTAGATGATGTCCTAGATGAAAGAAATAATCATAACAATAATCGCGGCAACAACAATCATAGAAGACGGTAATTAACTTTTAGATTCATACAAAACAGTAATGTTTTGGAATACCTTGAATAAAATGCTATTTGCATTTTAGATATATAAATAGAAAATCCTCCGCTTGTTTGGGTGTTAGCGGAGGATTT
>JAVBKP010000110.1:0-15552 GCA_031553975.1 Anaerovoracaceae bacterium | reverse complement strand
GCCAATTTCAAGTTTTTTATGTCATGTACGCCTGCTAAGATAACACTTTTAAATGTTATATCCTCTCCGTTTCGACTGGCTAAATATTTATTTCTAAGCAGACCCAAAAACTGTAAAAATACTTTACTATTTGAACTTTTATCAATCTCATCAATCAAGAGAATAATATCTTGTCCCGACTCTTTTATTATACTTGAAAAGCTTTCTGATAATTGTTCAAAACTCTCGACATCAGTATTAACATGCTTCACCAACATGGAATATAGTTTTTCGTTTTTCAGTTTAACTGACATGGCAAATTTTTTCAGTATATTGCTGCAAAATACTTTTTCAGAACTAAACAGTGCATCTCCAGCCCCTTCAAAGCTTGTTCTTATAATTGTGAAACGCCCTTCAAGCTTATTATATATAGCGTTGAGCGTTGTGGTTTTCCCGTACTGGCGTGGTCTATTGATGGTAAAATATTCTCCTCGATCTACCATCTTCTCAATTTGGCTTACTCGATCCGTCAAATCTATCATGTAATGCATGTCTGGCACACAATGTCCTGTAATGTTAAAATATTTTTCCATTCTAATCCTCCATAGATATGTTGAACAATTGCTATTATTTTATCATATCCGCCTCTGCCATTCAATTCATCTCACCCCATATCTCCCGTTGATTAGAATATTCACAATCCAAATTTTAATTGTGGCGAATATGCCATAATTAATATTCAATTCTAATGAATATTCTAAAACAAATACCACTTAGCATAACGATATGCTATACTTATATAATTCAATAGTTTAAAACCAATTGTTAGAGGATAATGCAAATGTTAATTTTTTATTTCACATCCACCGGCAACTGCCTCGCTGTGGCAAAGCGTATTGGTGGAACTCTTATTTCCATCCCGCAGGTCATTGATGAGCCTAATTTGCACTACAAAGATGATGTAATCGGGATAGTTACTCCAATTTATGGATTTGGACTTCCAAAGATGGTACATAATTTCATCACAAAGGCCAAGTTGGAGGCTGACTATACCTTTGCTATCGGCACATATGGGAATTTGCCTGGGGCGGCCATGCATAACGTTCAAAAGTTAGCTGCAAAGCACGGGAATCGAGTTGATTATACCGCTAGTTTGCTCATGGTGGATAATTACCTTCCGTTGTTTGAGATCAACGGTCAAGTATCTAAATTGCCTGAGAAAAAAGTGGATGAAAACCTTACAAGGATTCTATCTGACATTGAAAACCGCAAAGTTCTTGAATCTGCCGTCTCATTGGGGTGGAGAGCCTCCACTGCCATCATCAGAAACTTTGAGAGATTTACAACAAATCCTAAACAGGCTCAGCGATACATTGTAAATCACCAGTGCATTCAATGTGGCATCTGCGCCAAGGTCTGCCCTTCTGAGAATATCACTGTGACTGACAAAGTAACCTTTGGAGATCACTGTGAGGGTTGTCTAGGTTGCGTTCATCTTTGCCCTAAAAACGCCATTCACATGAAATCCGAGAAAAGCGATGTCAGATGGCGCAATCCAAATGTTACATTAAACGAGATCATAGTGGCAAACAACAAACAAAAATAAAGGAGAATTTTATATGAAAGTATTATTGGTTAATGGAAGTCCTAACGAAAAAGGTTGTACGTATACAGCACTTGATGAAGTTGCAGGGGCTTTAAATAAAGAAGATATCAACACAGACATTTATTGGATTGGGAATAAATCAGTTTCTGGTTGTATTGCCTGTAGGTCTTGCATGAAAACAGGTAAATGTTTTCAAAACGATGTGGTCAATGAGTTTTTAGAGATTGCTGGGGATTATGATGGCTTCGTATTTGGTAGCCCTGTTCATTTTGCAGCTGCATCAGGTAGCATGACATCATTTTTAGATCGTGTTTTTTACACTGATTTGTGCAGTGGTGGCAACCGTTTTAGGTTAAAGCCTGCCGCTGCCGTGGTTTCTGCTCGCAGAGCCGGCACTACCCCTACGTGGGATCAACTGAACAAATATTTTGGCTTGATGCAAATGCCAATTATATCTTCTCGATACTGGAACATGGTCCACGGTGCAAAACCAGAAGATGTCAAAAAAGATATAGAAGGACTTCAGACCATGCGCATCTTAGGTAAGAACATGGCCTATTTCCTAAAATGCAAAGAGCTTGCCACAAATGCTGGTCTTACCATGCCAGAACAAGAACCTACCACTTTCACAAATTTTATTCAGGATTAAATCGCACGTGCTCTACAGTTTGCAAATATAAATTATCTTTAGATCATGTAAAAGAAAGGGTTTCGATGATAGAAATGAGTACAATGAATATAGGGTTTCAAATTTTTAATTTAATTTTTCTTTTAGGTGGACTATTCCTATTTGGTTTGTCAATTGTGGTTCTATGGAAAGCCAACAAGGCTTTGACCATCTGGATAGCAAAAAATCAATATAGCTATGTAGACTCACTTGGAAAGGATTCATTTGACAGAAAAACAAACGCACTAGAGAAAGATGTGGAGAATTAGGACAGGAATAACAAAAGGGGCCGTCTCAAAATGATTAACAATCATAGAAAGACCGCCCCTGCTTTATTGTTTAGGATTTTTATAAATGCTATTCCTTAAACCTGTATAACCAATGCTGTATATGGTGGTATTCTAAGTCCTCCGCCAAAATCCACATGGCTTTCGGTCATCAAATCTGTACCACAGCCTGCTCTAGCGTCAAAATGTGCCACATACTCATGATCATCTAAATTCATGGCTATAATCACTCTATCCCCATCCCAAGAACGTTCAAATACAATTTGACTGTTGGACAATTGCAATTGCTTATATTCACCATGGGTAAGCGCCTTGCTTTTCTTGTGGATAACGGCTAATTTGGCTATATGTTCGGTTAGTTCATTCCACTCAGGATGCTGTAGATATGGTCGTAATGCCCCATCGCCGTCCCTTTTGCCTCCGTATATGCCCCATTCACTACCGTTGTACACACAAGGAATACCGGGCATTGTGAAAAGTAACGCGTATATCAAAGGTAAATGATTCTTGTTTTCTAAAATACTTGCAATTCTTGTCACATCGTGATTATCCACAAAGTTAAACAGATGCCTGCCTTTGTATAAAGTCCATTGCTCTTGACCAAACTGGCGATTGAGGGACGATGCGATTTCAAACATATTTTTAGAGTTAAAGCTAGAATATAGCCCTTTATAGCATTCATAATTTGTCACACTATCAAGTAGTCCGCCATCCATCAATGTTTTATAGTAACCATGAAGGGCCTCTCCCACCAGCCAAAATTCTGGATTCTTCCCGCGACAGAACCCACAAAGTTCACCCATGAACCCTTTGTGGAGCATATAGGCTACATCTAATCTCAATCCATCTATTTTGAATTCATCCATCCACATATTCACTGCATCTAGCAAATGTCTCCGTACATCTGGATGGTCTAAATTAAGCTTTACCAGCTCAAAATGTCCTTCCCAACCTTCGTACCAAAATCCATCGTTATAATTGCTATTGCCTTGAAAGTTAATATGAAACCAACTGGTATATTGGCTTTGTTCTCTTTTTTCTAACACATCTTTGAAGGCCCAAAATCCTCGTCCCACATGGTTAAACACGCCGTCTAAGACTACGCTTATATTCTCAGCATGACAAGCTTCTACAAACTGCTTGAATTCCTCATTGCTACCAAGTCTTCTGTCTATTTTAAAATAGTCTCTGGTGTCGTACCCATGGTGATCAGACTCAAAAATTGGACTCAAGTAAATAGCATTCGCACCTAGTTTTGTTACGTGTGGTATCCAATTCTTCAAATTGGGTATTCTGGAAATTATCTGACCATTCGGTTCGTTATCCCATTCTGCGCCTAACATTCCTAACGGAAATATCTGGTAGAATACTGCTGATTCCATTTTGTTCATAATCACTCTTCCTATCTATTGTTTACTACTTCTATGATAGCATCTGCCACGGCTGTCGCATATTTTTCTACGAAAGCATCCGTCTTCATAATCTCCCTATTGCTTGTATTTGAAAGATAGGCGCCTTCCACTAAAATAGCAGGCATGGAGGTTTTATTTAATACAGCTAAGGCTGGTCGTTCCATGTATTTGTTGAAAGCAAGCCCAAGTGGACCCATTTCTTTAATCATGTGCTGACCGACTTTTGTGGCGATGTCCTTGCTGCTGCCCATTCCATAAAGGGAATCGCTGAGTTTGTTGTAATACATTACTTCCATGCCGTTGCTACTGCTAGATTCGCTAGAATTGTTATGAATACTCACAAATAGTCCTGCTTTTATTCCATTGGCAATAGCTGGTCTTGATGCTAGTATCACTGCTTTGTCTGTTTCTCTCGTCATATATGTATTGATGCCTGCCGCCGCTAGTTTGTCCCTGACAAGCAGTGATACGGCTAAGTTGAGCTCTTTCTCGTTGAGCACAGTCTTTGCGCCTTCTTTTCCTAGTGCGCCAGGGTCATTGCCCCCATGTCCTGGGTCAATGACCACAGTGAATGGCTCCGCATGAATTCCATCTACCACAGCTGGTGGCGTGGTTCTTTCATCATCACCACGGCTAACAGCCTCCCCTGTTACGGTTGCACCTTCTACCCCAAAATCCATATACATGCTTTTCTTATCTGTAGAAAGGGAGATAATAGGTGTTGATTTTTCTTTTAGGTCTACCACAACCCTAGCATCTTCTGTTGTAAACTGTGATACGCGCACAGCGCTAATGGTGCTTTCAAAAACTGTATTGTTAGCTGATTCTACTGACATGTCTGCTTTTTTTACATCCAGTACATACCGATTTGGTTCAGTGAGAGCCAATGTGGTGTACTCTCCAAAAGGCTCGCTTCCTTTTAGTTCTACTCTATAGCCAGTCAAATAGTTAAACGCATTGACTTCTATCACTTTTGTTTTTCCTGTGATAGCCGTATTTGTCACTGCTACAATAGCCGTATTCGTTGGTGTAGTAATAGAAACAGTTCTGCTTTTGCCATCATATCCAACCCCATATCCGAAGCTTGTGGATATAAAAGCCAGTGGCACTATTGTTCTTTCGTTGACAATGGTAGCTGGCACATCCAGTAAGACATGCTCTCCATTCACATAGGCATCCTTAGAGTCGATTTTTAGCTTTATACCCATGTCTTTATATGTAACTGATACTTCTCTTGTCTTCCCATCCCAAACAGCCTTGCCACCAATATTATCGGCTATTACGGCTACTGGCACTAGGGTTCTTCCATTTTGAATGATTGGTTCTGTATCCGTGGTCACTTTTTTTCCATCTAAGGTAATTGTAATCGGTGCCTGGGCACCATATGTAAATCCAGCAAACGCCAGTAAAAACACTAAAATAAACCATAACAACCTTATATATCTTTTCATTCAATCCTCCTGTATTGCTCTGCCTCTCCTGATCGGAGTTTTTATGGTGTCCCTGGCAGGTATTGGGGCAATAAAAAACCGACAGCAGTGTAATCCTGCTATCGGTCATTATACTAGAAAATTGTACAATTTTGTTGAAATTTACTGTAATGTCAATGAACTGTCACCTGATTGTAACATTCAATGTCCCTTTGCCTCACCCCCCGCAGGGCTATCCGTACAAGTTTTGCGGGGACCCCGACTACCTCTTACCTCTTACCTTTGTCGAATGGTTCTCCTGCTGCTTTTGGTGCGGCAGATGTTTTAGAAAATATTACGAGGGCAATAATTGTTACGATGTATGGGAAGGTTTTTAATATAACTGCTGGAATCCATGCTAGCGATGGTGTCACCGGTGCTATGTTTGCAATGGTGGCCGCTGTGCCAAAGAACAAAGTTGCCATTAAGATTCCCTTTGGTTTCCACTGACCGAATATCAATGCGGCAAGAGCCAAGAAACCAAGACCTGCTACAGATCCATTGAACTCTCCCGAATATGTTACGAGGATTACCGCTCCGCCTAGTCCTGACAAGGCACCGGATATGATAACTGCAATATATCTGATAACGTATACATTGATACCTGCCGCATCAGCAGCCTGTGGATGCTCTCCGCAAGCTCTTAATCTCATACCGAAAGCTGTCTTGTATATTAAATACCAAGAAGCCACCAATATGAAAAGTACTACAAATGTGGTGGGATACGTATTGTGGAAGAACAGTGGTCCTATTACAGGAATATCTGATAACAGTGGAATGTCAGTTTTTGCAAATCCCATGTGGATGGTAATGTTTCCACTACCCGTCAAATATCTAGCTACAAATAATGTAGTCGCTGCTGCAATCATGTTGATCGCTGTACCGCTGATGATTTGGTTAGCATTAAGGCTAATGGCGGCAAATGCGTGTAGTATAGCAAATATCCCGCCTGCCATGGCGCCTAATAGAAGTCCCGCCCAAATCCCTGTATGCAACTGCATAATCGAGTATGCGGCTACAAAGTTGCCCATTAGCATCATACCTTCCATACCGATGTTAACTACGCCAGATCTCTCGGAGAATAATCCCCCTAGTGATGTAATTAAAAGCGGGATGGTGTAGGCAATAGCATAAGGTACTATCATTGTTATGGTTTCCCACATACTACTCACCTCCCTTTTCTGAGCCATGAGCAGATTTTTGTTGCTTCTTTGTCTTATTTCGTTTCAGAGCCTTCCATGCGCGATCAATTAGAACGCTAGTGGCTGCAAAGTATATTATAAATGCAATAATAGTATCAGCTAGCTCTGGTGGTATGCCCGTCATAGCGTTCATAAAGCCTTTACCTGCTGTAAGTAGTCCAAAGAATAACGCTGTAGCTACAACACCTAGTGGGTTGCTGTTGGCAAGTAGCGCTACCGCCATGCCGTCAAAGCCTTGGCTAGGAAGAACGCCAATCTGCATGTTGGCAGAGTATCCTAAATAATGACATACACCTGCAAGTCCAGCCAGTCCTCCTGATATGGCCATAGAAAGAACAATATTTCTCTCCACCTTCATACCGGCATATTCTGCACCAAATTTGTTGTATCCCGCTGCCTTTAACTCATAACCAATGGTGGTTTTGTTTAACAAGAACCATATGAAAATCACTGCGGCTACTGCTATAAAAAATCCTAAGTTAATATATGATCCTTGGAAAAGCTTTGTCATCCATTCTACTTTTAAACTGGCCGCGTCAGGAACAAATTTTGACTCGGTTTCAACTTTTCCAACAAACCACGCCTTAATTGCGTAGTATACAATCCAGTATGCAATCCAGTTAAGCATAATAGTAGCCACTACTTCGTGTACGTTAAATCTTGCCTTTAAAAACCCTGGTATCGTTCCCCACACCATGCCCGCAAGACATCCTGCTATAATACATAATGGTAGTAATATTATCTTTGGTAAATCTACTGTTAATCCAATGGAAGTAGCAGCAATAGCGCCCATTAACATTTGTCCAGATACACCAATATTAAATAGCCCTGTTCTAAAGGCAAAGGCTACTGCTAGCCCCGCCAGTATAAGAGTGGTGGATATGGCTAGTGTATTTCCAAATCTTGCCATGGTTTTTAAGCCACCTTGTAATAAGAACGCGTATCCCTGAATAGGATTGCTTCCCATGGCGGCCATCATAATACCACCTGCCACAATACCTAAAAGTATTGCCACTAGGGAAATGGTCAGCGTGCGGTTTAGTTTAAACTTATTTCTCATCCTAGTCCAAATCTCCTTTCACGCCTGCCATCATTAGTCCGACCTGTTTTTCGTCGGTTTCTGCCGCATTGACAACACCAATTAGTTCGCCACCATTGAGTGCTGCAATTCTATCAGATACATTTAGCACTTCATCTAGCTCTAGTGATACCAAAAGCACTGCTTTGCCCTTATCCCTTTGCTCTATCAAGCGCTTGTGAATATATTCAATCGCACCCACATCAAGCCCTCTCGTAGGCTGTACCGCTATTAACAATTCTGGCTCCAGGCTGATTTCTCTGCCAACTATAGCCTTTTGCTGGTTACCGCCCGATAGAGATCTTGCCGCAGACAAGGCACCTTCGCCAGATCTCACGTCAAAATCTTTCAAAATCTTTTCGGAATATTTTTTTATTTCCGTTTCGTTCAAAATTCCATTTTTGCTAAATGGAGTTCTGTCATACACTTCCATTATAATATTTTCCATTAAGGTATAGTCTAATATAAGTCCACGTTTGTGCCTATCTTCTGGTATATGCGCCATCTTGGATTCTATTCGCTCTTTGATAGATGCATTTGTAATGTCTTTTCCCTTTAGGGAAATGGTGCCGCTTTCTGAAGTACAAAGTCCGGTCAAGGCCTCAACGAGTTCAGTCTGCCCGTTGCCATCTACTCCTGCAATCCCAACGATTTCTCCTGCTCGGACATCTATGGTAAAATTTTTAAGGCCTAACACGTTGCGCTTGTTCCTCACAGATAGATTCTCTATTGAAAGCACAACATCACCAAAAGTAGCTGGCTTTTTTTCTACTGCGAAAGTAACTTCTCGTCCTACCATCATGGCTGCCATTTGGGCCTCGGATGTATCTTTCACATCGACAGTGCCAATCACTTTGCCGCGACGAAGTACTGTACAACGGTCTGCTACTGCCTTTATTTCTTTTAGCTTGTGGGTGATAAATATAATGGATTTGCCTTGGTTGATAAGGTTTCTCATGATTTGCATTAGTTCTTGAATCTCTTGTGGCATCAACACAGCCGTAGGTTCATCGAAGATAAGTATATCGTTTTCCCGATATAACATTTTGAGAATTTCAACACGTTGTTGCATACCAACGGATATGTCTTCAATCTTAGCAGATGGATCTACTTCTAGATTGTACTGCTTAGATAACTCCTCTAGCCTCTTTGTGGCAGATTTAATATCTACCGCCCACTTTCTTGGCTCTATGCCCAGTATAATGTTTTCGGCCACTGTAAAATTATGTACCAGTTTGAAGTGTTGGTGCACCATTCCAATTCCTAGCTTATTGGCCACATTTGGGTTGCCTATTGCCACCTCTTGACCTCTAACCTTGATTGTTCCGCCATCTTGCGGATAAAGTCCAAAAAGCACGCTCATCAGCGTGGATTTTCCTGCTCCATTTTCGCCTAGCAGGGCAAGAATTTCACCTTTTCGTAGCGTTAAATTCACATTGTCGTTGGCTACGATCCCAGGAAACTCCTTTCGAACATCAATCATCTCAATTACACATTCAGACAAATTCTTCACCTCTACTGCTATTTTTAATATAGATTTAGATTTCAGATAATTTTACTCATAAAATATACCACTCTATCATATCAAAAAAAGAGCAGTCATTCAAGATGACTGCTCTCTATTTTTAGTAATTTTGTGCGATTATGGGTGAAGCGTTCCTTGTTGATCAGAAACAGTTACTGCTCCTTCTTTGATCTTTCCATAAACTTCTTTTACCTTAGCTGAAACATCTTCAGGAAGGTTAGGATTCTCAGTTGGGATACCTACTCCATCATTAGCAACAGAGAAGATTAGTGTTTGACCACCTGGGAATTTTCCATCTAGCTCAGATTTGATAATATCAAATGTAGCGTTGTTTAGGTATTTCATAGCAGATGTAAGAACTACTGATTTTGCAGCAGCTTCATCGTAGATACCAGCGTTATATTGGTCTACGTCTACGCCAACTACCCAAACTTCTTCGCCTTTTGATTGACGGCTTTTAGCTTCGTTGATTACACCAACACCTACACCACCAGCAGCAGCGAAGATAGCTTTTACGCCATTGTCATACATTTTGGCAGCAAGTTGTGCACCAGCAGCTACATCACTAAATGTACCTTGGTATACATCGTTCTCAGCTTTGATGTTACATGTAGTACCATAGTTTTCGTTAGCATACGCAACGCCTTGTTGGAATCCCCAGTTAAACTTTTGTACTGCAGGAACTGCAATACCACCGATGAATCCTAGTTCACCTGATTGAACTTTTAGGGCAGTTGCTACACCAGCAAGGAATCCAGACTCGTGTTCAGCAAAAAGAACTGAAACAGTGTTAGGTCCTACTTTGATGTCTGTATAATCACCATTGTTAGGTGTTCCGTCGATAAGTACGAATTTAGCGTCAGTCATTATGTCTTGTTGTTTGTAGATAGCAGTTTCAAACATGAAACCAGGTGTTACGATGAACTTATAGCCCGCATCGTAAAGGTTTTGAATCTCCTGAACATAGTCACCTTCTGTGGTTCCTACAGGCTTTTGATATTGCTTAGTAACAGCAAGTTCCTCAGAAGCTCTTACAATCCCTTCCCAAGTTCCTTGGTTAAAAGATTTGTCATCAATTGTGCCTGAATCAGTAACCATTCCTACTTGTAGGCCAGTCTCTTCAGTCGTAGTGCCGCCACATGCAGCTAGAGAAAATACCATTGCTAATACTAAAACAACAGCCAATACTCTCTTTTTCATCGCGTGTAATCCTCCTAAAATTTTCATTTCATAATTCGTAAATTTACGAATACTTCCTCACACATACTAACACATAAAAGGTCTATTTGTCAAAATATTTACAAGTACTTAACATTAAAATTACATCGTCGATTGACAATTTATCCAATAACTTTTCTTGCAATTTCTTCCACTTTGTGCATAACTTCTTTTTCGTTGATTGTAGTCAGTTTATAGTCTTCCATCAAAATCTTACCATTGCATAAAACAGTTTTAAAGTCCGCGCTATTCATCGAATATGCTATGGCAGAAACAAGATTGTTGCGTGGATACCAGTGGGGTTTTTCCATGTCAATGATAGCAATGTCCGCTTTCATGCCCACTTCAATTTTGCCAACCATTTGGTCAATTCCTAAAGTTTTTGCACCACCTATAGTGGCCATTTCAATGGCTTGGTATGCAGGCACCGCCTTTGGGTCATTGGCTACGGATTTTGCCAATACTGCTGCAATATGTAACTCTTCACACATGTTCACATTGTTGTTGGAGGCAGATCCATCTGTTCCAATTGATACATTCAGTCCAGCCTCTGCCATTTTGGCAATCGGCGCAAAACCACTGGCAAGTTTAAGATTGCTAGTTGGGTTATGCATTACATTTACTTTATATTTTTTTAGAATTTCCATATCCTTATCAGATAGGTGTACGCAATGGGCCGCCATCACCCTGTTATTCTCAAATAATCCTAGTTTTTCCATGCGCTCTATGGGACTCATGCCATATTCTTTCATGGAAGTTTCTACTTCAAATGCAGTTTCTTGTAAATGAACATGGATGCCTGTGTTTTTCTTAGCGGCTAATGCTACAGCCTTTTTGAACATGTCATCTCCGCATGTATACGGTGCATGTGGCCCTATATCTACTTTTATTCTGCCTTCTGCCCCATCATTCCATTTGTCATATAGCTCCTCGGCTTGTGTTAAGCGCATAATACTTCCTTCATCGTTGCCATCCCCTGCAAGGCCGCGGCTAAGATTGGCTCTAACACCTGATTCTTGTACGGCTTTGGCAGTACCATCCATGAAAAAATACATGTCAGCAAAGGCCGTGCATCCACTTCTAATCATCTCAACAATACTTAACATTGACCCCCAGTATGACCATTCATCATCTAGCTTATCCTCTGCAGGAAAAATTTTTGTGGTGAGCCAGTCCATAAGGGCTAGATCATCCCCATAGTTTCTAAGGACTGGCATCGAAGAATGGGTATGAGAATTGACAAAGCTTGGAATAGCAAGGGCGTTTGCTCCATCTATTATTTTGTCAGCTTTAAAATCTGAAGGAATGGTTCCCACATGGGCTATTTTGTCCCCATCTATGGCTATGCTTCCTTGGATAATTCCCTCTTCTTCTGATGTCATACGAAGCATCTTGATGTTTTCAATTGCTATCTTCATTTGTCTTCCTTTCTACTCTTTGGTATGCTGGGTTAGGCTATTGAATCCAACGCCCTCGCCCCAGACGGTTTCTACATGCACTACGCTTACAAAAGCGTTGCGGTCAGCTTTAACGATAAAATCTCTTATGAGCATGCTCTCTCTTGGAGAACAAATGGTAATAATTTTACTTTTTTCTTCCTTGGTGTACTCCCCTCGAATGGTAACGTTAGACACGCCTCTACCAATGTCATTCAATACATATTTGGCGATTTCTTCGTGCTTGCTAGATATGATTTCTAGCTGCACCAGCTTAGAGTCAAATCCAAACATTACAAATTCAATGGTCTTTGTACTAATCACTTGTGAGACTAGGGCATACAGTGCAATATTCCTACCGAATACCAATCCTGAAATTATGATGACAACAGCATCTATCACGAGAAGAATTTTGCTCATAGGCACAAAGGGGAACAGTCGTTTTTGAATTATTTTTGCAACAGTGTCAGAGCCTCCAAAGGAATACCCTCTGCTAAACACAAGGCCTGAACTAATACCGCCTATGACACCTACATAGATTACTGCAAGGGTGATATCCTTCGTGTCAAGGAGCTGCACATCTAGATATTCAAATAAGGTCAAAAATGCTGGATATAGAATGGATAATAGAACAATTTTCCTTGCTTCTCGCATACCAAGTAGTAAGAAACAAGACACTAGAATAATAATCGCTCCTATATAGTATAAGACAGAAAAATTCATGGGGGTGATTGTGGACAGCACCCTAGCAATACCCGTTATCCCCCCTGAACTCAACCCGTTGGGAATCATAATTCCAATGGAGGCAAAGGATCCTATGGCACAACCTGCACATATAAATATGATATCTATTATAAGTTTTCTAGCAAATTCTTTCGTTATTTTCTTTTTCATAATAGCTCACCCTCCCTAACACATCTGTTACTTTTACGATAATTCTCGTTGGCGCTGCTATAACTTTTTCTAATTTTTGCTCAACACCAGACTTATCCCTTACATAATGAATTTGAGGTCTATATACATGATCTCTGGATATAAAATCTACACTCCAGTGATCTATAGCCACCGCCTTTTCATCTGGTGTAATCTGCACTTTTAGCTTCACTTTGTTCTCTGCCTTGGTTGGCAATAGCTGTATGTCCACCCTCTCAATCGGGGACGGATGTACCCCAGAACCCACGTCATTGCGGCCCCTTCCCGAAGAACCGCCTGTCTGGTTTTCATTTGCTACCAATAAATCATACTGACCATTTAGTCTGTATAATCTTTTTTGTGTCTTGGCAATGGCTAAATCACCGCTGTCGCAAGACACCCATTTTCTACCCATTTTTTCAGCCACTGCTGCAAGTGTGCCCGATCCTGCAAAAAAATCAGCACATATACTTCCTTCTTGGGTGCAACTTTCTATAATGCGTTCCAACAGTGCTTCTGGTTTTTGGGTGGCGTAGTCCACCCTTTCTTTTGACGTCCTCCCCACCATATTGATAGGCCATACGTCTTTCATATTCACTAAGGTGTACCAACCCGTCTTGTCCTTAAATTCTTCTACCCCTTTGAAATTATATGCCCTAAGCTCTCTGTTGTACGATTTTTCCTTTTGGGTATTAAATTTATATTTTTTCGATTTTGCATAAAACAATAAAGTGTCGTGCTTTCTGCCAAAATGTCTTTTTCCTGCACCACCCGACTTGTACTGCCATATGATCTCGTTGATGAAATTCTCCATCCCAAAGATTTCATCGGCTATTATTTTAACGTAGTGTACCACATGCCAGTCTAAATGAATAAAAATAGAACCGTCCCCGCTTAGCAAGTCTTTCATATAAAAGAGTCTAACCGTGATCATTCTTAAGTATTCCTCTAGTCCGTCAGCCCAAGTATCTTCGTATGCATCTTGGGTATACACCATTACCTCGTCGCTACCCTCTGCCTTAACACGCGTAGTGGCCTTATAATTGGCATTGGAAAAAAAAGGCGGGTCTATGTAAATCAGGTCAATTTTTTCTTCCATGGATTTCTGTTTTGCCAAATAGTCCATAAACAGCAGATTGTCTCCCATACCTAGGATATTATCCCAAGCATTGGCCTGCTTCGCTGAGGGCTTATTCCTTACCTGCTCTGCTATGGCAAAACTGGCTGAGACCTGCTTATGGCCTTTTATCTTTTGATATTCTGCTTTGCTTTGCTTTACTATGCCCTCTAGTTTGGTTAGCAGTGTCATCTTTCTTTCCTTTCGGTTTTATTAGACATCTTTGGTCAAACCCAATTAAATCCTGTCTGTTTTCTCGCATCAGCGCTTTTTTTACTAGGTCGTAATTCTCCGGTTTGTGAAAATGAAGCAATGCTCTTTGCATCTTCTTCTCTTCCATATCTCTTGTGACATAAACCTCTTCCATGGTTAGCGGGTCTAAGCCTGTGTAGTACATGCAGGTAGACAATGTGCTTGGTGTAGGGTAAAAGTCCTGCACTTGGTCAGGAAGAAATTTTTCTTTTTTGAGATACTCTGCTAGTATAATCCCATCTTTCAACGTTGAGCCTGGATGTGATGATATAAAATACGGAATGATAAACTGGTTTAGCCCTAGCTCTTTATTTATATTATTATACTTATTTTTAAATTTTTGGAAAATCACATTGGAAGGTTTTCGCATACGCTTTAGGACCTCTTCCGAAATATGCTCTGGTGCTACTTTCAACGTACCGCTCACATGATGCTGACACAGCTCTTTGATAAAAGTGTCATCTTTGTCATAAATAGCATAATCGAATCTAATGCCCGATCTGATAAAAACTTTTTTCACTTTTGGAATTTTTCTAAGGATTCTGAGAATATCTAGGTATTCTGTATGATCCACCTTCATGTTCTTACAACCTTCTGGATATAAGCAATCTTTGTCTTTGCAGGTTCCATGAATGCCTTGTTTTTCGCAAGCTGGCCCTCTAAAGTTGGCTGTAGGACCTCCTACATCGTGAATATATCCCTTAAAGTCTGATCTTTTTGTCATTCTTTCAGCTTCAGCAAGAATGGATTCTTTGCCCCTGCCTTGGACTATACGCCCTTGGTGAAAGGTTAAAGCACAAAATGCACAGCTCCCAAAACAACCTCTATTGGCTGTAATGCTAAACTTCACCTCTTCTATGGCCGGAATACCACCTTCATGCTCATAGCCGTCATAGTAGGTTCCCTCGTATGGCAAATCATATACCCTATCAAGTGATTCTGATGACAGCAACTGGGCAGGCGGGTTTTGCACCACAAAAATACCACCTTCGTATGGTTCTATCAATTTTTTGCTGGTGAAAGGATCACTATTTTTATATTGAGTGGCAAAGCTCTTGGCGTATTCTGTTTTATCAATAGATACCTGCTCGAATGATGGAAGCATCTGAAATTCATCTATTTCATAATCATTTATATTTTCTTCTTTTGCTACATTCCGCCTGTAGCTAGTCCCTCTAATCCACGTGATGTCCCTGGGATTCATACCGGTGTTAAGGGCATCAGCGATTTCAACTATGGTGTTTTCTGCCATTCCGTACACCAAAATATCTGCTTTTGCATCTAGCAGTATTGATTTTCTAACCTTGTCATCCCAATAGTCATAGTGTGCAAATCTGCGAAGACTGGCCTCTAATCCTCCAACGACAATGGCAACATCTTTATAAGCTTCTC
>JAVBKP010000154.1:0-12101 GCA_031553975.1 Anaerovoracaceae bacterium | reverse complement strand
TATATCCCCTCGTTTGAAATCATTTTTTAGTTTATATACCACGCCACTACCACTTGTCTCCGTAGACAGCTTGTACTTTGTTCCCCCACTTGTGGTGATTTTAAATTCAAAATCTTGATTGCCAGTATTATACGAAACTATGGCGCCCATGGTACCCGTTGGCTTTCTAAAAATAGAGGCAATGGTTGTTTCTGTTAGATTGTAAGAGCCAATATCAACATTGGAAAACTTCACTAAGCCATTCCCATCGCTAAGTGTTGATTTGGTTGTCAGGTTTTTACCTGAAAGGGTAAAACCTGCCCCAGAAATCGGCTTCCCATCTTCCGTCAGCTTGTAGAATGAGACCTCACCTGTTGTACTCCCCTGTCCCTCTTCCCCTGTACCTGGGTCATTTTCTAAAATGAAAACCCGTGTATCTTGAATCCCCGTCAGTGACGTTGGTAGAGGATATGGCAGTATTCTTGTTCCTACTGGATAATCATCAGCAGTAAGGGTATTTTTGCTAAAAATTACATATTGTGCTACTGGCTTTCTGTACCCAGGTACAGTGGCTGTTTGCTCGATTCTATACAATACACCTAGCTTCAAATACATAAAATTGGTCAAACCCTTTGATGCAGAGCTAAACTTGTTTTTTTCAAGGGCTACATTCCCATACCAAGTCTTTGAAGCATTCACAGCAGGTGCAGAGGGTACTGCATTATCCGCTGGGCCATTCATAGGTATCAGCCTCACTGCAACCCCTGTCAATCGCAAATCTGGCATAGGTATGCCCAATGACGAATTGAACGTATATGTGGTATTCTTGCTGGTCACATAGATTCTAGCATTGGGTGACGTTGAGCCCTTTGCATAATCTTCTAGGTCGATGATTTTTGCCCCTACAACTGTAAAGGCCGCTGTTGTCAGTCCATTGGAAAGCGTCAGCACATTGGTCATATCCTCTTTTTTGTCAATGTTGTCTAGAAGCAGTGTGACAAATTCTAAATACAATGTCTCTTGTGCATATTCATCTGGAATGGTCAGGGCAAAGCCAGTAGGTGCAATGATTCCATTCATAGAAGCAATAGCATCTTGTGTAGTGATGGCATCAATTGTTGTAAACATGATTCCCTGTGCCGTAGTATTCTTGTATACACCCCCCACTGTGGCTGTATAGATCTTCAATGAATCGGGATCCATTTCAAACTGCGGTTTGAGAATATCCGTCAAAGTGACACCCGCCATGCTCACCTGATTTCGATTGAAAAGAACTTTCCAAGTCACATACAGGGCTTTGTCTTCTGTGATATCCCCCATGGTATATGGTCCTTCTGTATATATACCGTATTTGTCCATAGGAGGCGCTACAAAGGCTACACTTGATTGGTCCGTGGCGGCCCTGTTCCCTGTGGTACTGGTTCTCACACCAAAAATATTACCCTCCAGTACCGATGGGTTAATAGCTGTAATGGTGACACCTTCTTTAAACTGTTCACGCCTAAAATTCTCTTCATACACAGTGGTATACACGATTTCAAATTTATCTTTTATCTGTGCATCAAATCCAAATGACTGTTTGTTCTTGGTATATCCATCCCCATCTGTATCGTAGATACTTGCCAGTGTAATCTTCAGTCCATCAACAAACGTAACTGTTCCATCTGAATTGATTACACCTGATTCTGTGGTGCTTGGCGTTCCGTATTTTGTACGAATAACGCTTTTAATCCCCCCAAATGTTGTGCCCAGTGGCAATGTATCTGTGATGGCTGCCTCTGAAATAGGAATATAGAAAGGGTTGACCGTAATCTTCCAAGGAATACTCTTTGTCTCAAAGTCATAGGAACCATCAATAGCCCCCAATGATGTCTTGGTAATCAAATAGTTATGTAAATCAAACCAAGTTGATGTAGGCTGTACCGCCTCTCCTGTGGTGCCTTGTTCATCTCTCACAACCACAGCCGCTATGGACGCTTTGTTATATTGTCTACCAACCAACGAGTAATTCAATGCCCCTTGGGAAGCAAGTAGACTACCGTTCTCCACTTTTGTGTTGATGAAAAAGCGGTATGCATCCCCTGCACCCACTTCAAGACCAATATGTATACGGAGAATGCCATTTGTGTCATCCACCTCATAATAGTTAGTATCGCTACTGTTGCCGCCAATGACAAAGTTCTTGCTAGGATTTGTTGCTTCGGAATCCTCCTTGTTATACCAGATGGCCGAAATCGTTCCCCTTTCATCAGCCAGTACAGGATCAAGTGCCATAAAATTGTCTTTGTAATACTCTTCTATCACAATGGATGACATGGTGGTGCCAAACCGGTTTACCTCAAACCGCCATCTTGCCGTCTGGGTTTCTTTCGTATAGCTGATAAAGTCCTTTGCTACAAAACTAAAATCTGCATTGATATAGGCGGCAGCATTGATGTATCCAGGGTTTGTATACAGTATACCTTCGTAGTTCAATCCTTGCGCCCGCAGATACACATCGTTTTCTAAGGTTTTGGTCTTGACCTCATCATCTATACCTGGAATGACAACATCGGTATAGTATTCCACTTTGGATGGCGTCATAAGATACTCTTCTGGCAATGGTACAATTAACGCGGATTTTGTACCATTGTATGTATAATATACTGCATTCTGTCCGTTGTCTGTCAAAGCGTTCAAATCCGCCACCGTGAGCAATGATGCAG
Organism: Anaerovoracaceae bacterium; assembly: GCA_031553975.1. Classification (GTDB taxonomy): domain Bacteria; phylum Bacillota; class Clostridia; order Peptostreptococcales; family Anaerovoracaceae; genus JAVBKP01. Next base: position 9,417 of record JAVBKP010000154.1, on the reverse strand, counting down.
AGGTGGTAGCGGATACCCCAATCATAGAAATACTTCCATTGGTTGAGCCATCATTGGCTGTAATAGAAACGGCTTGCCCACTTGCATACACATGGCTTTCTGTATTAACAATAGTATCTACCAAATAGGCATTTTGGGCATCTGCAAGCCGCCCTTCCACATTGACAGTCCACCGCACTGATTTGCTATCTGCTGATTTTTTTCTTGTCTTCCTAAAAAATTCTTGTATCTGCATAGACGTCTCTGCTGGCTGTGTTGCTTGAAAAACAACACCTCCTGTTGAAGCTAAAATTTGAGCCCCTGTATGGCCAATAGGCACCATGCCTACTCGATTTCCATTATACATAGAACCATACAGTGGATATACTTGCCCATTGTTTCGTCCAGTCCCAAAATAGCTGTAGCCCATGTATGCCTGATATTCTACCGAACTCATTCTTGTGGTGATTTGAAAGATAGCTTCTTTTGCCAAACCTTCTGGGAACTCATAAACAAAGGCTCCTGTGCTAGAAAAAAGTGCAGGTACTGTAGTCAAACCGCCATCTGTTGAGACTGATACGCCAACGACTTGAAGCTGAGAAGGAATTGGAAAATAAATTGCTCTTCCACTCAAAACCGCTGTCCGAATGGCCGTAGCAGTGAGGGTATACATAATTTCATTTTGATTCACAATAGCAGGTGCTGTCATCTCTACTGTATAATTATCCTCAGGGTCTGTACCCACTTGCTTGATGTTCAAAATCACCGCATCTCCTGATCCATCAGAAAATGACAGCTTTGATTTTATAGCAAAGTCATTTGATATGCCAATTTGAAATCCAATGCTAAACTCTGCATTTGCATAGGCGTACACCTGATTTCTCAAGGTACATGTGAGCCTAATATCACCACCCTCTAACGCCAGTGTATACGCCCCCACAGTTATGGTCGTGCTGTTATCTTCATCTTCAATGACAACCTCACCACCTAAATCAATCAAGTGCAGTGCTGTTTCTGTTGATCCTTCCAGCCCTAAATCCTTCCCATCAATCAATGTGGAAAATGTTATTTCAGGTAGCCATGTCAAGCTACTCCAACTCGTAATATCATTTGGGTCATCTTCAAAGTGATCTGGACTGCACGACTCCCAAATGTCGCCTACCACATCACTATCTAGCCATACTTCAAACTGTAGTTTGGCAACACCAACTGTATCAACATACTTCACGGCCCCTAGGGTAATGGCTTTGAAAATATCTGGTTTGTTCACCACTGCTGATGCACTTGTATCAATGGTTGCTACATTCCGAATATCTTTGTATACCATTTCTTCTTCCGCATACGCATTAAATGGATTGATATATGCTGGCACAAAAACTTGTAAAACTATACTCAAAAACACGGAAAAGGCAACTCCTTTCCGATTTTGGTTAGCCCAATTTATCATCCTTCTTTTTTCTCCTTACTTTCTAATCGCTTCTAAAATCTCTTTCATGGTTTGATAACTAAAGTCCATGATCTCTGTACACGGCACTTTATTTGCTTTTAATTCACCACACATCTCAGATCCAAATTTTTCTCTTATAGCGGCCACAAGCTCTTTTGCATGTATTTTGGCTGGGTTTTCCTCTTCTGCACTATTTCTCCCTGTCTCTAGTCCGATTAGCACCCCCGCCGCCATGACTGCTCCGCATAGGCTCAATGATCCAAGACCTTGTCCCATGCCGCTTCCAACACTCATGGGAAGCTTCTCTATTCCTGTTTCTTCGTTATATACTTTTATGATAGACTCTCCGCAGTTCAGTCCCGTTTTATATACGTCTGATGGTTTCATTTGTTCCTCCTCTCCAATTCTAACAATTTTGATTTAATATCTAGCCCACCTGCATAGCCTACCAATTTGCCGTTGGCACCTATGACTCTGTGGCATGGAACGATTATACCGATTGGATTTCTATTGTTGGCTGATCCTACTGCCCTACATGCCTTAGGGTTGCCTACTGTTGTGGCAATATCTTTATACGATGCTATCGCCCCATAGGGTAGGTCACAAAGTGCTTTCCATACACTACACATAAAAGGTGTACCATAATCAGGCTCTAGTGGCAGATCAAACACCTTTCTATTTCCTTGGAAATATTCAGTCAGTTGACGTGCCGCTTCCTTTATGATGCTGGTTTCTGCTACAGTCATTTCTTCTGGCCATGGCTGTGGATCGTTGTGAAAGAATACATTTGTTATTTTGCCACTGCTTTCGGCTATCCCTAGTCTGCCAACCTCAAATTCATAATAGAATACATTTTTTCCCATGATCATCACTTCCTTAACCACTTATCCAATTCTTTTCCTAGTATTTCAATGTCTATAGGTTTTCCAATATAACCATTCATACCGTATGCCATATATTTATCTAGCTCTTCTTTCACCAGATTGGCCGTCATTGACACGATTGGAATCTCCTTGTAAGCTTTATCTGATGCCCTGATGAGTTTTGTGGCTTCACTCCCATCCATCACCGGCATTATGATATCCATTAATATTAAATCAAATTCCTGTTTTTCAAGTAATTCTAGGCACTCTATTCCATTGTTTGCTATGGTAGGGTTAATTCCAAACAATGCCAATATTTCCACTGCCACTATTTGATTAATTTCATTGTCTTCGCATACTAGAACCTTGGCATCAGGGAAAATAGCATTTTCTCGTTTGACATACCTTTCACACTTGTTTGATACAGTCTTATCTCCAGCCAGCTCTTTTAGCGGAAGTTCTATTATGGTTGTGGTACCTTGCCCTCTACTGCTATTCACTGCTATCGTGCCACCAAATCCATCCACAATCTCCTTGGTTATGGTCATTCCTAGCCCAGTCCCAGACTTTACTACCCGTGCATCATCTCCAAATTGCTCAAAGGGAATAAATAACCTTTCCACTTGGTCTTGGTCCATGCCTTCTCCCGTATCTGTTATGGTAAAGATTATATTTTTAGCATCCGCATCTACATGTAACCTTATATGTCCCTCCAAGGTAAATTTTGCAGAATTGTCCATTACATTTTTTAGGATTTGCCACAGCCTCGTCTTATCTGTAAATATTATCTTAGGAGCGCTTTCTTCCACCTCTAATACTACATTGATCTTTTCCGTTTTCTCTTTAGATAGTCGCTCATTTGTCATAAGAATAATGTTTGCTAGTATTTCTTCTAGTTCTGCATTTTCCTCTATGAACACAAGCTTTCCAGCCTCAATCTTGGAAAAATCTAAAATATCGTTGATAATGGAAAGTAGATTCTTGGCAGATATGTTGATTTTACTAAAACTATCCCTTGCTTTGGCAGGATCACCTTTTAGAAGTTGGACTTCAGATAATCCAATTATGGCATTCATTGGTGTTCTAATCTCATGGCTAATATTGACAAGAAACTTGGACTTAATATCGTTGGACTCTTTCTCTTTCTCCGCCCTCAATCTCAATATTTCTTTTTGGTTTCTGCTTTGTATATACATGACAAATACAACAAAAAGAGTAACTGCGATTGCCATTAATAGTACAGTTGTCACAGCTTGCACTTTATCTTGAGCATTTTGCATATCCAAATACTTGTATTTTAAGGCCAACGCTTCATTTTCCCATTTGCTTCTACTGTCTGGATATATAATTTTTTGAATTTTGATTGAATTATTCAACAAATTGTTAAGTTCTGGATTGTCTCCTGAGAGCACCATATGAATACTAACAAGACTATGGAGGTCACCAACACCCCTAAGTGTACTATCCCCTAGGATTTTTTGATTAAAGTCATATATCATCTCTGGCATAAAGACTAAATCAATTTCATCATGCTTTAATGCGTCTATCATACTCACTCTGTCAGGGAAAATCTCAGCATCATTGTCAAATAGTGCCTTCCAATTCAAATATTCATAGGCGTTCTTTGTAGTCCCAATTCTTAACGCTCTAAAATCTTCATCGTTAAAATTTCTCTTGCTGTATGTATACATTCTAAGGTCAGACTCCCATATTGGCATGGAATACACCAATTTTTTTTCTTTTGTGTCATCGTAATTGTATAGAACGCCTGAGCAAACTTGGCTGGTGCCCGTGGATAGCCTGTCTAAAGCACCAGTGAATCCCACTGAGAAATAATCTTCTATTTTTACAGGAATGTCTGTCAATGCAGTGAAAGTATCATATATTTCCCTTTGAACACCTTTGAACTCCCCATTTTCATTGAATCCAAGTGGGTACAGAATCCCAGAATCATAAACATTAATCTCCCCATATTTTTCTCTGACCTTTTCAATATCCGCTGCATAAAGTTCTCGGGCGCGCTGAATGATCATATCCGTTTTGCCTTTGGCTACACATCCATAAAAATAATCGTAGTTTTCTCTTGCAAACCTATTGGCCAAGTCTAAGACTACCCTAGCAACCTGTGTGTCTCCAACCACCCCCTGGATTGTAGGCTCATTGACTGCAAATGACTCTATTTGCAATTCCGGATAGGCAAGTACATTTAACTGCGTACGAACCCCCGATACCATGGCTACATCAATGGTCTTGTCGGACAAGGCTTCCAGCAATACTTTTTCTGAACTAAAATAGGATATCTTATCCTCAGATGGCATATACGTCTTGATTGACTCACTAAAAGGTGAATTTTTAATATACCCAATTTTTTTATTTGAAAGGGCTGTAATTGACCTAAGAGGTCTCTCATTCCGAGTGATAAATCCCAAATGAGAAGTATATAGGTCCAACGTGGCGAACTCTTCACGCCTTTGGTCATTGATACTAACCAACGTGGCCATATCTACTTGATCAGTCGCTGCCTGTTCTTTGGCCTCTCCTCCATTGGTCTTATATGAAATCTCAACCTCTAATCCTAACTCATCTCTAATAAAATCAATGAATGGCATAAGCATACCATTTTCCTTACCGTCTGCCGTTTTCCAGTACACAATCTCATCTGTTACAGCAATCTTAACTGCCTTATTATCAACAGTGACGCTATCTAATTTTTCTCTTTCTTCCTCTGTCATGTGAAATTTAGGCTCTGCTGGGGCTTTTGCCTGATTCTGGGCATAAATCATGCCTGTTGGAATAATAGCGACAACAAAAACCAGTCCAAAGCATACTAGGCTTTGAAAAATCCTTCTGGCTATTTTTTTATTATATTCATCAAAAAAACTCATCAAATGTACCTCGCCAGTTATTTTCGGAGACAATTATATAACAAAAGAGTAGCGATTGCTACTCTTTTGTGAATTTCTACTCAATCCTCTATGGGAAGGCTAAACCAAAAGGTACTGCCTTGGTCTGGTGTTGATTCTACGCCATATTCTGCGTCTTTGTGCATATTTAAGCTTGACTTCACAATAGAAAGACCTAGTCCCGTTCCTACAATGCCTCGATTGTGGTTTTCTTTAGACTTATAATATCTGTCCCAAATCAATGGTATCATATCTTGCTCGATGCCCTTACCTGTATCTATTACTTCAATTTTGACCCTGCTATTCTCCACACTCTGCCGGACGATAACTGTTTTATCTTGCCCTGCATAGTTGATTGCATTGCTCATGAGGTTATATATGACCTGGGACAGCTTTAATTCGTCACCAGTTACATACACATCCTCTTCTTTTATAAAGCTGATTTTATATCCCTCTTGGCTGCAAAATTTGCTGAACCGTTCTGTTGTCTGACTTACCACATGAGACAGATTTAGTTTACATAATATATTTTGCTGTAATCCATTTTGTGCTTTGGATAGTTCTAGCATATCATTGACAAGGCTTGTCAGCCGCCTTGCCTCATCTATGATAATCTGCGCATTGGCTGAAGTATTTTCCCCTGGAATGTCCCTCATGACTTCGCTATACCCCACAATCAGTGTTAGTGGTGTTCTCAAATCATGGGATACATTGGCTATGAGTTCCCGTCGTAGTCCTTCTACTTTTGCTAGCTCTTTAGCTGTAAAATTCAGTGTATCCGCCAGCTCTGCAATCTCTTTATACCCATCTCCTGTAAAGTGAATATGCTCATACTCTCCCGTTGCCAATTCTTTAGCAGATCTATTGATCTTTTCTATTGGGCTTCCAATGATCCTTGCCATTATCAGAGCGAATGCCACAGAGAGAACAATCATCAACATTGTTAGATACGCTATCTGTGTACGAATGGTATTGACCGTTGCATCCACTGGCGAAATCCGAGAATTTAAGAGCAGTGTAAGTTGCTCGCCTGATTTAGTGGTGAATACCTGTGTGTATATGATAGATCGGTGTGGTGACAATTTTAACAACCTCTGTTCTTTTACCTTATCCTCTTGGTATCCGTCAATAGAATCCCCCATGCCAAAGTATTCAATGTTGGTACCACCATTGGCTATGGCCTCTTCTCTTAATGCAATTTTTACCAAAGAAGGTAAAAAATACAATACGGAATCTCTAAACCCCGTAGATGAACATATCAAACTGCTGTCTTCTGATGCAATTTCAACAGAAATCTCATTTTCCTTGGCAATTGTGTCTAAAGACTCTTGGAACTGTTCACTGTCTATGCCCTTGATTAAGGCGTTGGCATACTTTTTGGCTTCTGCTACCTTTATATGTTGGTAAAACTCATCTAAAAACATGACTTGAAATATCCAAATGAAAGCTATGAAAATAGCTGAGAATCCCACGAGAAATCCAAATACCCGCCACTTTATGCTCATTTGTCTAAACTTTCCCAACATGTTACACCTCAAACCTATACCCAAGCCCTCGTAGGGTCACAATATGTTTGTTGCAGTCTCCTAGTGACTTTCTCAGCAGCTTTATATGTGTGTCTAACGTCCTATCATCACCATAAAAATCATATCCCCATACGTCAGTTATGAGCTTTTCACGACTTAATGCAATATTTCGGTTCCTCACCATATAAAAAAACAGATCATATTCTTTCGGCGACATATCTATGTTCGCGCCCTTTACCTGTACTCTTCTGGCTGTCACATCTATTTGCAATTCACCAAAAGTCAAAATTTCACGCTTTACTTCTTCTTCTATGCTAGGTCTTGTCCTTCTAAGAACTGCATCTACACGCATCATCAATTCTTTTGGGGAAAATGGCTTCACCATATAATCATCTATTCCAAGTTCAAATCCATGTATTTTATCATACTCCTCGCCTCTAGCAGAAAGCATAATCACAGGGATTTGGCTGTCTTTCCTAATTTCCTTTACTGCCGAAAACCCATCTAGCTCAGGCATCATTATATCCATAATCACCACATCGTAGTTGTTGCCTTTGCACTTGGTGATGGCTTCCATCCCATTGGCTGCCTCTGCCACCTCATGTCCCTCAAATATTGCATATTTTTTGACCATCTCTCTGATCATTGTTTCATCATCAACCACCAAAATTTTGTACATGGATATGCCTCCTTTTTCCCCTAAAAACAGTATAGCCGTCTTATGTGACGGCTACGTGAACATCTAGCGAATTTTAAGCTTTTCTACCACTAATCATACTGGCAATTTTTGCAACCACCACAGGCAGAAAAGATACCCCTACTATGCCTAAAATGATCATGGAAAAATTCTCTTCCACCACAGGCATATTGCCGAAGAAATATCCAACCAGCATGAACAAAGTCACCCAGATGAATCCGCCAAAAATATTGTAGATGACAAACCTTCTTATATCCATTTTGCCCATGCCCGCCACAAAAGGAGCAAATGTGCGAATAATCGGCATAAACCGAGTGATGACAATGGTCTTGCCACCGTGTTTTTCAAATAAACGTATGGTTCTATCAATGTTTTCTTTCTTGATCAATCGATTGCCACCCTTGTTATAAATCGAATCTCCTACTTTCCTGCCAATGAAATAATTCACCGTATTGCCGCCTATGGCAGCAATCAGCATCAATACATAACACAGCCAAAGATCAAGGCTACCCCTAGCTGCGAAGGCACCCAAGGCAAAAAGAAGTGAATCTCCTGGAAGAAAAGGTGTCACCACAAGTCCTGTCTCACAAAATACAATCAAAAATAAAATCACATATGTAAGAACGCCAAACATATCAATGAGCTGGTCCAGATGCTTATCAATATGCACAACAAAGCTTACTAAAAATAACATCAAATCCATTACTGCACTACCTCATATGGCCAATCATTGATGCCACCAAAATCAAACACATTAACGTATAACTTGTCAGCTAGCATCTTAGCGGCTTTTGCACTTCTATTTCCGCTCTTGCAATAGACCAATACCATTTTCCACTTATCTGGATATTCCTTTGGAACCACTGTAGATACCTGCTCTAAGGGAACATTAATCGCTTTTTCAATATGTCCTGTAACGTATTCTTCTGATGTGCGTACATCTATAATCAGTACGTTGTTTCCACTCATGAGTATTTTAGCTTCTGATGGTCCAATTGTTTGAACTTTTGCCCCCTTTGCCAGTGGTTCTAGCTTGGGGATTTCTTGCTTTTGTTCAACTTTTTTTTCTTCCTCTTCGGCTTGTGCCGCCGTTTGCTTTGACACAGAGCCTGTTTGGGCCTCTGGCCATACCAATATAACACCTACACTTATCAAAAGCATAACTATGATTGCTGTTATCAGCGCAAATTTCATATGTGAAACTCCTTTTGAGATAATATAATTCTATTGTACCATAATTAACTTGCTATGATAATACTAAGGTCAATGGTAATGAACGCCGCTGGTGATTTTTCCATGCTCTCACGTTCTTCATCTGTTAGATTTTCAGTCATTGGTGTCATTCTTACAAATTTCTTAAAGTTGTCAGCGTCAATGGGCATGGTATAGGTAATCCTACGTCGCTCTAAAATCTTCATATTTTTCTCAATATACGCTAACACATCTTTGCTAGAATACCCATCTTTGCTTAATGTTGTTATTTTTTCACGAATTTCTCTAAGATATCCCTCTTCCGGCACTATTTTTATCAAGATTCCGTCCTTTGACAATACCCGCTTAAACTCTGTGTAGTTGGCTGGTGTAAGTATATTGAGCAAAATATCCACAGCGTTATCCCTAAACGGCATGTTTGTTAAATCACCAATAGCCCACATGGCCTTGTCATTGGACTTTGCCGCCTCTACTATGCCTGCTTTTGATAAGTCCACTCCCACAAATGCCGTACTTTCAGAGACTTGCTCATGATTTGTCAGAGTATTGATATAATACCCTTCACCGCATCCAGCATCTACCACCAGATACTTTCCATTTACTTTTGTATTCTGAGGCTCTATTTTACCCTTGTAGGCAACGATTATGTCTTTTAGTCCATTGGTCACCTTCTCATAAAACCCCGCCTCAAATATGGCTCTACGGGCACTAAACAATTCCTTGTCATAAATCTCGTCATTGTTAGCCAATGCTAAATTTATATACCCTTGTTTTGCAATGTCAAAACAGT
>JAVBKP010000151.1:0-24841 GCA_031553975.1 Anaerovoracaceae bacterium | reverse complement strand
AGTCAATAGGATTTTGGAAATATTTAGGAAATATTTTTAAAGTTAATTAAGAAAAGCAAAAAGGGGACGGTTCTAAATGACATAATAATCGTCATTTAGAACCGTCCCCAATGTGAAACACGCGGGAACCGTCCCCTTGTGCAGCATGCTAAATCCAGCCAACCTTCTGATGCCAGTTAAACTTTCTTATATAACCCTCTTCATCACTTCTGGATGGCAGGTTTTATTATACTGATCGCATGTAAAACATTCAAAAAACTCTGGTGCGTTTTCACGCTCTACTGCCTCAAATCCATGTTTTCGGAAAAACCCTGGCGCCCTAGCTACTAAGTACATCAGATGTCCACCTCTTTTTCTGGTTTCGTCCATGGCGACTTCTAGCATTTTGCTGCCCCAATCACCCTCCCTGTACTCTGGATCTACGGCAATACCGTCTATAACGTATTCGCCTTCTCTCATACAAAGTATGCAGCCACCAACTAAATAGTCGTCATGACTCACCTCTGCGGGTTTGTTGTCATCTACCAGTTTCCAACATGTAATCAGTTCTTCTGGAATTGGATCATCTCCGCTGATTTCAAGTTGATTTTTTTCTAAGTTAGTGGCAATCCTATTGTATTCTTTTCCATCTGTTTCCACGATTTTCATTTTTTACCTCCGATACTATCACTTGCAAAACACTAGCCGCTGCAACGATTTCAATTTTTTCTTTTGGACCTGGCTCTCCATCTACATCGGTTGCCATATCTGGATCACATTCTACCATCAACCGGGATGTCTTGAACCTGATTACATGCGGGGATTCTGTATGCTCTCCTCTCACCAACTGGACTAACAGTGGCATTAATTCAAGGACGTTACATTCCTTGAAGACGATTACATCAAGCAACCCATCTTGTATCGATGCGTCTAGCGCAAGTTTTTTAAAGCCTCCTGCTGACCTTCCATTCATGACTACCATGAAAAATATATTTTCGTCGAAGGAGCATTCTTCGCTCTGTACTTTCATTCTGTAGGCTTTGAAGTGCTGTAGTTGCTCTATGCCTTTCAAATAGTAAGACAACACCCCCACAGCATTTTTAAAGTGCTGATCGGTTTTTTGCCCTACCTCTACAGGAAAGCCAAATCCGCAAACATTGACAAAATACCTACCATTGGCACAGCCTAAATCTGCCGGCTCTGTCTTGTCGCTAAGCGAGACTTTCACCATGCCTGGCATATCAAAAGGTACACCAAAATAGGTAGCAAAATCATTGGCTGTACCTGCTGGATAGATAGCCAGTGGGATTTTAACATCGTATTTCATCATGAGATTCACAATGGTATTAATGGTGCCATCACCGCCTGCCACAATGATTTTTGAGAACTGATACTGCTCTAGATTGGCAAATAGCCCGTGTAACGCCTCTTTATTGCCTGTGCGAAACGGTATTACAATTTTACCCTTTGCTTGAAATTTTTGTATGATGTAGTCCAAATTCTGTGCAAACATTCCATTTCCTGCCACAGCATTGTATGCCAAAAGTACTTTGGTCATTGGAATAGCCATACTTCCTCACTCCCATCTCTTTCCCCTATTTTTCAATATGAATATATCCCCTGAGTTCCGTCCGAACAGCACCGATTAGATACAGTGACCCCGAGAACAAAACACAGTCATAGTTTGCCCTGCTCTCCATAGCCTGCTTTACCGCTTCTTTGTAGTTATCTACCTTTATACAAGCTTTGCCTGTGGCTTTGGCGATGGCTTCCCCTAAGTCATCTGCCTCTACCGCCCTTGGGTTAGGTACTTTTGTGACCATAATTGTGTCCGTAAAACTAGCCATTTTTCTAAGTAGTTCGTCGTTTATTTTATCTTCGAGAATCCCCATGACAGTTAACACTTTCTTCCCGTGAAAATGCTCATCCATGACTACCTTGATGGCTTCAATCCCAGCTTCATTGTGGGCACCATCTATGATGACAAAAGGCTGCCGCTCTAGCACTTCAAATCTACCTCTGTGAATGGCTCGCTTCATGCCTTCTAACACTTTCACATGGTCTAAGGGAAAATTGTACAATTCTTCCAATAATTGTAGCACCGACAAAGCTGTTACGGCATTCTTGATCTGATGCTGTCCTATCATAGACAATGACACATTCTCATATTCCATTCCCAGGGATTTTAGCCAAATGCTAAACTGGTATCCATCAAGGCTGCTATCAACCTCAAAAGCATCAAAGTCTGTTACATCATAAAAATCAGCGTTTTTCTCTTGGCATATCCGGGCAATTGCATTTTTGGCCTCATCTTCTGACACTTGGCATACCATAGGCACACCAGGCTTTACTATGCCAGCTTTTTCTATGGCTATTTTCTCCAAGGTATCTCCTAAGTATTCCGTATGATCGTAAGAAATCGAAGTAATGGCAGTGACCAAAGGATTTTTCACGATGTTGGTAGCATCTCCACGACCTCCTAGTCCCACTTCTAACACTAGAAAATCAACATTCATGCGCTTGTAATACACAAACCCTATGGCTGTGACTATCTCAAATTCTGTGGGAGACTCTAATCCCATGGCCTCGAGTTTGTCAGCCTGGGCTAACACTAAGTCTGTACATATTGACAGCTCTTCTGCCGAAATCTCTTCCCCATTGGCTTCCATTCTCTCAGTGAACCGCTCTAAGAATGGGGATGTATACATGCCCACCGAATAACCGTTTGCCATTAATGCCTCATAGAGGTAACGGCAAACTGAGCCTTTTCCGTTGGTTCCCGCTACATGGAGGATTTTCATATGCTCCTGTGGAGATCCCAAGAGGTCCATTAGTTTTTCCATACGTTCTAGCCCTAGTTTTCTGCCGAACTTCAAATATGAGTTAATCTTAGCTATTATTTGATCGTATTCCATTATTTTCTTCCTTTAGAGTTATTTAACAATTTCTACCGATTTAGGATTAACAGGCTCAACCTTTTTTCTAGCATGGGCCAAACGCTCTGTTACTTTTGCCAACATATCTTCATAGTTGGCAAGTTTTGCCTTTTCTTCCTCAATGACAGATGCCGGTGCTTTGCCTACAAAACCTTGGTTAGAAAGCTTGCCATTGATTCTGGCCACTTCACCCTCTAATTTTTTCTGCTCTTTTGATAGTCTTTCCACTTCATTGGCATAATCCACCAAATCATCAAGGGCTACAAAAATTTCAACCCCACCAATCACTGCCGACATCACTTCTTCCGGTATTTGTTTTTTATCAGTTACATAAGTCATTTCCGTGATATTGGCTAGGTTCTTAATAATATTTTCTATATCTTTAATATGCCCTAGTTGCTTACCTTCAGATAGAATAATTGCCTTCAGCTTTTTCGATGGCGCTGCCTCTGCCTCCGCTCTAATATTTCTGATGGCTCTGATGGTCTCCATAGCCAGTTCTAGTTTTTCACACTCGATGTCGTATGTGTTAGCCTTATCACATACTGGCCATTGGTCCTTCATCAAGAATCCGTTGGTATCTGGCAAGAAACTCCAAATCTCCTCTGTGATGTATGGCATGTATGGGTGAAGTAGTCTAAGCATGTCTTTTAATGCCTTAACCAACACATATCTAACAATGTCTTTCTCTTCTTCGTTGTCTGCGTACAAACGGCTTTTAACGATCTCGATATACCAATCACAATATTCATTCCAAATCAGTTCATACACTTTTTGCCCAGCCAGTGCGAACTCGAATTTTTCCATATTGACTGTGGCCTCTGCCGTTACTGTATTCACACGGGATAAAATCCATTTGTCTTCATCTCTAAGCTTGGAAGCAGGAATTTCCTTTAGACTTGTTGTATTCTCTTCTAAGTTCATGATGACAAACCTAGACGCATTCCAAAGTTTGTTGGCGAAGTTCCGGGCACTTTCGATTTTCTCCGTCTGGTACCTGATATCAGCTCCTGCGGAAACCCCTGTGGTCAACATAAATCTCAGGGCATCTGCCCCGTACTGGTCGATTACCTCTAGCGGATCAACACCGTTGCCTAAGGATTTGCTCATCTTACGACCTTCTGCGTCACGAACCAATCCATGAATATAAGCGTATTTGAACGGCACTTCTCCCATCATCTCAAGACCAGAGAACACCATACGAACCACCCAGAAGAAAATAATGTCATACCCAGTCACCAGTACATCTGTAGGATAAAAATATGCTAAATCCTCCGTCTTTTCTGGCCAGCCTAACGTAGAGAAAGGCCATAAAGCCGAGCTAAACCATGTGTCTAGTACATCTTCGTCTTGTCTTAGATTTGTAGACCCACATTTACTGCATTTGTGTGGTGCTTCCCTTTCTACCATCATCTCACCGCATTGATCGCAGTAGTAGGCAGGTATTCTGTGGCCCCACCACAGCTGGCGAGAAATACACCAATCACGAATATTTTCAAGCCACTGCAAATATGTTTTTTCAAATCTTTCTGGTATTACCTGCAAATCACCTTTTTTCACAGCTTCAATGGCTGGCTGGGCTAACTCCTGCATCTTGACAAACCACTGTTCAGATAATCTAGGTTCTATGACTGTATCACATCGGTAACAGCCACCAACTGGGATTACCTTTTCTTCTACTTTCACTAAGTATCCCTGTGCCTCTAAATCAGCCACTAGGGCTTTGCGACATGCAAAACGCTCCATACCTTCATACTTACCACCAAGTTGATTGATGGTGGCATCTGGGTTGAGACAAGAGATTTGCTCTAAGTTGTGCCTTTGTCCCACTTCAAAGTCATTGGGGTCATGAGCTGGTGTGATTTTAACGGCACCGGTTCCCTTTTCTGGATCTGGGTAGCTATCTGCAATAACAGGAATTTCTCTATCTGTTAACGGAAGTTTTAGCATTTTGCCTACCAGCGATTTATACCTATCATCTTCTGGATGTACAGCTACTGCCACATCACCAAACATTGTCTCAGGTCTAGACGTGGCTAACACCAGTCCTTCACCACCATCTGCGGCTGGGTATTTGATATAGTAATACTTACCTGATTTGTCCTCGTGTTCTACTTCTGCATCTGACAATGTAGTGCCGCAGCTAGGACACCAGTTGATGAGCCTATTGCCTCTATATATGAGTCCCTTTTCGTACAGCTTCACGAAAACTTCATTAACCGCATGGTTGCAACCTTCATCTAGTGTAAATCTCTCTCTGCTCCAGTCGCAAGAAAAACCCATTTTACGTGCTTGCTGTGTGATCTTACCACCAAACTCGTCTTTCCAAGCCCAAGCTCTTTTCATGAACTCTTCTCGTCCCAGCTCTTCTTTGGCTTTACCTTCTTCTTTTTTGATTCTTTCTACTACTTTTACCTCAGTGGCAATGCTTGCATGGTCAGAGCCAGGTAGCCACAATGCACTAAAGCCTTGTAGCCTCTTCCATCTAGTCAATACATCTTGCAATGTCAAATCAAGAGCATGTCCTATATGAAGCTGTCCTGTGATGTTCGGAGGCGGCATCATGATGGTGAATGGTTTTTTATTCTTGTCTACTTCGGCTCTAAATGCGCCACTTTCCTCCCAATTTTTATATATACGTTCCTCAAACTCTTTGGGTCCATAGGTTTTTGCTAAATTTTTCTCGTCCATATTTTGTCTTCCTTTCAATATTAATGGTCTGTCTCGTGATGGCAGACCTATAGTACTCCCTTCAAGAAAGTCCTTCTATGTATCTCACAGACGCCGTGTTCTTCAATACCTGCATAATGGGCTTTGGTGCCATATCCCTTATTTTTGTCAAAGGCATAGTGTGTCCACTTTTGATGAAATTCTTCCATCATACGGTCTCTGGTGACTTTTGCTATAATCGAGGCAGCTGCAATGGATACGCTGTTGGCATCCCCCTTTATAATCCCTGTTTGTGGTATGTCCACATCCTTTAGTGTCAATGCGTCTATGAGAATATGTTCGGGCTTGATCTCTAATCTCTCTACAGCCTCTTTCATGGCCAGCTTTGTAGCCTCCAGTATATTGATTTCGTCTATCTTAAAATTATCAACGATTCCTATGCTGATTGCAAGATCTTCTTGATGGATTTTGTCAAAAAGTTCATTCCTTTTTTTCTCTGAAATTTTCTTAGAATCATCAACACCAAGAATATGAAAGTCTTCGGGCAGTATCACTGCCGCGGCGACGACAGGTCCTGCCAAAGGCCCGCGGCCCACTTCATCCATGCCGCAGATTACTTTAACACCTTTGGCATATAACTCTCGCTCATATTCCTTCATCACTTCCAGCCGCTCAACCAGCGCTTGGTGTCGTTGTTCCTTGTTCATATGCTACCCTCTCTTGTGGCTTTATACTAATTCCTTGACATGTTCTAGGGTTATGGTCCCAATGGCCCCCGCCCTAAATTCGTCCATGACTGTCCGTGCTACCCTGTCATAATCTATACGGTGCCCGGATTGTATGAAACCACGTTTTTTGGCTATGCTTTCCATGGTCTCAAGGTTTGTTTCTTCTATCTTTTCTATCTTATATCTAGTAAGTAACAGTTCTGGATAATACTGTGACATCACCCCAATCAAATTCATAGTCAGTGTGGGAATATCTAGTATTTCGTCTTTGATAGATCCTGTATATGCCAAATTTTTTGCTACCCCTTGGTCTTCAAATTTAGGCCACAAGATACCTGGTGTATCAAGTAGCTGCATATCATCCCCTAGCTTTAACCACTGTTTCCCCTTCGTCACCCCTGGCTTGTTCCCAACCCTAGCACCTTTTTTACCAGTCAGCCTGTTGATAAGCGATGACTTGCCTACATTGGGTACCCCTACAATCATCATCCTAAGTGGTTTTTTGCGGGCCTGTCCTTCATTTTTTTTGTCTCTTAGACGCTCAAAGGTCTTCATTAAAGCTGGTACGCCCATGCCTGTCATACAGTTCATGCCCATGGCCATATATCCTAATTTTTCAAAGTGTCTAATCCACTCTTGGTTTGCTTTGCTGTCCGCTAGGTCATTTTTATTCAATACGATAATGCGCGGCTTGCTCTTCACCAGTTCATCGATAATTGGATTCCTACTGGAAACAGGTATCCTAGCATCTACGACTTCCACCACTAAATCTACTAGCTTAAGATTTTCTTGTATTAACTCTCTGGTCTTTTTCATATGACCAGGGTACCAATTTATATGCTCCGTCGGGTTTGTTGCCATGCCTATTCCTTCTCCTTATTCAAAAAGGAACTGATAACAATCAGTTCCTCTCATGTGCTTTTTAAACGTATATTACTGTTTGTCTGCTAATTTAATTTTTGCAGATTTACCAGTTCTTTCACGCATGTAATTAAGTTTAGCTCTTCTTACAGAACCTTTTCTTGTTACTTCGATCTTGTCAATCTTAGGTGAGTGAAGTGGGAAAGTTTTCTCCACGCCAACACCAGAAGCAAGTCTTCTTACTGTGAATGTTTCGTTTAGTCCACCGTTTTGACGTTTAAGAACAAAACCTTCGAAAATCTGAATTCTCTCTCTAGTACCCTCTTTGATTTTGATGTGCACTTTGACAGTGTCACCAACGTTAAATTTAGGTATGTTGTCTTTTACGTACTCTTTTTCAATTAGTTGAATTACGTTCATGTATTCTTCTCCTTTTCTTGCTTGCAAATTTTCCGTTGACGAAAAATTATCTGCGCAACTCTTTACTTGACGTTCGTAAGTCTGAGCCCAGAGGACCGTCCGTAATACATCGAAGAATAGTTTACCATATTAATCGTGCTAATGCAAGGAAATTTTATTTGTAGTAACGAATCTGTAAGTTAAGTAAGTTAAGATTATACATTAATAATGCGCAGGAAAATTTTCGTCAGGCGAGGCGCACAAATAAAGTCTGGTGGAAATTTAACAAGCATTAAGCTCTCGGATGTGCGCGATCGTATACCTCTTTGATTCTGTTTTTTGTGGTATCCAAATAAATCTGTGTTGTGGATATATCTTGGTGCCCCATTAGCTCTTGGAGGGATTTTAGGTCTGCTCCATTTTGAATCATATGAGCGGCAAATGAATGTCTGAGAATTTGTGGTGTCAATACTATTTCTAGGTTGGCTTTGTCTGCATAGAACTTGAGTAGCTTCCACAATCCCTGTCTGGTGATTCTTTCACCTGTGTAGTTGACAAACAACGCCACTTCCTCTGCTTTGCTCTTGGTCAGCTTTTCTCTAGATTCTCGTATGTACTCTTCCATGGCTGCTTTGGCCGGCCTTCCCAACGGAATAATCCTAGCCTTTCCGTACTGTCCTGTGAAGGCGCAGAATCCCATACGCATGTTCACATCTTCTACATTCATCTCAACTAGCTCAGACACCCTAATCCCTGTGCCATACAGTATTTCAAATATCGCTTTGTCCCTCTTACCTTTTATGGTACTCGTGTCAGGCAACCCCAGCAGTTTGTCTATTTCATCGATTGTCAGATAATCCGGTCTTTTTTTCTCAATTTGTGGAGATTTTATATTTAGCGCAGGGTTGGTGCGGATGATGCCTCTTGTGTAAGCAAAGGTGAAGAAAGTCCTAATAGCCGAAATTCTGCGATTGACCGTAGCCCCAGATTTGCCTTCGCCCTTTAACTTCATCACATAAGAAATAATATCTGTATTGGTAATGTCTCGTATTTCCTTTATGTTCTTTTGCTCCAAAAAGTCCAAAAAATTTATAATGTCACGATGATAGGCCTCCAGGGAATTCTTAGCCATATCCTTTTCATTCTTTAGATACTCTGTGAATTCTTTTAATAGCTCGTCCATTTTTTCCTCCTTGGTTTACGTAAATCTACCGTGATTATATATGAAAAATAATTTTTATGCAAGAAAAACCTGTCGAAAAGACTTGTACTATTTTCTATTGATATGCCATAGATTTAATATAGAAATTATCAGGAGGATCCATATGAAAAAAAGAACCAATGAAATTTATAGAACATTGCTGTTTAGAAGCGTTGTTGTGGTGATCACTTCCATGTTTTTTCTCATATTGGGCATATCGTGCGGTGCCTTTACTGAGACTCTTCTCAGTGATGAGCAAAAGGTGACTTTGACCGAGTATCTAAGCAAATATCTTAGCGTAAAGGATCTACAAAGCACCCAGTATCAGGACATTCTCATTAATTCCATGAAGACAAATATATTTTTGCTTGTTTTAATAGGTCTATGTGGGTTTACCATAATTGGTTTCCCTGCGTCCTTTATGATTCTAGCCTATAAGGGAATTACATTGGGGTTCTCCTCTGCTCTTCTCATTGAAAACATGTCCTACAAAGGAACTTTGCTGGCCTTTGTCACCATGATTCCTCAAAATGTATTTATCCTACCTGGCATTTTCGTAGGCTGTGTGATCTCTGCCAATTATGCGTTGCTTCAACTTTCCAGCGGCTCAGCAGGCATCAAAAAGAGCCTGCCAACCACAGCAGGCCCTTATATCTCTCTTCACGGTATATTGATGGTTATTATTATATTTGGCTCCATGGTAGAGGCTTTCTTGTGCCCTATTCTCACGGGTTTATTTGTATAAATCTGCCACCATCATAATACCTACAATCGTCTTGCCATCATTGATCGTGCCATCCATGACCATTGCTTTTAGTTCTTCCACTGTGTATTCCACATTTTCGATGGCTTCATCTTCGTCAAAATTCGTCGCAGCCTTTGTCAAGTTCTCAGCCAAATACACATGAATCACCTCGTTAGAATACCCGATGGCACAATAAAACGATGTGAGAGGCCTGATTTTTTCTGCTATATAGCCTGTTTCTTCTTGGAATTCACGCTTTGCACCTTCTAGTGGGTCTTCACCCTTTTCTAGCTTTCCTGCCGGCAGTTCTAATATGACCTTTTCTGCTGGCTTTCTGTATTGCTTGACCAGTGGTATTTTGCCTTCCTTGGTAACACCTACAATGGTAACGCCTCCATTGTGTTCTATGATTTCTCTCTCAGCAGTCCTACCGCCTATCACCGTCACTATGTCTTTTCGCAGATTAATAACTCTGCCTTCAAATATTCTCTCTGTAGATACTGTTTTTTCTTCAAAAGTAGCCATTAATTCCCCTCGCTCATCTTTCTAGATTTTTCTGATGCAATTTTGACAGCTTCTAACACGCTTGCCCTTAGCCCCGCTCGCTCTAGTGCGGCCACTGCATCTATTGTGGCGCCTCCTGGTGAGCATACGGCATCTTTTAGCGCCCCTGGGTGCATTCCTGTGTGCAAGACCATTTTGGCGGCTCCTAGGACTGCTTGGGCCGCAAAGGTATATGCTTTATCCCTTGGCATGCCTTGCGCCACTCCGCCATCCGCTAAGGCTTCAATGAACATGTATACATACGCAGGAGAACTTCCACTGACACCTACCACAGCATCCATGATTTTTTCAGTGATAGCCTCTGCTTTGCCCATGGCCTGTAAGAGCTTTAAAACCTTTTGTATATCTTCTTCTGTTACGTTGGCATTGGCCACATAGGCCGTCATACCCTCGCCCACCATACTTGGTGTGTTTGGCATGGTTCTCACGATCTTGCAAGATTTTCCTAGTACAGACTCCATCTTGTCTATGGTGATGCCTGCCGCTATGCAAACCACGACTTTATCAGGACTTAGGTTTGATTTAACCTCTTCCATCACCGTTTCATATATATGTGGCTTGACGGCAATAACCAGCAAATCCGCCCGAATGGTTGTTTCAGCATTGCTCTCACAAAGTGTCACATGCAATCTATCCTGAAGTTCTTTATTTTTCTTGGCATTGGTGCCCGATATGTATATGCTCGCCGGTGAGTTACCAGCGTTTATATACCCTTCTATCATAGCTTTGGCCATGTTTCCAGTCCCTATAAATCCTACTTTCATCCTATCCTCCCTATGGAATTTTGACATTCGCCTTGTATTACTATATAATTAACTGGTTTATTACTTTAATACTACCATATTTTGAAAGAGGATGTGAATCATTTTGTATAAAGTTAAATTAGGCGATATCTTGTTGGCAGAAGGATTTATTACGGCCACTGACGTAGAAGAGGCTCTTACAACCCAAAAAACAGATAAAACAAAACGTCTGGGGCAAATACTCATTGACCAAGAAAAAATCACAGAAAGTCAGCTTCTCCTATGTTTGTCTAAACACATCAATGCACCGATTGTGGACTTTCGTTCTACCAGCGTAAACGTTGATGCTGTAGCTTTGGTTCCGAAGGCTTTAAGCATGCGGTACAACATGATTGTGATTGAAGACAATGGCTATGCCCTTCGTTTGGCTGTCAATGATCCTCTTGATTTTTATGCCATAGAAGATATAAAATCCGTGACCGGTAAGCAATGTGATGTTGTGCTGGCCACAAAGGGAGAAATTCTCTCAGCCATAGAGCGGTATTACTCTCAAGTTGATGCCAAGCAAGCGGCACGTACTGCCAACAAATCAGCGAAACATACCGTATCCCATATTGAAGAAATCGACACGTCTTCTAGTGACGCCCCCGTTGTGTCATTGATCAATCAATTGTTGCTAAACGGGCAATCCTCCAATGCCTCTGATATACACATTGAGCCTTTCGAAACCAGTACAGCCGTTCGTATGCGTATAGATGGTCAGATCATAGAGCATTTGACCCTATCCTCTGCTTTACACCAATCTGTCATCGCAAGGATAAAAATACTCTCTGGCCTAGACATTGCCGAAAAAAGGTTGCCACAAGATGGACATTTTAAAATCCGTATTGATAAAATAGACCTGAATATCCGTGTATCTATCATCCCCACCATTTATGGTGAAAAAGTCGTGTTGCGGTTTTTGTCGCAAAATGCGCAGATTGACAATGATAGCACCTTTGGCATGTCTGAGGAAAATCACAAAAAAATTAACAAAATCTTAAAAAATCCCCATGGCATTGTATACATTACAGGGCCTACTGGTAGTGGCAAAACCACTACTTTGTATATGATTATAGAAGAACTGACAAAACTACCCGTTAACATTTGTACCATTGAAGACCCTGTAGAGCGTAATATCGCTAAGGTAAACCAAACCCAAGTGAACCCTGTTGCAGGTCTGACTTTTGAAAGTGGACTTCGTTCTCTCCTTCGTCAAGACCCTGACATCATCATGGTAGGAGAAACCCGTGACGGTGAAACCGCGTCGATTTCGGTCAGCGCCTCTATCACAGGACACTTGGTATTCTCCACCTTGCACACCAATGATGCCATCAGCGCTATCATTCGTCTGGTGGACATGGGTATTGAGGATTATCTCATTGCCAACTCACTGGTTGGTATTGTAGCCCAACGTCTGGTGAAAAAAATCTGTCCCGAATGCAAAGTATCTTACAAATTAAGTGAAGAAGAGATGGTAGCTTTCCCACACGCTCGACACCTATATCATGGCATAGGTTGCCCTCATTGCAATAGCACCGGCTACAAAGGCCGTACTGCCATACACGAAATCTTAGAAATAGACGGGGTCATCAGGAGTATGATTTCCAGAAAAGAGCCCATCGACAATATTTACGACCATGTGCGAGCTGAAAAGAAAATCAAATTCCTACAAGACAGCATATATGATCTGACAGCCCAGGGCATTACTACCTTTGAAGAATACAAGAAATTTTCTGCCTTTATGCGCTAATTTTTTTCTTTACCGCATATGTATTTTGTGATAAAATGATGGCAAAATGTGTACAGAATACATTTTGTGAAAAAGAAAAAGATGAGAACAAAATTTAAACTCTGGAGGATGTTATGAAAAAACGACTAAATAAAAAAGGATTTACACTGGTTGAAATCATCGTTGTATTGGTAATAATAGCGATTCTCGTTGCTATCGCCGCGCCTGCCATGACTGGATATATCAAAGATGCCAAGGAAAAGGCCGTCTTAACAGAAGCCCGTGCTGCCCTTACAGCTGTTCAAGCACAAGCAGCGCAAAATTATGCCACTGGCGATGTTAGTATGGACGCAACAAAAGCCGATGCCGCTTACAAAACCCTTACTGGTTCAACAAAAGGAACCGTGACTGCTGCCACCGTGAATTCAAGTGGAAAAGTTACTGTATTCACTTTTACTTTAGATAACAAAACAGCGAGCATAACAAGTGACGGTGGCTTAGCAATCACCAACTAAACTCACACAAAACTAAATAAAACAATTTCTTAATGAGGGCTTTATGCCCTCATTAAGTGCATTATGGGGGATTTTTTCACCCACAAGGTAATGGGGAAAGGTTATAAATTGTCGTCATATATTGTATATAACAGCGGATACTATGCCATAAGCATTATATTTTTCATAGCATTTCCTTTCATTTTAGGTATTTGCATGGGAAGTTTTATAAATGTTTTAATCTACCGTGTGCCAAGGCAAATCCAGTTTGTCACTGGTCGGTCAGTATGTACCAATTGCAACACACAAATTAAAAATGTAGACCTCGTCCCTATCTTTAGTTTTATCGCCTTAGGCGGCAAATGTAGACATTGCAAATCAAAGATCTCCATGAGGTATCCTCTGGTAGAGCTGCTAATGGGTCTTTTGACCGCGATTATCTTTAATCATCATTTACAAGGCATGAATAACTTCATGGCTATTGGTTTTGCTTTGACAGGTGTTACAGCACTGCTACTGGCCATCACCATGGTGGATATAGATACAATGACCATTCCTGATGGGTTTATCCTTGCCCTTGTTCCTTTTGCCCTGCTGTCAATCTGGTTGTTCCCTGATATTGATTTGTTGTCGAGATTGATTGGATTTTTTTGCGTCAGCGCCCCTCTTCTGCTGATGGCCTACATCATAGAAGGCAGTTTTGGTGGCGGAGACATCAAGCTAATGGCTGTGTGCGGGTTTTTCCTAGGATGGCAATTCACTCTTGTAGCCATGTTTATGGCCATTATGACTGGTGGTATTTTTGCTACTTACCTCATGATTAGTGGTAAAGCTAAAAAAGGTGCCCACATGGCATTTGGTCCTTTCCTTTGCCTAGGTATTTTTGCTACCATGGCATTTGGACAAAATATACTTGATTTTTATATGAATTTCTTTTAGAGGTAACCATGACGACGTATAGATTTGTTGGCAAAACATTATATAACAAACGTGTGAAAGGCAGTTTCGACGCAATAGACGAGAACGCTTTCCTCCAGCGCGCACGCCATGAGGGTGTATTTTTAACCAGCTATGAGGCATTGCCCGAAAATCCAATTCGGTATTACAAATTGAAAGCAGTGGAACTATCTGATTTTTGCAAACAGATCTCTGACATGGTCTCTGCAGGAATTCCTGTATACAATGTCATTGGCATGATAAAAGAAATGGGCGTGAAGCCTAACCTAAAAAAGGTGTATGACAAGTTATATACCAACATTCAAGATGGTAATACCCTATCTAGTGCCATGGAAATGTGCGGCAACGCCTTTCCTGGGCTGCTGGTCAATATGATCCGTGCTGGTGAGGCCAGCGGACAGCTACGAGAAACCACCTTAAAAATGGCGTCATTCTATGAAAAAGAGCATAAACTCTACAACAAAGTGCAAAACGCTATGACGTACCCCTTTATACTGTTGCTATTGACCATTGTGGTGGTCATGGTGGTGTTTACCTTGGTGCTTCCAAACTTCTTTGACATGTTCAATGGTATGGAGTTGCCTCTCATCACACAGATAGTACTAAGTGCTAGCCTCTTCATGCAGCATCATTGGCTAGGGGTTGCTGTAGGATTGGTTTTGGTGGTGGTGGGCACAATGGGGCTGTCTAGAACAAAGACCATTGGGGTTTGGCTTGACAAACAAAAAATATCCATTCCCATCATCGGAAAACTTCTCCGCATCGTGTACACTGGCCGGTTTGCCCATACTTTGAGTTCACTATACAGCAGTGGTCTTCCCTTGGTGGATGCCGTACATGTTAGCTCTACCATATTAGGCAACAAATATATATCCAATCAATTTGAAGCAATTAACAGAAGGATTAGAAATGGTGAATCCCTTGCTGATTCCCTGCAAGATTTAGACGGATTCAATCCCAAGCTACAAGCCACCATCAAAATTGGTGAAGGCACTGGAAAACTAGATAGTATGTTAACCTCTATAGCCGATGGCTTTGAGTTTGACTCAGAAAATGCAATTGCAAGACTCACTTCTCTTATAGAGCCTGTGATGATTGCTACTATGGCCTTTGTCATAGGTGGCATCATGATATCTGTACTACTGCCCATACTCTCTTCTTATCAAAACGTGGGAATGCAATAATATTAGGAGCAAATTTTGAAAAAACGAACCTTAGTATATCTTAATAATGATGTCTTACAAATCGTAAAGGCGGGCCATGAAAAAGAGCGTTTTTCGGTAAGCCATTTTGAGACCGTTGTGTTCGAGCCTAACACAGTGGTAAATGGCAATGTGATCAACGAGAATCCTATTGTGGATGCCCTGCGCGATAAAAAACACCTACTCCGTGACTTTACCTTGGTGATAGATAGTAGCGCTATTTCTGCCAAGCTAATGCCTTTTCCTAATTTGAGCAAGCAGCAGGCCCTAACCCTGGTTAGAAGTGAATTTGTGACCCTCGACTCTGGCATAGAAGAGTATTTTTATGATGCCAATCTTCATTATAGCCCTGATGGCAATGCCTTGGTAGGTTATGCTGTCCCTGTAGAAATGTTTGAAAGCTATATTGATGCTTTCCAAAAAGCGGGTATTGTCTTGAAGAATGTTGACATCGCCCTAAACTGTTTCATCAAAACCACTCACAAAACCGCCCAGTTTAGGGGCGAAACTTTTATTTTAAACATTGTCTATGGCGGGCATATGTGCTCTTTGATCTTTGAGAATGGGAATTATATCTTCTCCACAAGATCAAGACTTATGAATGAATCAGGCTCCCCAGAATATACAAGAGAGCTTTTAGCAAGTCTTTCTTCCCTGCTCCAATTTAGCCAGTCACAAAAATCTGCTTACAAAATCAACAAAAGCTTTTATATCGGTATAACCGACGAAGCCCTAGACTATTTGTTGCCATTTGCTGATAGCTATGAGGTAGAAATCCTAGGCTCTAAAATGTCTGAAAACCCTGTAGAAAAGCTCATTCTACACGAGTATATCTATCCTGTTTCTGGCGTTATCAGAGAGAAAAATGATGTCAACCTCATTGAACAATATAAAAATATATCTAAGAAAAAAGTATCTTCTAAGTCTGTCCTTACAGTGATTTTTCCTATTCTGCTAGCCATGCTCATAGGCGGGCTTAGTGGATTGCTATATATCCTAGACGATCAAAACGATGAAAAAATTGCTACTCTTCGGGATGATATCAAGACTTTGGTTAATCAAAACATAGAAAGTGGTGTCTATTCTCGTGCTAACCAATTGGACACTGTCCGTGGGATCCTGAACCTTTATGAGGACGCCCGTGTACAACTAGCCGATTTGTCTAGGTTTAAATCATTACAATTTTCGGAATTTTTAGCATTATCTGGTAGCAAAATAACTTTGACGTCTCTTTCTGCCAATCAATCTGAGGGCACACTTTCTCTATCTGGGTTGGCCCTAGATGAGACCCAAGCCGCATCTTATATTGAAAGGCTCAAGGATTCTGGACTGTTCTCTGATGTAGAGTATAACGGATATGCCTGGACTGGCATCGATTTTAGCTTTACTGCCACGTGTATACTAAAGGCAGGTGAACAACATGAGTAAATTAACCACTAGAGAGAAAAAGCTACTATATATTTTACTTTTGGCATTGATCTTGGTTGTAGGTGGTCGCTATTTGGTATTCCCATTTTATCTTGGGTATACAGAAAGTCGTGGTGAACTATCAAAGCTGCAAAATATCAAAATCACCGAAGATTTTTCTAGCACCCTACTTTCTGCCCAAAAGGATGAGTTGCAGCTAAAGGAAAATGATCTGAAGATTAAAAAGTCTTATATTCCTGACCATATGGACAATGAGTCCATAGATAAATTCGTCACGGGCCTAATGACCCAATCTGGCATGTCCCCTATTTCTCTTCAGATTGGTACTAGCTCTGCCTTGACCACAGAAATCACAGTTCCTACCATAGAAAGCCATCTGCTCCAAAGCGATGGGAAGTTCCTAGGAGAAACAGCTTCTGAGCCCCCTACTATGGTAATCCCAGCAGAAAGTCTTGAGATTGTAGAAGTAAAAATCACTGCCTCCAGTGATGAGAGTAGCATGATTCGCTTTATCAAGAACGTTGACCTACTCTCTTATATGGTAGCATCTGTTACCAATGCAAATATGGAAATCGAGCCTTACGCACTAGACATAACGTTACAAATATATATGAAGTCCGAAAACTAATACGAAAAGGAGGTCACATGGTATGAACAACACCAAAGGTTCCGCTTTGGCGTGGGTACTCATAATCATTATGGTCTCCACTATTTTCATTGCGGCTAGTCAAATGATCACATTGTCCTACAATTCTTCTACACTCAAAGATTCCACCAATGACCAGTTGCTATTGACCTCTAAGAGTATGGCCTCCA
The DNA here is from genome assembly GCA_031553975.1 of Anaerovoracaceae bacterium. Lineage (GTDB taxonomy): Bacteria > Bacillota > Clostridia > Peptostreptococcales > Anaerovoracaceae > JAVBKP01. The sequence continues at coordinate 7,347 of JAVBKP010000151.1, read as the reverse complement.
TCGTAGCTGAGGATTTCGTAGAGAAGGCAAGCAATCTTGCTACTAGCAATGCCGCCATTGTCAAGGCAGTGAGTAGCCTTGTCACAAATAGTTCCATTACCACAGATGCTAACTTTGCCTCATCTGGGGCGAATTTGTCTGGCAAGGTGACTTTCACCAAACTAGCTTCTGGCAAAATAAAGATTGATGCCACTGCCGAAAAAGCAGGGGAAAAGCAAACGTTTACTGCCACAGTTACGCCAGACCTTAACAATGGTGAAACCACGACTACCACTATAGTTCCTGCCACTCCTGGTTTGTCTTCTATAGCTACCAATGGATTTGATGGCAAAATACCTAATATTCCCGCTCAAACCAATCTGATTATCCCCAACGCCTCAACCATTTCAACGAATTTCAAGTTCAATGGGTCTGTTTATGCACCCAAAGGGCTAACATTAAAAGGTACGTCCAATATAGCCCCAAGTGTTGATGGCTACAATGCTGCTAACTATATCAAGTCTTTTCTCTATGCAACGGGAGATGTGGATATCAAAAACATAGCTATTGGTGTTAAATCCACTGATACACAAAATGCTGCATTTATCAATGCTGTTCAAAATTTCTCAACCATCAATGGTATCCTTGATGGCATAGCCAAGAGAGATTTGTTTAATGATCTTTCTCTTCAAAATCTAAGCCAAGCCGAAAGGGCTACTTTGTTTTGGGTTGCCATAAAAGCCGCCTCTGGAAAGCCTCTAACCCCTACGGAAATAGCTTCTATTCTAGAAGTGGGAACCAATGGAATACGTGTAGATGGAACCATCTATATTGATTGTGCCGCTCCTGGTAATGGTACGTATAACAAAGTAGCCATTAAAGGTCTGCTCTCTTGTAAGAAACTTGTCCTATACAATGTAAACACTACGAACCGCAATAATATTGATTTGCGCAACGCATTAATAGAGACCAGTGATGGATATATTTATTATACTACAGGCAGCAAATCCTCAAACTTAACAAGAAATATGTCTTATCTTAGCGATAAATATTGCCTGTTTAATAACAATAGTACCTTTGTGAAAGCAAGGTCGCCCATTGTTGCCATGAAGTCGCCTAGTGCTGCGCCTGGGTGGACAAAAGATTGGAACTCTAGTGCAAAGCCTTTTCCTACTACAGCGCCCAAAGCAAAAGGGGGATATTTTTATACTGCCACAAATGGCCAGTCTCTTGTTCCTGATCTTGCTTCTGACTGTACGAATATTCTTCCAGTCATTGTAATTGTGCAAGGCACTGTCACTTTTACCAATACGCTACCAAGCACAGGTGGTATGCCAAAGATGTACTTTTATTTGATGCCTGGTTCTACATTAAAGGTGCCCACGGGTTCCTATTTGGTGGCCTATGGAGATAGTAACTCTACCATTGAAATCACGGGCAATGCCAATACTACCAGTAGACATAGTTCATTATATGGTGTATTTCAAGTAAATAAGATTACCACTTCTGCCTCAAATTCTGATGATATAGTATTGACCTCAACCCCATTGCCTAGTACCATCCAGTACTACAAAACCGTGACAACACAACAAAATGCTACTACCTGGTCCATCACTGACTATAAAGGGGGCAAGTAGTATGAACGTATTAAAAAATAATAAAGGGATGACCTTGGTAGAAATCCTTGCTGCTGCTACGATTCTAGCCATTGCCGCCACTGCTATTTTTTCTTTTTATATGCTTAATTTTAGAGTGATCAGTGAAACCGATATCAATCAAAACTCCTATGTAGAGGCCCAGTCTAACCTAGCAAGAGGCCACAATGTAACCAAGGAAGAAGGCGTATTGTCTTTCACCTTGCAAGGAAAGCTTGTTACTATCCCTGCAGTGTATTATAAAAGTGTTACTGATGTCAATGAAGACAAAACCGTAGAGATGGTTGAATTGAAAAAAGGTAGTTTAGGAGAACAAGATATTGGAGAAGAGGAACAACCAGAATAATAAATACAGTCAGCACGGCTTTACTCTCGTAGAAGTTCTTGTAGCTTCTATGCTTAGTTTAGTCATCATTGGTGTGGCTACCACAATTTTGTTGACCACCACCAATCTTTTCACCAGCAGCGCCCACATGCGAAATGACAAATTAATCTGCGACGGTGTCATCTCCTATCTCGAAGAGTGTGTTCAGTCAGCGTCCTATCTTGAAATCACTGACAAAGCTGGTTATGATCGTATCAAAGAAAACAACTCAGCTATCCAGTATATCACCATATCAGGGGCTGGATATTTAGAGACCAACGGAGAACTTATTTTTTTTGGTAAGGCTTATTATGGAGATGCTACACTATCCTTTAATATAACAGAAGAAGGAAATTATGCCATTAAAGTGATTTTATACCTTTATGATGCGGCCGGTAATATCAGGGCTTCCAAATCTTATATTTTGAGAGCCTTTGCTATGGAACTAGCTAAAAGAAGCATTATATTTTCCCAAGACACTATCCAAGAAACGTCTTATATTTGTTTTCAGACAAAAAACTAGCCGACAGGTTTTTACTCCTATCGGCTTGGTTTTATGTAGATTTCATCTATCTTGGTTCTACTATTAATTTTATAGCCGTACGTTCTTCATTCTCTATCATGATGTCCGTAAAGGCTGGCACGCATATTAGGTCAATGCCACTAGGTGCTACAAATCCTCTCGCGATAGCTACTGCCTTCACTGCCTGATTTAATGCCCCTGCACCTATTGCCTGAATTTCTGCACCGCCCTTTTCTCTCAGAACGCCTGCTAATGCCCCTGCTACTGAATTGGGGCTTGATTTTGCTGATACTTTTAGTACCTCCATTGCTTCTACCTCCTTGTACCCTACTTGATACCATTACTATTACTTACAAAATGAGTATATCATACTTTATACCACTTTTTTGTTATTTTTATACAATAAATTCCAACATCTTACATCAAAATTCGACAAAATTTGCGATATGCCTGCTTCATTATTACAGAAGTATATGTGTTTTGTTTTTTTTTGACATTTTGCTTGCTTTTTTCACATAAAATGGTATAATTAATTTGTGGTTATCCCCCTGATAGCCTCCATTAATCTCTAATCCCAATACCCCTTTTGAAACAAAGCAAGCTGCACCGTGCAGCTTGCTTTGTTTCCATGTATCACACTGTTCTACGAATAAGGTGTCTATGAAATACATAACCAGCCAATTGCCACTGACACATACATTGTCAAATATATTGAAATCTTATTTGCCTCAAGGGCGCCTTGGGGTTTTTGACATTGAGACAACAGGTCTGTCTCCCAAATACAATCAAGTGATCTTGATTGGTTTGATCATCATTGAAGGTGACATATTGGTGGCAAAGCAATGGCTGGCTGAGTCAACTGACGAAGAGGCCCTGCTACTCTTAGCATTTCATAAGGACTGTAAAGATTTGTCCTTATTGTTTAATTATAACGGTAGTTCTTTTGATATCCCTTTTGTGAACAAACGTTGCCAAAGTTTGTGCCTAGAAGGTCTACAAATCAATCCCCTAAAGTCCATGGATCTATATCGTATCATTCGGCAGTCTTATTTCAAAGATTTGCTACCAGATTTAAAACAGAAGACTGTGGAAAGACTATTCTCTCAAGCTCGAACAGATACCATATCCGGTGGTGATAGCGTTATCCTATACGAGAAGTATGTACAGACCAAGGATTCTTCCATGGAAGCTAAAATTTTGCTCCACAACTTTGATGACATCCGAATTTTATATGAAATCTTATCTGTATTTAACAAATTGGATATTCATGCTGTGATGATGAAGAACGGTTTTTGGATTAAATCAGGGTTTGTGGAAAGAATTAAACTAGAACGTCACACCCTAAAGATAAGGGTCTTAATTCCAAAACTAGGCGTCCATATGGACGAATTCATAGGCGAATGTCGGTTCAAATCCAATCCAGATGAGGGACATTTGGTCATTCATATGCCACTCGCATTTGATAATACAATTTCTTATGTTGATTTAGTACCATTTGATTTATCCCATGCGCTCTCCCATCTCCCAACCTACCACAGTGGCTACTTGATTTTATCTGAAGATGGTCATTCTAATAGTTTGGCAATTAACAATTTTGTGCGGGAATTAGTAGAGAAAATTTTGCATACTTATGATATACTCCTTTAGTAGCATAATTATTTTGCATATCATAGATACTATCATTAATATAAAAGAAGGAATTTGGTATACATGTTCACTGAGAGAATCTTAGACGAGGTTTATAGAAAAGCAGATATACGGTATTTTGATAACACATCCAGGTATGTGTTTTTTAGTGATGTTCATCGAGGTGATAACAGCCTGTCTGATGACTTTGCTCGTAACCGCAATATTTATTACCACGCATTGGAGTATTATTACAAATCCAATTTCACATATGTGGAGTTAGGTGATGGTGATGAGTTGCTAGAACATTCAAAGTTTCAGCATATCTATTCTGCTCATGCAGATATATTTCAAATGCTGCGGAATTTCCACATGGCCAAGCGCATGATTATGCTCTTTGGCAACCACAATATGCAACTGGCGGATCCGAACTTTGTGAAAAAATATTATTCTGTTGTCATTGATGAATATTCTGATGAGGAATTCACCTTGTTTCCTGACCTAGAGGTTAGGGAGGCCATCATACTAGAGCATGCCCACTCTGGTCAGCGGATTTTTGCTGTCCACGGCCACCAAGGGGACTTTTTCAATCATCAAGGCTATTTTTTGTCCAAGTTTTCTATACGATTTTTCTGGCGGTTCTTACACATTATGGGTGTTAACTATATGGCCAGCCCTGCCAAAAGTCGTGAAAAACGTCATAAAATAGAAAAAAAATATACCCGCTGGAATCGTCAACATGGGATTATGCTCCTTTGCGGACATACTCATCGGGCAAAATTCCCTGCCAAAGGCGAAGCTTCTTATTTCAACACTGGTTGCTGCATTCACCCTCGTGGTCTTAACTGTATCGAAATCATCGACGGTAAAATCGTCATGGTACGTTGGCATATGCACACCAAGGACGATGGGCTATTATATATTAAGCGCAGTATCAGCAGAGGGCCTGATCCGATTTCCATCTTCTCTCAACATAAAAACGACTAGGAAAGGTTCTTTTCATGAATAACCAAGAAAAACAAACAAAAATGATTCAACTATTTGGACGATCTATTCCAAAGGATTTACTTATCTTTCTCATAATCAGCATCCTGCTAGGCATCACCCAAGCAGTGGATAGCTCTTCTATGGCTAACAGGCTTCATGATCTTGGTTTTGACGTAATGAAGCGTTCGATCCTAGAGACCCCTAGAGAATTGCCTGGTCTACTGACTGTGGTTATGTTTGGTATGCTAAATGCTCTTGGTGATATTCGTATCGCAGCACTGGCGAATATGCTAGGTGGTGTGGGGCTTTTGCTCTTTGGCAATACTACCCAGGGTAGCTACGGCATTATCGTTATGTTTCTCGTTGTATATAGTGTGGGGCAACATCTTTACTTGCCACTGCAAAGCAGTTTGGCCATGAGTTTTGCCAAGGGTGAAAATTTTGGCAAGAGACTTGGACAGGTTCAAGGGCTTGGCAGTCTTTCGGTTATTATAGCAAGTGCCGTCCTCTATCTTTTGTATAAGATATTTGACATTCCCTCCCAGTGGGCATTTACCGCTGGCGCACTGGCTATGTTCTTGTCCGGTGTACTCTTTTTGTTTATCAACGAAAATCATATTGAAAAGCAAAAACAGCGTTTTGTTTTTCGGAAAGAGTATCGTTTGTATTACATACTCTGCATCATCAATGGTGCTAGAAAGCAAATTACTATCACATTCGTGCCGTGGCTGATCATTGATATATTTGACCAACCAGTTAGTACTATGACCTTGTTGTTTTTTATTGTTTGCACAGTGAATATTTTCTTCAAGCCATGGCTAGGCGGTATAATAGATACATTCGGATCAAAGTTTGCCCTTCAGGCAGAAGCAGTTTTAATGGCTGTGGCCTGCGTTGGATTTGCCTTTTCAAAGACTTTATTTTCACCAGACATTGCCTTTATCATCGCATCATCTTGTTATGTTCTTGATAACCTACTACTATCGGCCAGTATGGCACGGGCGGCGTATGTGAGAAAAATCGCCATCACCCAAAATGATGTATCCAAGACTTTGTCCATGGGGCAAAGCATTGACCATATAATTTCTATGTTTATACCCTTGCTTGCGGGCTATATTTGGTACACCAATGGAGCCACTGGATACATATATGTTTTCTTAGGCGGCATCCTGCTTGCAGTCCTCAATTTTGTGGCGGCTAGCAGATTAAAAAAAGTTTAACGCTGGATAAAACCAGTTAAAATATTTATTAGATAAAATTATATTATTGGAGGATAACAATGAATTACGGAAATTTAGATTACATGAGCAAAGAGGCTATGATGAAAGCTATCAATGAGGCCTATGATTTTATTAACCAAAAGATTAGCACCCCACCTACAGTGGCTATTGTCCTTGGTTCTGGCCTTGGTGACTTTGCCAATCAGATTCAGAATGCTACAATTATTCCTTTTGAAGAGATTCCTCACTTCCCAAAACCTACAGTAGCAGGTCACGGTGGCAAGCTTTTCATTGGAGAGCTAAATGGCAAGGTTGTTATAGCCATGCAAGGACGTTATCATTATTATGAAGGCTATGATACGCAAACCCTGACTTTCCCAATTAGAATTTTCTCTAAGTTGGGCGTGGAAAGTATTGTCCTTACCAATGCTTGCGGTGGTGTGAATAAGCACTTCAAAGCTGGTGATCTTATGATCATTGAAGACCATCTTGCTAACTTTTGTCCATCCCCACTCAGGGGCGCTCACCTAGATGAGTTTGGTCCTCGCTTTACAGATATGAGCAAAGCATACTGGCCTGAATATGTAGCACTTGCTGAGGCAACTGCATCTGAGCTAGACATCAAAGTACAAAAAGGCGTATACGGATTCTGGCAGGGGCCTACCTATGAAACAGCTGCTGAAGTGAGAGCCTACGCTGCACTAGGAGCGGATGTTGTTGGCATGTCAACTGTGGGAGAAACAGCTGTTGCTGTTAACTGTGGTATGAAAGTCCTAGGTATATCTTGTATTACCAATATGACTTGCATCCATACCAACGGTCCTACCAACCACGAAGAAGTGATGGAAATGGGCAAAAAAGGTGCAGAGAAGTTCATAAAACTGTTAACTGCTACCATTGGAAAGATGTAGGCATATTCTTAATGACAAAGAATAACAAAACATTGCAAAATATTTTATTATATTCTGTTTTTGTTTTATATATAATCATACT